>CAWUTX010000091.1:0-28014 GCA_963925015.1 uncultured Gammaproteobacteria bacterium
GACACACTAACGGCGGCACGCCGTTAGTGTGTCTCCTGTATAATACCGTGTTTACTCTACCCCCACCCTGTCCCCTTTTGCGCTGCGCTATCCATGCTCTGCGCAAAAGTCCAGACTAGCCGTCCTGGCTTGGCGTTCGGCGGTTTCACGGCCTCACCCCTAAACAGGGGGCGGGGACGTAGCGGAAAGTGTAGCCTTAACTTATGAGCTTATTGAGCTTATTGAGTATATTTAAGAGCTATCCGCTAGACAAAAAAAAGCCCCAACGTAAGGGGCTTTTTTACAGCTTGCACGCCAACCTGCTTTGTTAATTCGGCACTACGCTCACGAAGCGGCGGCCGAGCGGGCCCTTGATCTCGAATTTCACCTGTCCATCGGCCACGGCAAAAAGCGTGTGATCCTTGCCCAGGCCTACATTGACGCCGGGGTGATACGCAGTGCCGCGTTGACGCACGATGATGTTGCCCGCGACGACACGCTCGCTGCCGAAACACTTGACGCCAAGGCGCTTGGATTGGGAGTCGCGACCGTTACGTGTACTGCCGCCTGCTTTTTTATGTGCCATGGTAGTCTGCCTTTTTAGAGTGTACTACTTACCCGCAGTGATGCCGGTAATCTGGAGTTCGGTGTAGCTCTGGCGGTGACCCTGGGTACGGGCGTAATGCTTGCGCCGACGGAATTTGATAATACGTATCTTGTCGCCACGGCCATGCGCGGTCACGGTCGCGGTCACCTTGCTGCCCTTGACGTAGGGCGCGCCGACCTGAACCTCTGCGCCTTCACCTACCATCAACACCTGATCGAAATTGACCGACGCGCCCTGCTCCGTAGGCAGCAACTCAACGCGCAATGTCGCGCCCTCAGTCACTCGGTATTGCTTGCCGCCGGTTTCAATTACTGCGTACATGTCCTTCTCCCGTACTGCCTGCGTGCCATTCATTAAGACCGCAATTGTAGTGCCTCTGCTGCGCAAGGTCAAACCAATCTGGGCCTTACCCTGCCGGGCTGCTGCATTTTCCGGGGCGGCCTGCTAGCATGGCTATCCATTTCCCAGGCCCCGGCATATGACGTTAGCGGACATCCACACCCTCGTCGCAGACGACATGCGCGAGGTGAACGCCCTGATCCAGCAACGGCTTTCGTCCGATGTGGTGCTCATCAATCAGGTGGGCGGCTACATCATCAACAGCGGCGGCAAGCGCCTGCGTCCGATGCTGGTGCTGCTCGCCGCGCGTGCCTGCGGCTATCATGGCAGCGGCCACATCGCCCTCGCCGCCGTGATCGAATTCATCCATACCGCCACGCTGCTGCACGACGATGTGGTGGACGGCTCGGAGCTCAGGCGCGGCAAGGAGACTGCCAACCACGTGTGGGGCAACGAGGCGAGTGTGCTAGTGGGCGATTTTCTCTATTCGCGCGCGTTCGAAATGATGGTGGAGGCGAACCAGATGGAGGTGATGAGAATTCTCGCGCACACCACCAACGTCATCGCGGAAGGCGAGGTGCTGCAACTGCTGCACTGTCACGACCCGGACACCACCGAGCAGCGCTATCTGGAGGTGATCCGCTGCAAGACCGCGAAGCTATTCGAGGCCGCAGCGCAACTGGGTGCTGTGCTCGCGCATCAACCGCAAGAGCTGCAACAGGCACTCGCGGCCTACGGCATGCATCTCGGCACGGCGTTCCAGCTGGTGGATGATGTACTCGATTACAGCGCGGCGTCCGCGCAACTAGGCAAAAACGTAGGCGACGATCTGGCCGAGGGCAAACCCACGCTGCCCCTGATCCACGCCCTGCGCAAAGGCACACCAGAGCAACAAACGCTGTTGCGCCGCGCGGTCGAAAGCGGTGGCCGCGACCACATCGCGCTCGTCACCGCCGCCATTGAATCCACCGGGGCCATCGCGTACACTGCGCGCTCGGCAAAAGCGGAGGCGGACAAGGCCAGCGCAGTGCTGGCGGCGTTACCCGGATCGCCCTACAAAGAAGCACTGATCGCGCTTGCCGAATTTTCCGCAAACCGTAGCTATTAGCAGCCTGTGACAAGTGGTTTATCTTGAAACTTGTAACTTGCTACGTGTCAATGTTTTTAACGGGGTGTAGCTCAGCTTGGTAGAGCACTAGCTTCGGGAGCTAGGGGCCAGAGGTTCAAATCCTCTCATCCCGACCAACATTCATGTTGAGTTATCGGATTCCCGGCGCGACGCTCCAGGCGCAGTACGCAATAAAAAAGTCACCGGCCCGTCGTTGGTGAGTGTGACCTGCATGTCCGCTCCGAAACGACCACACTCCACCTTGCCGTAATCCGCTCGCGCCTTGCGCACCACGCAATCAAACAAGCGTGCGCCGTCCTCAGGCGCTGCCGCCGGCGTGAAGCTGGGGCGCAAACCCTTGCGCGTATCCGCCGCGAGCGTAAACTGCGGCACCAGCAGTAGTTCGCCGTCAATGTCGCGCAGGCTGTGATTCATTTTGCTTTGCTCATCGGAAAACACACGATAGCCGAGCACGCGCGCCACCAGACGATTAGCTTCTATCTCTGTATCATCACGCTCGACACCAACGAACACCAGCAATCCGCGCTCGATGCGCGCGATGGTGACGCCCTCCACCTCCACCTGCGCATGCGTCACACGCTGCAACAACGCTATCATGTTTTATGGCAGCGCTGCGCCATGTCATCCGCAGCCTGAAGCAGGGCATCCAGCGTGCCCGGCTCACTCGCCGCGTGCCCCGTGCCGGCAACGATCTTGAACTCCGCCTGCGGCCAAGCCTGGTGCAATTCCCACGCGCTCTCCAGCGGACACACCATGTCGTAACGCCCGTGCACGATCACGCCGGGAATATCCTTCAGCCTGTGCGCATCGCGCAGAATCTGGTTCGGCTCCAGAAAACTGTCGTGCATGAAGTAATGACATTCGATGCGCGCGAGGCTGAGGGCTGTGTGTGCGCTGGAAAAGTGGCCGATCACAGCGGGGCTTTCGACCAGGGTGAGCGTGCGCCCTTCCCAACCCGACCACGCCTTGGCCGCCGCCATGCGCGCCACCTCGTTAGGGCCGGTCAGCAGTCGATGATACGCATGCACTAAATTGCCGCGCTCCTGTGGCGGAATCGGGCGCAGGAAATCCTGCCAGTAATCCGGAAAGATGCGGTTCGCGCCCTCCTGATAAAACCATGCAATCTCGCGCGGACGGCACAAAAAAATGCCGCGCAGAATCAATCCCAGCACACGCTCAGGATGAGTCTCCGCATACACGAGTGAAAGTGTGGAGCCCCACGAACCGCCGAACAACACCCAGCGTTCGATGCCGAGATGGATACGGATAAACTCCATGTCCCCCACCAGCGCCTGCGTAGTATTGCCTGCAAGTTCGGCATGCGGCGCGGAACGCCCGCTGCCGCGCTGGTCGAACAAAATGATGCGGTAGAGATCGGGATTAAAAAAGCGCCGGTGATAAGGCTCGCACCCCGCCCCCGGCCCGCCGTGCACAAACAGCACCGGAATACCGTGCGGGTTGCCGCATTCCTCCACGTGCAGCACGTGCGGAGACTCTACCGTCAGGCTGTGTTCGACGTAGGCCTTGATGTTGGGGTAGAGGGTACGCACGGAGAATAAATCTATAGCCTCCGATACACCTGACTACCCTGTCCCTTGAATTCCTGCGCCTTTTCCTGCATGCCCTGCTCCAGCGCGAGCTCGGCACTTTCGATGCCTTTCTGCGCGGCGTAGTCGCGCACGTCTTGCGTGATCTTCATCGAGCAGAAGTGCGGGCCGCACATGGAGCAGAAGTGCGCGAGCTTGGCGGATTCCTTGGGCAGGGTTGCGTCGTGATATTCGTGTGCGCGCTCCGGGTCGAGGCCGAGGTTGAACTGGTCTTCCCAGCGGAACTCGAAGCGCGCCTTGGACAGCGCGTTGTCGCGCAGTTGTGCGCCGGGGTGGCCCTTGGCGAGATCGGCGGCGTGCGCGGCGATCTTGTAGGCAATGATGCCTGCGCGCACGTCGTTTTTGTCCGGCAACCCCAGGTGCTCCTTGGGCGTGACGTAACACAGCATGGCGCAACCGTACCAGCCGATCATCGCCGCGCCGATGGCGGAGGTGATGTGGTCATAGCCCGGCGCGATGTCAGTAGTGAGCGGTCCCAGTGTGTAGAACGGCGCTTCGCCGCACTCCGCGAGCTGTTTTTCCATATTGATTTTTATCAGATGCATCGGCACATGGCCGGGGCCTTCGATCATGGTCTGCACGTCGTGCTTCCATGCGATCTGGGTCAGCTCACCCAGTGTTTCCAGTTCGGCGAACTGCGCGGCGTCGTTGGCGTCCGCAATCGAGCCGGGGCGCAGGCCGTCGCCGAGCGAAAAGCTCACGTCATACGCCTTCATGATCGCGCAGATGTCTTCGAAATGCGTGTAGAGGAAATTTTCCTTGTGATGCGCGAGGCACCACTTGGCCAGTATGGCGCCGCCGCGCGAGACGATACCGGTGACGCGCTTGGCGGTGAGCGGCACATAGGCCAGTCGCACGCCGGCGTGTATGGTGAAGTAATCCACGCCCTGCTCGGCCTGCTCAATGAGCGTATCGCGGAAAATTTCCCAGGTGAGATCTTCGGCCTTGCCGTCAACCTTTTCCAGCGCCTGATAAATGGGCACGGTGCCGATGGGCACCGGCGAGTTTCTGATGATCCACTCGCGCGTCTCGTGGATGTTTTTGCCGGTGGACAAATCCATCACCGTATCGCCGCCCCAGCGCGTGGACCACACCATTTTCTCCACTTCCTCCTCGATACTGGAAGTGACTGCGGAGTTGCCAATATTGGCGTTGATCTTGACCAGAAAATTGCGCCCGATGATCATCGGCTCAAGTTCGGGGTGATTGATATTGGCAGGGATGATGGCACGCCCGCGCGCGACCTCGTCGCGCACAAATTCCGGCGTGATGTGCAGCGGAATCGCGGCGCCGAAGGACTCGCCCGGATGCTGCTGATTCGGCAGGCCCTGCTCGCGCAGCATATTTTCACGCAGCGCGATGTATTCCATTTCTGGCGTGATGATGCCCTGCCGCGCGTAGTGCATCTGCGAGACGTTGCGCCCGGTCTTCGCGCGCCGTGGCGCGCGGATGTGCGCAAAGCGCAAATGGGCCAGCCGCGCATCGGCGGCGCGCTCGCGCCCGTAGGCCGAACTTGTCGCGCCCAAGTCTTCCGTATCGCCGCGCTCTTCGATCCACGCCGCGCGCAGCGGCGGCAACCCTTTGCGCAGATCGATGGCCGCCGCAGGATCGGTGTAAGGGCCGGAGGTGTCGTACAAGGGCATCGGCGCATTGTGTTCGGCACCGAAGCTCGACGGCGTGTCGGAGAGGCTCACCTCGCGCATCGGCACACGGATATCGGCACGGCTGCCCGGCACATAAATCTTGCGCGAATTGGGAAACGGCCGCGTCACCGCCTCATCGACGGTGATAGTTTTGCTGAGAAAGTTTTCGGGAAGTGCGCTCATGATTCACCTTTACTAATGTCATGGGCGCAGGAAAGAGCTGTCACGCCGCTTTCCTACGCCGGTATTAACCGGTTCAGGTTCAGAGGGTTATGGGCTTTTAGCCCTTTTCTCAGCCTGCCGCCCTTGATGAGCGCTCAGGCACCCCTAGCTGCTTGTCTCACCGTAGCCGATAGGTGGGCGCTTTGCAAGCCTGAGGTGGCCTGCCGCCTTGCATACGACACCTAAAGCACTCTATATTGATGGCTCGATTTTTCCCGCCCCAGGTTGCGCCACAATGAATATCGAACAAGCCCGCTTCAACATGATCGAGCAACAGATACGCCCATGGGAAGTGCTCGACCCGCGCGTGCTGGAGCTGCTGCCGCAGCTGCCGCGTGAGGACTTCGTGCCGCCGGCCCAGCGCAAGCTCGCGTTTGCGGACACCGAAATCGCTCTTGGCAATGGCCAGGCGATGATGTCGCCACGGCTCGAGGCAAGGCTGTTGCAGGCGCTCGCCATTCTGCCAGTCGACACGATACTGGAGATCGGCACCGGCAGCGGTTATCTCACGGCGCTGCTCGCGCGCTCCGGCCAACACGTTTACAGCGTGGACATCTTCGCGGAGTTCACCGCATCCGCACGGCAAAAACTCGCAGCCCATGACATCAGCAACGTCACACTGGAAACGGGTGACGCGGCGCGCGGCTGGAACCAGCACGGCACTTACGATGTCATAGCCGTCACCGGTTCGCTGCCGCTGTTTGCGGAGGTCTTTCAGCAGCAGCTTAACGCAGGTGGACGTTTATTCATGATCGTCGGCCAGGTGCCGAGCATGGAGGCCTTGCTCATCACGCGCGTGGGGCCCGCCGAGTGGACACGCGAGAGCCTGTTTGAAACCTGTGTGCCCGCACTCATCAACGCGCCGCAGCCACAGACCTTTGTGCTATAAACACTCCTTCCCCCTTGGCGGGGGAAGGCTGGGATGGGGGTGAAAGTCACATGCACAAGGCACCCTACTCACCCCCGCCCTAACCCTCCCCCATTGAGGGGGAGGGGACTTATTTTTTACATACTGAAAAAATATGCATAATGAATTGCGACTGTTTTACGGACTGCTGCTACTTGGCGCATTGAGCGCATGCAGCGACGGCGGCAAACAAGGCCACAGCGCAGGGCCGGGTGGCGGCGGGCCGCCGGGCGCAATGGCGCTGCCCGTGGAGGCTGTCGCGGCACACACCGGTGTCGTTAACCGCGTCATCAGCGCGGTGGGCTCGCTGCGCGCCAACGAGTCGGTTGTGATTCGCTCCGAGATCGTCGGTCGTGTTGCCGCCATTCATTTCACCGAGGGCGAGGCCGTAAAGGCGGGTGCCGAGCTGATCCGGCTCGACGATGCCGAGCATCGCGCCCAGCTCGCCGAGAGCGCCGCGACGCTGAAACTCAGTGAGCTCAATTTCGCACGGGCGCGCGATGTGTTCGAGAAAAAATTACTGAGCCAGCAAAATTATGACGAGGCGCAGCAGAAACTCCATGAATCCCGGTCGCGCATGGCGCTGCAGCAAGCGCGGTTCACCAAGACCCGCCTCAGCGCCCCCTTTGCCGGTGTGCTGGGTCTGCGTCAGGTCAGCGTGGGCGACTACGTCAAGGAAGGCCAGGACATCGTCAACCTGGAAGACATCCACGCGCTGAAGCTCGACTTCCGCGCGCCGGAAACCTATCTCGCGTCGATCAAGCCGGAGCAGGAAGTCACGCTGCAAATGGATGCGTATCCTGAGCGTAGTTTCAGCGGCAGGCTCTACGCCATCGACCCGCGCATCGACGAACAAACGCGCACGCTGCTGCTGCGCGCACGCATCCCGAATCCCGATATGCATCTGCGCCCCGGCATGTTCGCGCGCGTGTCGCTGGTACTGGAAAGCCGTACCGACGCAGTACTGGTACCGGAACAGGCGCTGCTCCCCGTGGGCGATACGCAATTCGTCTATCGCGTGGTAGACGGCAAGGCCGCGCATACCAAGGTGGTGATCGGGCAACGCAAAGACGGCCAGGTGGAAATCGTGCAGGGCCTGAAGGCGGGCGATACGGTGATCACTGCGGGACAAACCAAGGTGCGTGACGGCGCGCCGGTGCGCGTTATCACGCCAAGCCCTGCTGCGCAAAAATCGTGACCCTGTCAGAAATTTCGATCCGCCGCCCGGTGCTCGCCACCGTGATGAGCCTGCTGCTGGTTCTGATCGGCATCATTTCCTACCAGCGCCTCACGGTGCGCGAGTATCCCAACATCGACGCGCCTATCGTATCGGTACGCACCGTGTACACCGGCGCAAGCGCGGAGGTGATCGAAAGCCAGGTGACGCGCCCGTTGGAAGACACCCTCGCCGGTATCGAAGGCATCAAGACCATCAAGTCCACGAGCCGCGAAGAGGTTAGCCAGATCACGGTGGAATTCGTGCGCACGCGCGAGCCCGATGCAGCCGCGAGCGACGTGCGCGACCGTGTCGCGCGGGCGCGCGGGCGGTTGCCGGACGATGTAGACGAGCCGGTGGTGGCGAAGATCGAGGCCGACGCGCAGGCCATCATGTGGATTGCATTTTCGAGCGAGCAGCACAACCAGCTTGAGATCACCGATTACGCCAGCCGCATCGTGAAGGACAGGTTGCAGACCCTGCCCGGCGTGGCGAGTGTCATCATCGGCGGCGAGCGGCGTTATGCGATGCGCATCTGGCTCGACCGTGACCGGCTCGCGGCGTACCAGCTCACGCCGCAGGACGTGGAAGACGCGCTGCGCAGCCAGAATCTGGAAATCCCCTCCGGGCGCATCGAGAGCAGTCAGCGCGAATTTACGGTGCTCACCGAAACCGATCTGCGCACGCCCGAACAATTCAACCGTATCATCATCCGCACGGTGGACGGCTATCCGGTGCGCCTGGGCGATGTGGGCAGCGCCGAGATCGGCCCAGCGGACGAGCGCAACGCGGTGCGCGTGAACGGCAATCCGGCGGTGGGCCTCGGCGTAGTGAAGCAGTCCACCGCCAACACGCTGTCCGTGGCGCAGGCGGTGAAAGAAGAACTGCCGAAAATCGCGGCGGCGTTGCCCGAAGGCATGAAACTCAAGGTGGCGTTCGATCAATCGCTGTTCATCGAAAAATCCATTGAGGCGGTGTTCATCACCATGATCGAGGCGCTGGTGCTGGTGATCCTGGTGATCTTTCTGTTCCTGCGCACCCTGCGCGCCACGCTGATTCCGATTGTCACCATCCCGGTATCGCTGATCGGCGCCTTCACCTTTCTTTATGCAATGGGGTTCTCCATCAATATCCTCACCCTGCTCGGTCTGGTGCTCGCCATTGGCCTGGTGGTGGATGACGCCATCGTGATGCTGGAGAACATCCAGCGCCGCATCGAGCGCGGCATGGCGCCGCTGGCGGCGGCGCTGGAGGGCAGCAAGGAGATCGCCTTCGCGGTCATCGCCATGACGCTCACGCTGGTCGCGGTGTTCGCGCCGCTCGCCTTTTCCACCGGCAACACCGGGCGTTTGTTCGCGGAATTCGCGCTCACCGTCGCCGCCGCAGTGCTGGTGTCAGGCTTCGTCGCGCTGTCGCTCACGCCGATGATGTGCTCGAAAATCCTGCGTCCCGAAAAAAGCCACACGCGCCTTTATCAACTGAGCGAACAGTGGCTGCTCGCGCTCAACCAGGGCTACCAGCGGCTGCTCGCTCGCGCGCTCAATCGGCGTCCCGCAGTGATACTGATCGGCGCACTGGTGGCGGCGAGCAGCGCAGGGCTCTTCACCCTGCTCAAGTCGGAGCTCGCACCGCTCGAGGATCGCGGCATCCTGATCGGGATAATGTTCGCGCCGGAAGGCTCCACCATGGCCTACACCGACCGCTACGCGCAGCAGATAGAAAAGCTTTACGCCCAGGTACCCGAAGTCAACACCTACTTCATGGTGGTCGCGCCCGGACTGGAGCGGCCTAACCCTGTCACCATGGCGCTTTCGTTTGTGAACCTCAAACCGTGGGAACAGCGCGCGCGTTCGGCGCAACAGATCGCGGGCGAACTCGGCCCCAAGATGTTCATGCTGCCCGGCGTGCTGGCCTTCCCCATAAGCCCGCCGTCGCTGGGACAAAGCTTCCGCAATCCGCCGGTGCAGTTCGTACTGCAGGCCAATTCCTACGCGGAACTGCAAACGCTGGTGGATGGGATGCTCGCCAAGGCGTCGCAGTTTCCGGGGCTGGTCAATCTC
Organism: uncultured Gammaproteobacteria bacterium; assembly: GCA_963925015.1. Lineage (GTDB taxonomy): Bacteria > Pseudomonadota > Gammaproteobacteria > SURF-13 > SURF-13 > JAQBXX01. Next base: position 9,710 of record CAWUTX010000091.1, read on the forward strand.
GACAGCGACCTCAAACTCAACAAACCGCGCCTCAGCGTGCAACTGGACCGAGACAAGGCCGCCAACATCGGTATCGGCGTGGACAAGGTGGGGCGCACGCTGGAGACCCTGCTCGGCGGACGCCAGGTGACGCGCTTCAAGCGCGACGGCGAACAATATGACGTGATCGTCAAACTGCGCGATGCGGAACGCCGCGATCCCGGCGACCTCACCGACATTTTCGTGCGCGGCAACGACGGTCAACTGATACAGCTCTCCAACCTCGTTCACGTGCGCGAGGATGTCGCGCCCAAGGAATTGAACCACTTCAACCGCCTGCGCTCGGCCACGATCAGCGCCAACATCGGCCCCGGGCACTCACTCGGCGATGCGCTCGACTTCATGGAACAGGCCGCCAAGGATGTACTGACGCCGACGGCGCGGTTCACACTCGACGGCCAGTCGCGCGAACTCAAGGAGTCGGGTGCGGCGCTTTATCTCACCTTCGTGCTGGCGCTGATCTTCATTTATCTGGTGCTGGCGGCGCAATTCGAGAGTTTCGTTGACCCGTTCATCATCATGCTCACGGTGCCGCTCGCCATCACCGGCGCGCTGTTGTCACTCAAGCTTTCCGGCGGCACGCTCAACGTGTACAGTCAGATCGGCCTGGTGATGCTGGTCGGGCTCATCACCAAGCACGGCATACTGATCGTGGACTTCGCCAACAAGCTGCGCGAGCGCGGACACGATGTGAAGAGTGCGGTGATCGAGGCGGCAAGCCTGCGCCTGCGCCCGATTTTGATGACCACCGCCGCCATGGTGCTGGGCGCGTTGCCGCTGGCGCTCGCCACCGGCGCGGGCGCGGAGAGCCGCCAGCCCATCGGCTGGGTAATCGTAGGCGGCCTGCTGCTCGGCACCCTGCTCACCCTGTTTGTCATTCCCACCGTGTATACGCTGGTATCGCGCGTCCGCAAGCAGGTATCCTATGCGCCAGTGTCAGTACCTGAGCAAACGGTGTAACCATGCGTCAAACTATTCTTGCCCTGTGTCTCATCGCACTCACGCTCGCGTCGCACGCGAGCGCGGAAAACCTGCTCGACATCTATCATCTGGCGCAGCAGAACGATGCACAGTTGAAAGGCGCCGAGGCCGCGCGCCTTGCCGTGCTCGAAAGCAAACCGCAAAGCCGCGCGCTGCTGTTTCCCACGTTCAGCGCCAGTGCCAACACTACGGCAAACCGGCAGGACATCCGCCAGCCCCCCGCCCCCCCTGGCATAACGCGCTTCAACAGCAACGCGTACACCCTTAACCTCACGCAGCCGGTCTATCATCACGACACCTATGTGCAACTGCGCCAGTCCGATGCGCGCATTGCGCAGGCCGACGCCACCTTCAGCGCCGCCGAGCAAGACCTCATGACGCGCGTCGCCACCCGCTATTTCGACGTGCTTGCGGCACAGGACAATCTTGAATTCGCGCGCGCCGAGAAGAAGGCGATAGCGCAGCAGCTCGAACAAAGTCAGCAGCGCTTCGATGTCGGGCTGATCGCCATCACCGATGTGCAGGAAACGCAGGCACGCCATGACTCCGCCCGTGCACAGGAGATCGACGCCGAGCGGCAACTGGCCTCCAGTCTGGAGGCGCTGCGCGAAGTCACGGCCCAGCAGCACCAAAACCTGTCGCTGTTGAACGAGAGCATCCCGCTGGTTGCGCCTGAGCCGTCGGACATCGAACAGTGGGCCGACGCCGCGCTCAAACAAAACCTGCAAATCAGCGCGGCACAATCCGGCGCCGATGTGGCGCGCGAGGAAATCGAGCGCCAGCGCTCCGGCCATTACCCCAGCGTCGACATCGTCGGCAGCCGTGCCTTTTCCGACTCTGGCGGTGGAATTTTCGGCGCCAGCGAAAGCCTGACCGACACCCTCACCCTGCAACTGAACGTCCCGCTTTATCAAGGCGGTCTCGTCACCTCGCGCACGCGTGAAGCGGAATTCAAGCACCACCAGGCACTGGAGACGCTGGAGCAACAGCGCCGCAGCGTGATGCGGCAAACGCGTGATGCCTACCTTGGCGTAAACGCCAACATCAGCCGTGTGCAGGCGCTCAACCAGGCCGTGGTCTCCAACCATACCGCGCTCGAATCCACCGAGGCAGGGCTCGAAGTCGGCACACGCACCCAGGTCGATGTACTGAACGCGCAGCGTGAACTGTTCCGCGCACAGCGCGACCATGCACGCGCACGCTATGACTACATCCTGGAAACCCTGCGCCTCAAACAGGTAGCGGGCACACTGAGCCCTGCCGATCTTGAGCAGATCAACACCTGGCTGCGTTAGAGCTGCTGGATAATGCTGTCTCGCGCGAGTGACAGTATTCTGGTGCTGGTCGATGTGCAAACACGGCTCAGCGCCGCCATGCCGGAAGCCGCGCGCGAACGCGTGCTGCGCAACAGCGGCATATTGTTACAGGCGGCGACGCTGCTGAATATCCCGCTGCTGGTCACCGAGCAATATCCCAAAGGCCTCGGCCACACCGAAGCATCCCTCGCGGCGCTGCTTCCGCCGTACACGCCACGCATCGAAAAAACCTGTTTCTCCTGTTGCGCGGCACCCGGCTTCATGGAAAAACTGAACGCAAGTGCCCGCACGCAGATCATCCTCGCGGGCATGGAAACGCACGTGTGCATTTTACAAACCGCGCTAGAATTCAGCGGCGCAGGCAGAGAGGTGTTTGTAGTGGAAGACGCGGTATGCGCACGTACCGAGGAACGGCATCAAAACGCCCTGGCACGCCTGCGTCACAACGGTGTCGTTGTCACCAATACCGAATCCGTATTATTTGAGTGGCTGCGAGATGCCACGCACCAAGAATTTAAAAACATTTCGCGCCTGATACACCAGAAAATCTCTGATTAATTCCTTATTGCGTCATGCCCGCGCAAGCGGGAATCCAGTAAGCCATTGAACTAAATGCACTGGATTCCTGGTTTCCGCTACGCTGCGCCCGGAATGACGACACATCAGATGCTCCCTAAAGCTGGATCACGTCGCTCAAGTGCTGCGGTATATCACGCTCGTCAATATACATAAGGTCCTTGCTCAGCATGGCCGTTACCAGCGCCGCAGTCGGGTGATCGAGCGCCGCGCGCAGTTCGCCGAGAAAACACGGGTCGGCGACCAGAATCAGTTTGGTATAACGGTGCTGATTACGGCCATCGTTCAATATCCCGGCGAGGTGTTTGGCGAATTGCTGCGCCAGATGCTCTTTCGGATCATGCAGCTCCTTACCGAAGCTGTGGTGCATGCCTTGACTGTCGGAACTGCGCCCGGGCTTGTCCGAAGTGATGTCCTAGGTCTTGAGTCTTCCCTCCGGATGAGAAATCTCCTGCAGGGCGTGCAGCCCCTTGCCGGGGCCCTCATTTTCAAACAACCTCGCGCCTGAATGGTGTGCCACCAGTATCCATGTCTTCGTCATGAGCACACCTTGTTGTTGAGTTGGCAATAAACGATTTCAGTATACGTTATGGGTGGGACTTACTCATAAATCAGCAAGTAAGGCTACACTTCCCGCTACGTCCCCGCCCCCTGCTTTGGGGTGAGGCCGTGAAACCGCCGAACGCCAAGCCAGGACGGCTAGTCTGGACTTTTGCGCAGAGCATGGACAGCGCAGCGCAAAAGGGGACAGGGTGGGGGTAGGGTAAACAGGGTTTTTACTCAGGAGTCACATCATTCACGTTGTCGCCGTACTTTTTGACTCCTGAGTAAATCGCGTCCGGGTGTGGCGCGCAAGACCCATGGCCCTGCGGCCGATAGCGCGTTTGAGCGCGGGCAAGACATCCGCCGCGATGAGTGCGACATTGCGCGCCAGCACCAGCGGTGCAAAATCATTCGAGAACACACGCACCAGACCGTCGGTGAAGGCGGTCACGCTGCGATGATCCTGTCTGCGTCTGTGTGCATAATCTTCCAGCACGCGGCTGTCGCCCGGATCACCATTACGCAGGGCGGTTTCGCGCATCACATCGGCAAGCGCCGCCGCGTCGCGCAGGCCGAGATTAAAACCCTGCGCGGCTATCGGGTGCAGGGTGTGCGCCGCGTTGCCGATCAACACGGCGCGCGGACGCACGATCTCGGACGCGCACTGCAATGCCAGCGGATACACGCGCCGCGCACCGGGCGCACTCAGTTTACCGAGACGACCGCCGAAGCACTCTTGCAGCGCCTGCAAAAATTCAGCGTCGCTCTGCGCGAGCACGGATTCGATCTGTGCATCGCGCAGTGTCCACACCACTGCACAGCGCTGGCCGCTCAGCGGCAACACTGCCAGCGGCCCGCTTGCGGTGAAACGCTCATAGGCGGTATGGTCGTGTCCGCGCTCAGGCGTCACCGTCGTCACCAACGCACTCTGGCCATAGTGACGCTGCGTGCTGCTGATACCGAGCCGTTCGCGCGCGACGGATTTCTGTCCGTCGGCGACCACCACCAGCCGCGCGCTCAGTATCTGCTCGTGCCCGTCATTCCATTTAATGGTGGCACGCGCGGCGTCGGCATCGACGCTGAGATCGGCGAGCGTGGCGGGGCATAATAATTCAACATTAGCGGATGACGCCATGCGCTGCATCAGCGCCGCGCCCAGCACGCGATTTTCCATCACGTAGCCGAACGCCTCCGCGCCATGATCGGCGCTGTCCAGACGCGTAAATCCGAAGTGACCGCGATCCGAGATGTGAATCTTTTTGATCGGCGCCGCCTGCGCCGCGACGGCCTCCCACAGACCCATACCTTCCAGAATGCGCCGACTGCCGCAGGACAGCCCGGTGGTACGCTCGTCATAGCTCGGCTGCTGCGCGTGATTGAACGCCACCGCCTCCACCACGCCGATGCGCAACTTTACATCGGCAAGTGCACTGGCGAGACTCGCGCCAACCATGCCGCCGCCGATGATGATGATGTCGTAGTCAGTATCCATTATCGTGCAGTTTTTTACCTTCAGGATCTCAACGCGAAGACGCGAAGAATAAGATTTTCAAAAACCGCCGGTACCATGCCGACGATAATATCCGTACTTCACATTACCAGCTTTAACATAAAGCCTTTCTCTTTGCGTCTTCGCGTCTTTGCGTTAATCTTTATAACATTCAAAATTAATGCGGCCAACTGCCCGCCATCACTGCCTCGATCTCTTCGACAGACTTCGGGGCATTCTTGCTTAGCACCTCGTGGCCGTCGGCAGTCACCAGCACATCGTCTTCAATGCGTATGCCGATATCCCACCATTTTTTCGCCACGCCCTTGCTGCCTGCGGGGATGTAAAGCCCGGGCTCGACGGTGAGCACCATGCCCGGCTCCAGCATGCGCCAGGTGTCGCCCACCTTGTAGTCGCCCACGTCATGCACGTCCATGCCGATCCAGTGGCCGGTGCGGTGCATGTAAAAACGCCGGTAGACCTCGCTCTTGATCAGCGCGTTCAGCTTGCCCTTGAGCAGACCGAGTTCGATCAGTCCCTGCGTGAGCACGCGCACCGCCGCCGCGTGCGGCTCATCCCAGTGGTTGCCGGGTTTTATCTTGCTGATGGCGGCGGCTTGGGCCGCCAGCACGATTTCATACAGCGCGCGCTGCGCGGGCGAGAAACGGCCGTTGACGGGAAAGGTGCGCGTGATGTCGCTGGCATAATTGTCGAGCTCGGCACCGGCGTCGATGAGCACGAGGTCGCCGTCCTTCAACGCCATGTTATTTTCGGTGTAATGCAGGATGCAGCCGTTGGCGCCGCCGCCGACGATGGGGTTGTAGGCTGGGGCCTGGCTGCCGGAGCGCATGAACTCGTGGCGCAGTTCCGCTTCGAGCTGATATTCCATCATGCCGGGGCAGCAGGTCTGCATCGCGCGCCGGTGCGCGGCGGCGGCAATCACGGCCGCTTTGCGCATGGTGTCGATCTCGGCGCGGCTTTTGTAGAGCCGCATCTCGTGCACCAGATGATCGAGCGCTACAAACTCGGTGGGCGCGTGCGTGCCGCTGCGCGACTGCTGGCGAATCTGGTTCACCCACTGCATGAGACGTTGATCGAACTCCTGGCCCATGGCGTAAAACACGCGCTCGCAGTGTTCCAGCAGGCCGGGCAGGATGTCGTCGATGTCGCTGATGGGAAACGCATCATCGGCGCCGTAATCCTTGCAGGCGCCCTCTTGCCCCGCACGGCGTCCGTGCCAGGTTTCCTTCTCGATATCGCGTTCGCGCGAAAACAAAACGTATTCGCCGTGCTTGCGTCCGGGAATCAGCACCGCCACCGCCTCCGGTTCCGGAAAGCCGGTGAGATAGTGAAAGTCGCTGTCCTGACGATAGGGGTATTCCGCATCGCGGTTACGCAGACGCTGTGGCGCGGCGGGCAGGATGGCCATCGCGCCCTTGCCCATCATCTGCATCAGCTCTTTGCGACGGCGGGCGAATTCCTTGCGGTTCATGGTTGCATTATATGCGGGTGCCTCTAAAAATGATGGATTTTGCTTCAAGACAAGGCGCAGTGCAGGCGAGCAGCGCAGCATACACGTTAGTATGTGAGCAGCGGAGACAAGCTGTAACGCCGTATTGGAGCAAAAGACGCATTTTTAGAGGTACCCGTGCCACTGCGCGGGCGTCACGACACCGTCCAGAGGAACATCCCACGGTGCAGGCACCAGCTTCGCCACCTTCTGGAAATCATAAGCGACGCCGATCAGGCGCGGACGCCGCCAGTGCGCGCGCCGCGCGCGCGCGGCCAGCGTGCGGTCGTAGAAACCGGCGCCCATGCCGAGGCGGTGGCCCTGCGCATCAAACGCCACCAGCGGCACCAGTATCAAATCCAGCGCCAGGGCGCCGACCTGCTGGCACGCAGGGAGCGCAGGCTCAGGAATGCCAAAGCGGTTAAGACGCAAACCATCGCCCCGGCGATACGCCGCAAAGCCAAGCCGTTTGCCCAGCAGCACCGGCAAATAACAGGTCTTGCCGCACGCCCATGCGCGTCGCAACAGCGGAGTGAGATCAAGCTCGCCGTCGTGCGGAAGATAAATGGCGACACGCCGCGCGGCGCGAAACAGCGGACTCGCCGCAAGACGCCGCGCCACTTGTTTGGCACTCGATAGGCGCACGGCACGACTCAGCGCACGCCGTTGTTGCCGCAGACGGGAACGAATTTCAGGAATTTCAGAACGGGAGGGCATCAGTAAAGAGTACAGCAATGAGGATGCAAAAGCTGGCGACTATTATTAAAGGAGGCATCCCCCGCCTGTGCCGTTACAAACCATTGACCTTGAACCTGGGGGTTCAGGTGGGAACCTGGATGACGTATCAGGCTTTCCTCACGGGGAGGACATGCACAACAACATCAGTAGAGGTTCCCGTAGGGTTGAATTAAGGCTCAAGGGTTTACTTGGCCTGCTCACGTACACCGCAGGGGATGCCATAACTAAAACATCAAATACCGAGACTCAAGACTAGCACCGTCCGATCTTCAAGTCTCTACAATTTTTATCTCTAAATTTCCATCTGCCGGCCCTTGATCAGGGCGGCCTCAATCTTGTCTTGCAGCGCGCGCACCTTGGCGCCCATGGTCAGCATGTAGTCTTCCTTGCGTGTGCGCTGCTCCAGCAATTCGTTCGCCATGTTGAGCGCCGCCATCACCGCCGTGCGCTCGAGGCCTATCACCTTGCCGCTGTCACGAATCTCGCGCAGCTTGTCGTTGAGATAATGCGCCGACGCCAGCAGTGCATCACGCTCATGCACTTCGCATGCCACGCGGTACTCCTTGCCGAGTATCTGCACCGCCACAGTCACCGTTTCACCTTTCACGTTTCACGCCCGCACCGGATCACCCATTAGGAGGCTGAAAAGTTTATCCGGGACTTTTCAGCCAAGTAAAGAAAAAATGTGATTTTTACTTTACTTCATTTTCCAAACACTTGCGTGTTTGGAAAATGGCGGTACTTCCCCATACCGCGCCATGGACTGTTTTTCAACAGTCCATGGCGCTCACTATAAAACTGCGCTTGATTGCGGTCAACGTCAGGCGGGAGAGACAATCTTCAGACTGCCTTCCTGTACACGCAGCGCACATTCACCCTGCAACAGCGCGAGCAAATCCTGCCCCACCAGCGCACCGCGCCAGCCGTGCAGGATGGGCAGGTCGCGTTCGCCCAGCACCAGCCGCTCCAGTTCCTTGCGCGTGACCAGGCTCGCAGTGCTGATGGCACCCTGCGCACCGCGCAGGCGCACCGTGGCCATCAAGGCGTCGGCCATCGCCTCCTGCGCGGAGGTCAGACGGTGCGGGGTCTCCAGCACCGGCCATTCTCCCTGTGCCAGCGATTTCGCGCCTTGAATGATTTCGATCAGCTCCGCGCCGTGATGTTTAAGGGTGGACGCCTCCAGCCCACGCACCTTGGCCAGTGCATCCGCATTGCCCGGCATGCGGCGCGCCAGTTCGAGCAAGGCATCATCGCTGATGATCCACTTGCGCGGGCGGTTGCTGGAACGTGCACGTTGCTCGCGCCACGCCGCCAGCGCGCGCAACGCGGCCAACTGCGCGCCCTTCAGGGTGTTGGCCTGACGCACGCGGCGCCAAGCCTCGTCGGGCGTGTTGAGATAAGGCGTGACATCCACCAGCTCGGCAAAGTCCTTGTCCAGCCACGTAAGCCGTCCGCGTTGTTCGAGTTCGGCGCGCTGGTCGAAATAAATCTTGCCCAGATAGCGCACGTCGTCCGCTGCGTATTGCAATTGCTCCATCGAGAGCGGCCGCGTCGACCAGTCGGTGCGGGTCTGCGACTTATCGAGCTGCACGCCCAGCATGCCGTGCACCAGCGCGCTGTAACCGACCTGATCGCCATAGCCCAGCAGCGCCGCAGCGACCTGGGTATCGAACACGGGGCGCGGAAGATCGCCGCGCAGATCGTAAAAAATCTCCAGATCCTGACGCGATGAGTGCAGCACCTTAGTGATGGACGGGTCGTAGATGATGTCCAGCAACGGCGTCATGTCAGCGAGCGCGAGCGGATCGATGCAGGCGATGATCTTGTCGGTGGCGATTTGCAGCAAACACAGCTGCGCGTAGTAAGTCTTCTCGCGCATAAATTCGGAATCGAGCGCGATCCATGTGATGCCGTGCAGGCGGGCGCACAGTTGTTCCAGTTGCTGCGGGGTATCTACGTAGTAATCTTGCATATGCACTCTCCGGCCGAATCTTAGCATGTATGGCGTGCGGAAATTTGATAGGATTGGGCACAGATGCTGCTGCTCAAGACCTTTATCAATCTCTGCCTGTTGCGCGCCAAGCCGCAAGATCTGCCTGCCGCGCCCGCACTGACGGCGGCCACACTTGTGGCCTACACGCTCGTCGGACTGGGGTTGTCACTGCCCGATCTCGGCTTCGGACGTGCGGCGTTGTGGGCCATACTCGACATACTGGTAATCGCCGCGCTCACGCACGGTGCACTGCGCATGCGCCACTTCCCGGAGCGCCTGCCACAGACCCTGACAGCGTTGCTGGGCAGCGGCGCACTGATCGGCCTGGCGGCCTGGCCGATCATCGGCACCGAAAGCAGCGCCGTGCAACTCGCACTGTTACTATGGAATCTCGCCGTCTTCGCGCACATTCTGCGCCATGCGCTGTCGGTGCCGATCGGACTCGGCATCATCGTGAGCTTCGGCTACTTTCTGGTTGAGCTCACCGTGGCCATGGCGCTCGCGCCGCCTCAGAGCTGATGCCATGCACATCCATATCCTCGGCATCTGCGGCACCCTCATGGGCGGGATTGCGCGCCTGGCACGCGAGGCGGGCCACGAGGTCAGCGGCTCCGACGCCAACGTCTATCCGCCGATGAGCACACAACTTGCCGCACTCGGCATCGACGTGAAGCAGGGCTACCTGCCTCGGCACCTCGAGCCCGCGCCCGACTGCGTCATCATCGGCAACGCGCTCTCGCGCGGCAATCCCGCCGTGGAATATGTGCTCGACCGGGGCATAGACTACACCTCCGGCCCGCAATGGCTGGCGGAACATATCCTGCGCGGACGCTGGGTGCTCGCCGTGGCGGGCACCCACGGCAAAACCACAACGAGTTCGATGCTGGCCTGGATACTGGAGCACGCCGGCCTGCAACCTGGCTTTCTCATCGGCGGCGTGCCGCATAACTTCGGCGATACGGCGCGTTTCGGGGCGGCCCCATTCTTCGTCATCGAGGCCGACGAGTACGACAGCGCCTTTTTCGACAAGCGCTCCAAGTTCGCGCATTACCGCCCGCGCACCGCCATATTGAACAACCTTGAGTTCGATCATGCCGACATCTTCGCCGATCTTGCTGCTATTGAGCTGCAATTTCACCACTTTCTGCGCACTGTCCCCGCCTCCGGCTTGATCGTATCCAACGCCCAGGATGAGGCCATCGGCCGTGTATTAAAGCGCGGCTGCTGGACCCCGGTGGAGACCTTCGGCAGCGACAGCGGCTGGGCTGCGGGCCCCGCTGAAACTGACAGCGGCTTCGACATCTTCTGGCGCGGGGCAAGGCAGGGACGGCTGAGATGGGGACAGTTAGGCGAGCACAACCGGCACAATGCGCTCGCCGCCATCGCCGCCGCGCGTCATGCCGGAGTCACTCCCAGTGCGGCCATCGCCGCACTGGGCGCATTTCAAGGCGTCAAGCGGCGCCTTGAAGTACGCGGCACGGCGCACGGCGTGACCGTATACGATGACTTCGCCCACCATCCGACCGCCATCGCCACCACCATCGCCGGCCTGCGCCGCAGCCTAGGCCATGCACGCATCATTGCCGTGCTGGAACCGCGCTCCAACACCATGCGCCTCGGCGTACATCAGCACACGCTCGGCCCCTCACTCGCCGGGGCCGACAGCGCACTGCTTTACGCACCGCCCGATCTCGGCTGGAATCTCTCCGGCGTGGCCGCTACGCTCGCGGACAAGGGGCAGGTGTTCGATTCCATCGATGCCATCGTTGCCCATCTTGTGCAGCATGCACACGCGGGCGATCATGTACTCATCATGAGTAACGGGGGTTTCGGCGAACTGCACGAGCGGCTGATGGAGGCCTTGCGCAAGCGCGCGCAGTAAAGCTAATCGCGCAGCGTGGACCGCAGCAGTATGACTTCGCCATGCCAGTTGTTGTAGCGCGTTTCACGCAATCCCGTGCGCTGCACGCGTTTCCATGTCAGCCCGTCCAGCGCGCCCTCAAACTCTGCGAGCGGTTGACTGAACACCGCCTCGCTGCGTGCCACGGTGAACAAAGGTATCTTCTTGCTGACGCGGTGGCGCGTCACGTTGCCTATCCACAGCGGCGTGTTGCCGTCACTGGTGCGTGCATCCGCTGTCCACAGGCGCAGCACCAGATGCTTTTCCTGCGTCGGCAGCGCATGCACCATAAGCAACAATTCATGCCGCCCGTCATGTACCTGCGGCAGCACCGGCAACTCCGTCAGCACGGGGTTGGGCGTGAGCCAGACGAGTAGCGTCTTCAAGTTCGGCTCGACCGGCTCGTGCCAGCCGCGTGCCGCGAGGTAACGGCGCAACTCGCCGATATCCCCCAGCCATTGCAGCGTGAGCGGCTGACTCGGCTCGCCCTTCAAATCCTTGCGATAGGCGGGAAGGTCTTGCCACGCGCCATTCCACCACGCCTCCGTATCCACAGTGCGCACGTTGTGATGCACGGCGTACTGCTCCACGTCGCGCGCATGATGCGCGCTGATATGCACCGCACCCGCGAGCACAAGCACCAGCGCGCTGGTCGCGCCCAAGATAGCGAGCGGCACTGGCGACGCCAGATGGCGCCGGTAACTCACACCCAGCAGCGCCACCCACAACAGGCCACCCAGCAGTCCGGCCAGCACCTCGGACAACCCGTGCACGCCCAGATAGAGACGCGCCACCGCCACACCCACAATCAATATGCTCGCACCAACATAAGGTAGCCAGCGCTGCGGGGCGGGCAACTCGCGCGCCAGCAGCACCGCGAGAAAACCGTACACCAGCATGCTCATCGCCACATGAGAAAATATCTGAAGCTGGCCCGGCAATATATGCAGCGGGCGCGGCAGGTGCAGCACGATCTGCATGCCGCCGACGAGCAGCACACCGAAGCCGAACGCCGCCAGCCAGTGCGCCGCAGCGTGCCGGTGCTGCAACAGCGCGAGCGCGAGCGTAACGGCGAGCATGAGCGGCACGATTACATGGGCATCGCCCAACTGGCCGAGCAGCACAATGAACTGATCCGCCCACGGCGTGCGCAATCCTTGCAGGATATAGAACACGGCATTGTCGAGCCGCGCGAGGGGTGCGGTGTTCAGCGCCTCCAGCCCCCCCAGCAGGCCCAAGCCCAGCACCAGCAACAGCAGCGCCCAGATGCCCATGCCGCGCAACTCCGGCTGTTTTGGATCTACCAGTACGGCGGCAATCACACCCAGCATCGGGTGCTTCCGGCTCCAGCCCAGCAACCGTCCGGCTAGTGTTTCAGCACGCGGTTGCAGCAGTTTCACAATACGCAGCACCGCCCACACCGTCACCCACAGAATCAGCAGCAGCAGTACCACGATCACCGCGAGGCGTGAAGCAACGGCGGAGGCAAGACCAAGCGAGGCGCCGAACACTACGCCGGGCAAAATATAGGCGGGCGCCCAGCCCAGCGCGGAAAGCACGTTCACCACCATGAAGCGGCGCGGCGGCATGTTCAACATGCCGGCCACCACCGGAATCACGGGGCGCACCGGGCCGATGAAGCGCCCGAGCAGCACGCTCTTGCCGCCGTGACGGTGAAAAAATTCCTCGCCGCGCCGCAGCAACTCCGGGTGCCGGTTAAAAGGCCACCACTGACGCAAGCGATCGTGGTAGTGATAACCCAGCCAGTAGCTCATGCTATCGCCCACCACCGCGCCTGCGGCGGCGAGCGCAAGAGTGGGCCACAACTCCATCGCACCCGCCGCCACCAGTGCACCCACACCGAACATCACCACAGTGCCGGGGATCAACAACCCGACCACGGCCAGCGATTCCGCGAGCGACACCAGAAATACGGCGGTACCGGCCCAGTAAGGATGCTGACCTATCCAGACCAGCAACGACTCCAGCAGTGAGTGCAGAAAATCCATCAGTCCTTCTCAGTGTGTGCGCATTGCGCAGCACAAATTACTCTTTTCTCTGCCTTTTTGCGCGCGGATGCGCCGCATCATACACCTTGGCGAGGTGCTGAAAGTCGAGGTGCGTATAAATCTGCGTGGTCGAAATGTTGGCGTGGCCGAGCAGCTCCTGCACCGCGCGCAGATCGCCGCTCGACTCCAGCAGGTGGCTGGCGAACGAGTGGCGCAGCATATGGGGATTTACTGCGCCGCCGACACCCTGCATCTGCGACCAGGCGCGCAGCCGCAATTGCACCGCACGCGATGTAAGCCTTACTCCGCGCCGCCCTACAAACAGCGCCTCCTCGCCCGGCTGCGCGCATAGCACGCGCTGCTTCAGCCATTCGCGCACCGCCGCGCGCGCATAACGCCCGACCGGCACCACGCGCGTCTTGTCGCCCTTGCCGGTAACGCGCACGGTGGCGTCATTGAGATCGACGCTGCCCATATCCAGGCCGATGAGTTCCGCGAGACGCAGACCGGAGGAATACATCAGCTCCATGATGGCGTGATCACGGCTGGCCAACGTGCCGCTCACCTCCACTGTGAGCAAACGACTCATTTGATCGACGTCCAGCGTGCGCGGCAACAGGCGTGGCGATTTGGGCACGTTGATGCCGAGCGCGGGGTTGTGCGTCACCTTGTTTTCGCGCAGCAGATAATTATAGAACGCGCGCACCGCCGACAACTCGCGCCGGATGCTGCGCCCGCCCAAGCCCGCGCGGTGACGCGCGGCGACAAAGTTGCGCAGCACCTGCGAGCCGATCTCGGCCCAAACGTCGATGCCGCGTTCACGACAAAATTCACTCAGACAAACGAGATCACGCCGGTAGGCCTTGAGCGTGAGCGGAGACAGACTGCGTTCCGCACCGAGGTGCACAAAAAACCGCTCCAACCATCTCTGCTGGTCTTCACGCATAGCGGCGTGGCGTGCGGGTGCCGCTCAACGTGTGAGGTGGGGTTTAAGAGCTTGGGCGACGATCATGCCCAAGTGGGAAAGAAACATCGTGCCCATGGCGGGATGAAAGCGCTCGGCCTCGAAGCTGCCAACGCCCAGCAGGCCAAGGCAGGGCTGCGACTCGCCCTGCGACAGCGGAATCACCGCCAGCGAAGCCACCTCGCTCGCCTTGTCGGCAAACAGCGCCTGCAACTGCGCGGGTCGCAAGCGCCCGCATATCGGCTTACCAGCGTCGATCACGCTCCTGAAGGCCGCGAGACTTTCCGCGCCGGATGTAGTCACCTGCAACTCTACGCCGTGATCGACTCCAGACAACGGTTCGGCTAGCGGCGCAAACACACACAGCCCCACCGCATCGGCGTCAAAGTCACTGCTCAGACTGTTGCGCAGGGTTTGCAGAACACCATTGATGTCCTTCGCCTCCATCAGGCCGAGGGTGAGACGCCGCACGCGATCATTCAGCCGGTCGTTGTCACGCGCGATCTGCACCAGATCCATCAGTTCGCGCCGTAGCTGGCGGTTCTGATCACGCAACACCGACACCTGGCGCTCAATCAACGACACCGCCTCGCCGCTCGCGTGCGGCACCGTGAGCTCCGCGAGCAGTGGTGCATGGCTCGCAAAGAAATCGGGATGCGCGCGCAGATATTCCACCACCCGCTTTTCCAGTCCCAACTCGTCAATCAATTCGTGCGGTGTGTTCATAGTTCCAGTTGTCCCTCGAATACGCGCGCAGCGGGGCCGGTCATCCGCACCTCCGTACCGTTCCCGCGCCAGTTTATCAGGAGCCGCCCTCCCGGCAGCTCCACGTCTACTTTATCATCCAGCAGCCCCTGCAAGCGACCGACCACCACCGCAGCACACGCCCCGCTGCCGCAAGCGAGCGTCTCGCCCACGCCGCGCTCGAACACGCGCAGACGCACATGCGTGCGATCGACGATCTGCATAAACCCGGCGTTGACACGGTTCGGGAAACGCTCATGCGCCTCGATCTTCGGCCCCAGCACCGCCACCGGTGCGCGCTCAACGTCGTCTACGCGCAGCACAGCATGCGGGTTGCCCATCGACACCACGCCAAGTTCGATCTGTTGCCCATCGACCAGCACCGGATAACTCAGCGCCTCGTGTTCGGCGATGAACGGCACCTCGTCCGGCCGCGTGCGCGGCACACCCATGTCCACCGTCACCTGACCGTCGGGCTCCATACGTGGACGGATAATACCGCAGCGCGTTTCCACCACCAACTCATTCTTGTCCGTCAGGCCCGCGTCGCGCACAAAGCGCATGAAACAGCGCGCACCGTTGCCGCACTGCTCCACCTCGCCGCCGTCGGCGTTGTAGATGCGGTAGGAAAAATCCACGCCGGAACTGCGCGCACGCTCGACCAGCAGGAGCTGGTCACAGCCTACGCCGAAATGACGGTCGGCAATGAAACGCACCTGTTCGGAAGTTAATGCGACGGATTGGGAAACGGCATCGATCACGACAAAATCATTGCCGAGGCCTTGCATCTTGGTAAACTTGAGTAACATCACAACGCTAGGTTACAGGCAGACACCGGGTTTGCAAAGCCCCGCGCCGCTATCGGCATGGGAGAAACAGCAGGTCGGCTCAAGCCGTCAGGCGGAACCGACAGATGTGCGTCGGATTCGCTCCGCTTGATCCGACCTACTTAACTTTATCGGGGGAAGATTGCCGTCGTCCTTGAACGAGTTTTTAGACATTTGCCTTGTGTTTATGGGTTTCTGTTTCGCGCACTACTTTTTCCTCTCTCATTAGAAGGCCGAGCACGCTATACGAGAGATAATCCTTTTGCTTAC
The DNA here is from genome assembly GCA_963925015.1 of uncultured Gammaproteobacteria bacterium. Taxonomy (GTDB): domain Bacteria; phylum Pseudomonadota; class Gammaproteobacteria; order SURF-13; family SURF-13; genus JAQBXX01. The sequence continues at coordinate 25,609 of CAWUTX010000091.1, forward strand.
CACGGTAGTCACTACGAAGCCCAAGCAAACTGGCTGCATCTGAGTTTGTTATGCCTGCCGGGTTTGCTTTGGCAAGTTCAATGGTTGCAGTCTTCAGCAGTTGAAGCCCTAGTTGAGCCCGCTCGACGCACCCCTGCGGAACCACAATTCCCTTCCGGCTCTTCCCGCCTAAACCAGACGGAACGACGGCATTAGTTAGCACGCCACCAGACTCAACTGTTCCAAACGCAGCGATTAACTCAGCTTCCAAACGAAGCGCCTGAGCTTCTGTGAGGTCTTTAACGAGGATGTCGACCATAGGCTGCGCTCTCGCAGCCATGATCTCTTTGATCCTAGCGTATTTCTTCGTGGCGTCAGGAGTAACGAGGTGATCAAACGCCCGACTTCCCGGTACCTTTGCCTATATAGAACGGCATCGCCGGGGACGTGCGCGGATCCTTCAGCGCGTATACATAGAAAAAGTTGGTAGCCATATCCGCAAATATCTAATTAGAAGTCACCCTAATTGGCGCCTGGTGATGCACCATACCCGACAAGAGCTTTAGTGCAGGGTGCGCTGCGCGCACGATCAAGCTAAGCAGCTTGCTTGTTTCCCCTCAACGTCACCCACAGCAATATCGCCACGCCGACGGTGATGGTTGAGTCCGCGATATTAAACGCCGGCCAGTGCCATTGTTGGTAATAGATATCGAGAAAATCCACGACGTAGCCGAGGCGCGTGCGGTCGATCACGTTGCCGAGGGCGCCGCCGAGTATCAGCGACAAGGCCACCGCCTGCCATTTTTCTTCCGGCGGGAGCCGTCGCAGCCACGCGATGATGACGACGCTTACAAACAGCGCGATGGCGGTGAAAAACCAGCGCTGCCAGCCGCCTGCGTCGGCCAGAAAACTGAACGCCGCACCGGGGTTGTGCAGCAGCGTAAAGCTGAAAAACGGCAGCAGGGCCAACGACTCGTGCAGTTGCAGCCAGTTGCTGACAAGATATTTGCTCAACTGGTCGAGAATAATCACCAGCACTGAGAGCCATAGCCATTTAAGCATTAGAAACCTCTGAAAAAATCAAGCGTAATTCCTCGTTTCGCCTTTACCTACAACATTCGTAACGCAGCGCAAACAGATCTGCGGGTGGTCGCTCTCAATGCCGACGTCCTTGCGGTGATGCCAGCAGCGGATGCATTTTTCGTGCGCTGAAGGTTGCACCCTGATCCACAGACCTGTCGCGCCCTCCTGTGCATCTACTGGCTTGCCGTCCGCGCCATGCACGCGCGCACACGAGGTGATGAGCACGAAGCGCAATTCATCGTGCAGTGTGATGAGCGGCGCGCGCCACTCATCATCACAATAAATATCGACCTCGGCATCGAGTGATGAGCCGATGCTGCCGACGGCGCGCAGCTTTTCCAGCTCCTTGCCCACGGCCTCACGCACGGCGATGATCTTGCCCCATGACCCGACATCGAGCGTGGCGGCATCCAGCGGAAACAGGCCGTCATACCACGTCGCCATCAACACCGATTCCTTACGCGCGCCGGGGAGGGTGTGCCAAATCTCCTCCGCCGTGAAGCTGATGATGGGTGCGAACCAGCGCACCAACGCCTCGGCGATATGATAAATCGCGGTCTGTGCGGAACGGCGCGCCAGGCTGTTTTTCTGCGTGGTGTATTGGCGATCCTTGATGATGTCCAGATAAAACCCGCCCATGTCCACCGCGCAGAAATTGTGCAGGCGCTGATAGATCACGTGGAATTCGTAATTTTCATACGCCGTGACCACTTCTTTTTGCAAACGGTAAGCGCAATCCACCGCCCAGCGGTCCAGCGCCAGCATGTCGGCGGGCGCGACTTTGTCTTGGGCCGGGTCGAAGTCGTTCAAATTGGCCAGCATGAAGCGCGTGGTGTTACGCAAGCGCCGGTAGGCATCTGCGGTGCGTTTCAGAATTTCATCCGATACGCTCATCTCGCCGCGATAGTCGGTGGCCGCGACCCACAGCCGCAAGACGTCCGCGCCCAGGTTGCTCATCACCTTCTGCGGCGCAACCACGTTGCCCTTGGACTTCGACATCTTCTCGCCTTTGGCATCGACGGTGAAGCCGTGCGTGAGCACGGCCTTGTACGGCGCCGCGCCGCGCATGGCGACCGAGGTGAGCAGCGACGACTGGAACCAGCCACGGTGCTGGTCGGAGCCTTCGAGATACAAATCCGCCGGCACGCCATTGAGATCGGCACGCTGTTCCAGCACACACGCGTGCGTGACGCCGGAGTCGAACCACACGTCGAGCGTGTCCGTCGTTTTTTCATACTGTGCCGCATCCGCACCCAGCAGTTCGACGGCCTGCAGATCGAACCACGCATCTATGCCATGCTGCTCCACGCGCAGCGCCACCTGCTCGATCAGCGCCGGTGTATC
>CAWUTX010000092.1:0-25684 GCA_963925015.1 uncultured Gammaproteobacteria bacterium
CCCTCGTGAGAGGGGCTTTAAGTGATTGGGCTTGGTTCGTATTCAGCCCAATAGTGCTTGTTGTGATGAGCTACGCCGCAACACGGCGTGCGTGGGCGATTTCCTTATGATCAATGGGGCGAATCTGCGCAGCAGTTAAGCTGGTTACCGCTATAGTCTCTCCATCCAGAGCGACAAACTCGACCTCGTAGCCCGCGCCCTTCGCATGCACCATCACAACCGTACCGATATCACCGTCGGCAAGCCCATATTCGGGAAGGTCTGAGGTCAGAACAACGTTATCAAGCTCTTTAATCATCATGCCCTCGCTTTACAGTGGATAGGCCTTTACAAAATGAGGTATGGCAGTATCTTTTTCCATAAACCAGACCGCGCGAATTACCGGGTTTCTTCTGTCCGGCGACAGCATGCTCCCATCAATGACATAGCGCATCCCAAAGGGTGAAGCTTCCTGTTGGGTGACCTCATGTTCATTGGCATGTCTGATTAAAGCTTCTGCAAGCTGCTCCCATGCGCTTGCAGAAAATCCAAAGCTCGCAAAACACCGGGTCTTGTGCCGTCCGTTGGGATGTGTCGCGGAAAGCAAATAACCCGTTATCTTTTGAGGGGCGATAACGGCACTATCCAAACCCGCCAGTTTCACCAGTTTTATTGTAGCAGGAGGCTGTTGTCTACCCTAATGGAAATAGAAGGCGTTTAAGGCCGAGCAACGGCCTGAAAAAAAGAAAGCCCCTCGCGGGAGGGGCTTTGAGTGATTGGGCCTGTTTCGTATTCAGCCCAAGGGTGCTTGTTGTGATGGGTTACGCGCGGCAGTTGGCCGGACGATACTTGGCAGGCGTGGTGCCGGTGGTGCAGGCCCACGTCACACTGCCAGTGTTTGCTGTCGGGACAAGGATAATCGTTGTGGCATTGGCGTCAGGATCACCACCTAAAGTGGAATTGTAAAGAATAGTGACGGCACCGTCGGCACCTACCTCAACCGAAGTCACGGAATTGCCAATAATGGCGGTCCCAGCAGCGAGGCCCGCAGTAGCGTTGTCAGCGGGGAAAGCGCCGGTGGATGCGTGGGTCTCGGTGACTGCGAGCTTTGCAGAACCGGCCAAGCTTAGGCCTTCGCTGACCTTGGCGCGGATGGTGTAGTCCTGATACGCCGGAATCGCGATGGCCGCCAGAATGCCGATGATGGCGACCACGATCATCAATTCGATCAGGGTAAAACCTTGTTGTAGCTTTTTCATAATGTGCTCCTCAATGTAGGTTAAATGCTGGAACCTCGATCCCGATCTTGCGGCGGGTTGTGCGGACTCGAAGCTTGACGGGCAAGTACTTAGCAGCATTCATGCCACCCGGCTTGATCCCGGGGCTTACTTAAACCAACTCACTGTTTTTTATAAATTTACATTCCTGCCATCCATCTCTTTTCAATGCCCGGACTGCCCAAGACACCCAACATCTAGCACACAATGTGACATAAAGCGTCACTTGGTCGCGGGCGGCGGAATTTCGGCCTATGTTAAGATAGTTTTAAATAAGTTCTCAACCCGATCAGGAACTACACCGTGAACCCATCTGACAGCCGGGGACGCTACCCCCAGATACGCATGCGCCGCATGCGGCATGACGATTTCAGCCGCCGCTTGATGCGTGAGACCACGCTCACGGTGGACGACCTCATCTACCCGATGTTTGTGCTTGAAGGCAAAGGCAGGCGCGAGGGCGTAGCCTCGATGCCCGGTATTGAGCGCGTGAGCATTGATGAACTGTTGAAGGAAGCGGCTGAATTAGTGAGGCTCGGCGTGCCTGCGGTGGCGCTGTTTCCGGTTACGCCGCCGGAGAAAAAATCGCTCGATGCTAAAGAGGCGTGGAATCCAGACGGCCTCGGGCAGCGCGCGGTGCGGGCGCTGAAGAAGGAGTTTCCGCAGCTCGGCGTGATTACGGACGTCGCGCTCGACCCCTTTACCACGCACGGCCAGGACGGGCTGATTGACGCCACGGGTTATGTGCTGAATGATGAAACCGTTGCCGCGCTGGTGAGGCAGGCGCTCTCTCACGCCGAGGCCGGCGCGGATGTGGTGGCGCCGTCCGACATGATGGATGGGCGCATCGGCGCGATACGCAGCGCGCTGGAAGGCAAGGGCTACATCCACACGCGCATCCTCGCCTACGCCGCGAAATACGCTTCCAGTTTTTACGGCCCGTTCCGCGACGCGGTCGGCTCGGCGGCCAATCTCGGCGCGGGCAATAAATACACTTATCAAATGGACCCGGCCAACAGCGATGAAGCACTGCGTGAGGTCGCGCTTGATCTGGCCGAAGGCGCGGACATGGTGATGATCAAGCCTGGCCTGCCCTATCTCGACATCGTGCGGCGCGTGAAGGATGAGTTCGGCGCACCGACGTTGGTGTATCAGGTGAGCGGTGAATACGCGATGCTGATGGCCGCCGCGCAAAATGGCTGGCTCGATGAAAAAGCAGTGGTGCTGGAGTCGCTGGTCTGCATCAAGCGCGCGGGCGCGGACGGGATACTCACCTACTTCGCCAAACGCGCGGCTGAATGGTTGCAGCAGGGTAGGTCGGATCAAGCGTAGCGGATCCGGCCTCCGTTTTCCGGTTCCGCGCTGCGCGCTTGAACCGACTACTGTGTAACACTCCCGTCACATATGTTTCATATCCTCACACCATGAACGATATCGACTTGAAGCAACCGGAGCTCTACCTCAACCGTGAACTCTCGCAACTGGAGTTTGTCCGTCGCGTGCTGGAGCTCGCGGCGGACAAAACCGTTCCGCTGCTGGAGCGGCTGCGCTTTTTGTGCATCTCCAGCACCAACCTCGACGAATTCTTTGAAATCCGCGTCTCCGGCCTCAAACAGCAGGCGCAGGCGGGCGCGGTGCAGGCCGGACCGGACAATCTCAACCCGCAGGACACGCTCAAGCGCATCAGCGCAATGGCGCGCGCGCTGGTGGCGGAGCAATACCGCATTTTGAATGAAGCGCTGATTCCGGAGCTGGCGGAGGCCAACATCCGTTTCGTGCGGCGCACGCACTGGAGCGCCAAGCAGGCCGCCTGGGTGAAGCGTTACTTCAATGAAGCCTTGTTGCCGGTGCTGAGCCCGATGGGGCTCGACCCGGCGCATCCGTTCCCGCGCATACTAAACAAAAGCCTCAATTTTATTGTGGCGCTGGAAGGCAAGGACGCCTTCGGGCGCAACAGCGGCGTCGCTGTGGTGCAGGCGCCGCGCTCGCTGCCGCGCCTGACTCATCTGCCGCGCGATTGCTCCAAAGGCCCGCATGACTTCGTGTTTCTCTCCTCCATCATTCACGCGCACGTGAACGATCTGTTCCCCGGCATGAAGGTCACCGGCTGTTTTCAGTTCCGCCTCACACGCAACAGCGAACTGTTTGTCAACGAAGAAGAGATCGACGACCTGCTGCACGCGCTGGAAGGTGAACTGCCCATGCGCCACTATGGCGATGCCCTGCGTCTGGAAGTCGCCGACAACTGTACCCACGACATGGCGCATTTTCTGTTGCGCCAGTTCGACCTGAGCGCGGAAGATTTGTATCAGGTCGCCGGGCCGGTGAATCTCCATCGCCTGATGATGATCCCCGATCTGGTCGACCGGCCTGATCTGAAATATCCCGCCTTCACCCCCGGCCTGCCGCGTCGTCTGGCGCACACGACCGATCTGTTCGAGGTGATACGGCGCGGTGACGTGCTGCTGAATCATCCGTTTGAATCCTTCGCGCCGGTGATCGATTTCGTGCGTCAGGCGGCGGCGGATCCGGACGTGCTTGCAATCAAGCAAACCCTGTACCGCACCGGCGCCGAATCGGCGCTGGTGGATATGCTGGTCGATGCGGCGCACGCGGGCAAGGAGGTCACCGTGGTGGTGGAGCTGCGCGCGCGCTTCGACGAAGCGGCCAATATCTACTCCGCCAACCGCCTGCAGGACGCTGGCGCGCATGTGGTATACGGCGTGGTCGGCTACAAGACCCATGCCAAGATGATTCTGGTGGTGCGGCGTGAAGGCAAGCGGCTGCGCCGTTACGTGCATCTCGCCACCGGCAACTACCATTCACGCACCGCGCGCACCTACACCGATTTCGGGCTGTTTACCTGCGACAAGGATATCGGCGACGACGTGCACAAGGTGTTTCAGCAACTCACCGGCCTCGGCCGCGCGATCAAACTCAAAAAACTTCTGCAATCGCCATTCACGCTTTTCAAAACCCTGCGTGAACTGGTGTCACGCGAAGCCGCGCACGCAAAACAAGGCAAGCCCGCACGCATCATCGCCAAGATGAATGCGCTTTCCGAGCCGCAGATGATTGAGGCGCTGTACGAGGCCTCACGCGCCGGAGTAAAAATTGATTTAATTGTGCGCGGCGTTTGCTGCCTGCGCCCGGGTGTGCCGGGTGTTTCCGAAAACATCCAGGTGCGCTCCATCGTCGGCCGTTTTCTTGAGCACAGTCGCGTATTTTATTTCCACAACGACGGCAATCCCGTCGTGTTTTGCTCCAGCGCCGACTGGATGACGCGCAACCTGTTCCGCCGCGTTGAAGTCTGCTTCCCGGTCGAGGACAAGCGCCTCGCCGCGCGCATCCTGAATGAAGGCCTGCAGCCGTATCTCACCGACAACAGCCAGACCTGGTTGCTGCGCAGCGACGGCACCTACAGGCGCATCAAGTCCGGCAGCCACAAGCCGCGCTCGGCGCAGCAATTCCTGCTGGAAACACTCGCCGACTGAGCCTCAGGCGTGTAGGTTGGGTTAGGCGCGTTTTTTGCGCCGTAACCCAACAAAAGCCTGCGCTAATGCGCTGCCCAGGAGTCACCTCATTCACGTTGTCGCCTTATTTTGTGACTCCTGATTGGGTTTGTTGGGTTACGCCCGTCGGTGGTGAGCCTGCCGAACCATAAAGCCGCTAACCCAACCTACATGACTCGCCGAATGATCTGCTAAGTCAGCTTCAGCCTGATACCGGCACCCTTGAGATAAATGATCTCTTCTTCCAGATCGGCCTGCGTCAGCGGTTGGCGCGCGGCCCAGAATTTGGGCAGCGTAATCTTCAGGCTCTTTCCCGCTGCGGCGCAGGCCATACGCGACAATGGCCGCGCGCTGCGGCTGCGATTCAGCAGCACCGCCAGCCGCAGCAGCACGCACAGATGCAGCCCCGATTGTTTCAGCCTGCCGGGCAGTACCGCGAACGCCTCCACAGGAATTTTTCCGCGCTGGCCCAGAATCAGCAGCGCCAGCAGTTGCTGATCGCGGCGCGAGAAACCGGCCATGTCGGTATGCTCCGCGAGATAGGCGCCGTGTTTGTGATGCTGACCGTGGCTGATCGAAAGGCCCATCTCGTGCAGGCGCGCGGCCCACTTCAGTATATGGGCATCCTCCGGGTCGTGCAGATGCCAGGCCTGCGCGACCTGCTTCAGCAGCAGCAACGCCGTGTGCTCCACCCGCAGCGCCTGCGCCGCATCCGCGTGAGTACGCAGAGCGAGCCACTGCACGCTGCGCTCACGCACGTCCTCGCGCCTGCGCAGACGGCCCAGCATGTCATGCAGCACGCCCTCGCGCAGTGCGCCATCGGCATTCGTCATGCGCGTAATGCCCAGACTTTTGAAGATCGCCATCAGGATGGCGACACCGCCCGGAAACACCCCGGCGCGCTCGCTGCGCAACCCGAGCAGCTTGAGCCGTTGCACACTGCCTGCGGCGATCAGCGCCTTGCGCAGCTTGACTAGACTGGCCAGCGTAATGCCGTGTTCACTCCACCCCTGGGCACGGATCACGTCCTGCACGGCGTTGATGGTGCCCGATGCGCCGACACACTCACGCCAGCCGACAGCGCGGTAGCGCGCCGCCAGCGGCTGCAACTCCTGCTGTGCGGCGATCTCTGCCCGCTCGAAATGGGCGCGGCTGATCAGGCCCCTGGGGAAATAATGCAGGCTGCCGCGCACACACCCCATGGCCAGACTCTCCATGTGCAGCGGCTCAAAGCCACGGCCGATAATCAACTCGGTGCTGCCGCCGCCGATATCCACCACCAGTCGCCGCTCTTTGGTATCGGCCAGGCTGTGCGCCACGCCGAGGTAGATGAGTCGGGCCTCCTCCCGGCCGCCGATCACTTCGATGGGATGGCCCAGCACGCGCTGCGCGGCGCTTAGAAATTGCGCCGCATTACGCGCCCGGCGGAAGGTGTTGGTGCCGACCACGCGCACGCTGCCCGGCGGCAGGCCGCGCAGCCGTTCACCAAAGCGCCTGAGACAGGCCAGCGCACGCTGCTGCGCGCGCTCGGTGAGATCGTCACTTTTGTTCAAACCCGCCGCAAGCTGCACCCTCTCACGCAGCCGATCCAGCACCTGCAACCGCCCCTGCGTCACGCGCGCCACAATCATATGAAAGCTGTTGGAGCCGAGATCGACGGCGGCGACCATGTCGGGCAATGTATTTGCTGTGCGCACCAATGAATTCTCCACCTACCGGCTGTTACTAATGAGTTCCTTATTAAGGCTGCACTCTCCGCCACGTTCCCGCCCCTTATTGAGGGGGCGGGACAGGGTGGGGGTAGAGTTAACAGGGTTTTTGCTCAGGAGACACTTGGCCTGCCGTGTATCCTTACTTTGTGTCTCCTGAGTATAATCACATCATAGCCGAAGTTACCGCAGTAAAAATTACCGCCTGTGCAAGGCATAGGGTGTTAAACATCATGTCATCATTATTTGACTTTGAGCGGTGCGAAGAGCGCTATGCGGTAATGGGAAATCCCGTTTCCCACAGCCAGTCGCCCTTCATCCATGCGGCGTTCGCGCGTCAGTGCGGACACCAGATCAGTTATGACGCGATACAGGTGGACGTGGGCGGGTTGGCGCAGGCGCTTGGCAACTTTCAGGCCGCAGGCGGCAAGGGTGTCAACATCACGGTGCCGTTCAAACAGGAGGCGTTTGCGCTGTGCAATGAAGTGAGCGCGCGCGCGCAACAGGCCAGGGCCGTAAACACCCTCACCTTCAGGGCCGACGGCACGCGCTATGGCGACAACACCGACGGCGCCGGACTGGTGTGCGACATCCTGCATAACCACGGCGGCGTCATCGCACAGCGGCGCGTGCTGCTACTCGGCGCGGGCGGCGCGGCGCGCGGCGTGGTGGGGCCGCTGCTCGCGGAAAGGCCCGCGCAACTGGTGATCGCCAACCGCACGCCGGACAAGGCGCTGGAACTGGCCGCTGAATTTTCCAACATGGGCGCTGTCACCGGCTGCGGCTTCCCCGCACTCGCAGGAAAATCGTTTGACCTCATCATCAACGCCACCGCCGCAAGCCTGCACCAGGAACTGCCACCGCTGCCGGAAGACATAGTGGCGCCCGGCGGCGGCTGTTACGACATGATGTACAGCGTACAACCAACCATTTTCATGCGCTGGGCCAGCGAGCATGGCGCAGACAAGGCGCTGGATGGAACAGGTATGCTGGTGGAGCAGGCCGCAGAGGCGTTTCATCTCTGGCGCGGTGTGCGTCCGCAGACCATGCCCGTCATTGCGGCCCTGCGTAAACATAACTGATCGGCTTTTAAAACACCGTAACCCTACAGGCAGACTCATGTCCAACCCCCTGCTCAATCTCACCGGCCTGCCGCCCTTCGCCTCCATCCTGCCGGAACATGTCGAGCCGGCCATCGATACGCTGCTGGCGGAAAATCGCACGCGCATCACGCAACGGCTGTCCACGCATAAAACTTACACCTGGGACAATCTGATCGCGCCGCTGGAAGAACTGGATGACCGCCTCAGCCGCGCTTGGTCACCGGTGAGTCATCTGAATGCGGTGATGAATTCGGAGCCCTTGCGCGCGGCCTACAACGCCTGTCTGCCCAAGCTCAGCGATTACGCCACTGAATTCGGACAGAACGCACAGCTCTATGAAGCCTGGCAATCCATCGCCGCAGGCGCCGGGTATGCGCGCCTCGACGGCGCACAGAAAAGAGTGATCGACAACGCCCTGCGCGATTTCCGCCTCTCCGGCGTGGCGCTGCCGCCCGCACAACAGGAGCGCTACAAGGCCATACAGCAGGAACTTTCCGCACTCACCGCCAAATTTGAAGAGAACGTGCTCGACGCGACACAGGGATGGACCAAATCTATCGCGCACGAAGACGAACTGGAAGGGCTGCCCGAAAGCGCGTGTGCGCTCGCACGGCAGACGGCGCAGCAGGCGGGACAGACAGGCTGGCGGCTGACGCTCGACTATCCGCTGTACGGGCCGGTGATGAAATACGCCGCCAGCGCCGCGTTGCGGCGCGAGCTGTACACGGCCTACATGACACGCGCCAGCGATCAGGGCCCGAATGCAGGCCAGTGGGACAACCAGCCGCTCATGGAGCAACTGCTTGCGCTGCGGCACGAACTTGCGCAGTTGCTGGGTTATGCCAATTACGCCGAACGCTCACTGGCGAAAAAGATGGCGCAATCCACGCAACAAGTGCTGGACTTTCTCAACGACCTCGCACACCGCTCGCGCCCGATGGCGCAGTGCGAACTGGACGAACTCAAGAGCTTTGCGCGCGAACATTTCGCCGTACAGGAACTCGCAGCCTGGGACATCTCCTACTATTCTGAAAAGCTGCGCGTACACCGCTATGCGCTCTCGCAGGAAGACCTGCGCCCCTATTTTCCATTACCCCGCGTGCTCACCGGCATGTTCGAGATCGTGCATCGCCTTTATGGCCTGCATGTCGCCGAAGTAAAAACCATCGAGACCTGGCACCCGGACGTGCGCTGTTTCGAAATCCGCGATGCCAGCAACGAAACGCGCGGCCAGTTTTATCTCGATGCCTGTGCGCGCACGCACAAGCGCGGCGGCGCATGGATGGACGAATGCATCGCGCGCAAACGCACAGCGGCTGGCGTGCAGACACCCGTCGCCTACCTCACCTGCAATTTCAGTGCCCCGGTCAACGGCCAGCTCTCGCTGCTCACGCACGACGAGGTGCTCACCCTGTTTCATGAATTCGGCCACGGGCTGCACCACATGCTCACGCGCGTGGATCAGCTCGCCGTGTCCGGCATCAACGGCGTGGCGTGGGACGCAGTAGAACTCCCCAGCCAGTTCATGGAAAACTGGTGCTGGGAACGCGAAGCGCTCGACCTCATCTCCGGCCACTATCAGACGGGCGAACAGCTCCCGCAGGCGCTGCTCGACAAGATGCTGGCGGCAAGGAATTTCCAGGCCGGCATGCAGATGGTGCGGCAACTTGAATTTTCGCTGTTCGATTTCCGCCTGCATCTGGAATACGATCCGGCACGTGGGCCGCGCATCCGCGAGCTGTTGCGCGAGGTGCGCGATGCCGTCGCTGTCATCCAGCCGCCGGCGTTTGAACGCTTCGCCAACAATTTCACCCACATCTTCGCCGGCGGCTACTCTGCGGGTTACTACAGCTACAAGTGGGCCGAGGTATTGTCGTCGGATGCCTTCGAGAAATTCGAGGAGCGCGGCATTTTCGACCATGTCACCGGACAACAATTCCTACGCAGCATCCTGGAGCAGGGCGGCACGCGCGATGCGATGGAGTTGTTCGTAGAATTCCGTGGCCGCGCACCGCGCATTGATGCGCTATTGCGTCACTGCGGCATCGCCGCGTGAAAATCGCCACCTGGAATGTAAACTCACTGCGTGTGCGCCTGCCACACCTGCTGGCCTGGCTCGACACTGAAAAGCCCGACATCGTCGCCCTGCAGGAAACAAAAACAGTGGACGAGGATTTTCCGCTGGGTGAAATTCACGCGGCGGGTTATCAGGCGGTTTTTTCAGGCCAGAAGAGTTACAACGGCGTCGCCCTGCTGAGCCGACGCACAGCCACAGAAGTGGTACGTGATATTGAAAATCTCGATGATCCACAACGCCGAATTCTGGCCGCGAACTACAACGGCCTGCGCGTCATCAATCTCTATGTGCCCAACGGCTCCAGCGTGGATTCAGAAAAATATATTTATAAATTGTCCTGGCTTGAAAAAATAAGCGCCTGGATACAACAGCAACTCAGCACGCACGAACATCTCATCGTGCTGGGCGATTTTAATATCGCACCCGAAGACCGCGACGCGCATGATCCGGCGGCCTGGCAAGGCCAGGTGCTGGTGAGCGGCGCGGAGCGTGCCGCCTTCAACCATCTGCAAAGCCTCGGACTACAGGACAGCTTCAGGTTATTTGAACAGCACGAAACCATTTTCAGTTGGTGGGATTATCGCGCGGCTGCGTTCCGGCGTAATCACGGCATGCGTATCGACCACATTCTTGTCAGCCCGGCGCTGCGCGCACTCTGCACTTCGTGCCGCATCGATACCACACCGCGCAAACTGGAGCGCCCCTCCGACCATGCGCCAGTGGTTGCGGAATTCAGTTTGTAATGGACGCCGGTTTATACGCCCTGCTGGCCGATGGCGTGCTTATTCTGCACGCGAGTTACGTGTTATTCGTGATCGGGGGCCAGGCGCTGATCGTGGCGGGCTGGATAAGGCATTGGCGGTGGACGCGCAACGGCTGGTTCCGCTGGCTGCACCTTGGCGCCATCGGTTTTGTGGTGGCGGAGGCGTGGCTGGGCGTGCGCTGCCCGCTCACGGTGCTGGAAAATTATCTGCGCGAACCCGCCGGAGGCGTGTTGTACGAAATGAGCTTCATCGGGCACTGGCTGGACCGCTTGTTGTTTTACGACGCGCCGGAGCAGATGTTCACGATGATTTATACCCTGTTCGGCCTGCTGGTGCTCGTCACCCTGGTGATGTATCCGCCGCGCAGAACTTGAGCCCCTGTTCCAGCGTGGGGTAGATCAACGTGACTTTCAGCTCTTCGCGCATACGCCGATTGTCCATGCGGCGTGATTCGTTGAGATAAGACAGCATGCCGGGGCTTAACACTTTTTGCGCCTCGGCCAGGGAAATCTCTGGCGGACGCGCGAGGCCGAGCGCATCGGCGACCGCGTTGAAATAATCCGTCATCGTGCTGTGCTTGTCATCGCACACATTGTAAATTCGGCCCGCACCGCCACGCTCGGCGGCGGCGAGACAGACGCGCGCCAGATCGTCCGCATGAATACGATTGGTGAAGGGCGCTTCTTCGCGCTGCAGCACCGGCTCACCGCGCCGGATACGCTCGATGGGCAACCTGCCGGGGCCGTAGATGCCGCCCACGCGCAGGATCACCACCGGCACTGAATGATCGCGCGACCATGCAAACAACTGCGTCTCGGCGTCAAGGCGCGCCTGAGCGCGCGTGGTCTGCGGATTCGGCGGCGCATCCTCAGTCACCCACGCGCCCTTGCAGTCGCCGTACACGCCGCTGGTGCTGATATAGACAATTTTATGCGGCAGTGCGTCACGCGTTACCGCCCGCAGAAACCGCTCCATGCGCGGGTCGGTAACTCCAGCCTGCGGAGGCGGGGCAAAATAATAGACGAGGGCCTGCTGCGTTGGCAGTGCGGCGAGCAAATTGGCGTCGTCCAGATCGCCGGGCACGGGCGTCACATCCAGCGCCGCAAGCTGCGCGCAACGCGCTGGGGTACGCGCCAACGCACTTACGCGCGCGCCTTGCGCAAGATGGAGCGCGGCCACGCGTTGGCCGATATCACCGCAGCCTGCAATCAGTACAGTTTTGCTCATGGTTCCGCTACGCAATGAAAACAGCGATAATACATCGCTTCATACTCGCTGATCCGCAAGGTGTGTGCATGAGTTTCACTGTTCGCGTCAGGCCGAGCGGCCACGAATTCGCTGTCGATGACCATGAGACCATTCTGGATGCGGCCTTGCGTCACGGGCTCACTTTTCCCTATGGTTGCCGAGGCGGCGTATGCGGCGCCTGCAAAGCCAAGCTTATCACCGGCGAGGTGGATTATGGCATGTCGCCACCGCTGGCGCTGAGTGGCGCGGATATGGCGGCAGGGTACGCGCTCCTGTGCCAGGCGCGGCCACTGTCCGACGTGACCGTCGAGCTGAACGAAGTCAGCGACGCAGGCCCTATCCACGTAAAAAAACTGCCCTGCCGCGTCACCCGGCTGGAGCCGCTCTCACCCGATGTGACGCGCGTTTACCTCAAGCTCCCCCCCAGCGAGCGTCTGCAATTTCTGGCCGGCCAGTATATCGACTTTCTGTTGCGCGACGGCCGCAGGCGCAGCTTCTCCATCGCCAACGCCCCGCACGACGACGAGCTCATCGAGCTGCACATCAAACGCATCGAAGGCGGCCGCTTTACCGATGATGCCTTTGCCGAACTCAAGGAAAAGGCCGTGCTACGCCTTGAAGGACCCTTCGGTAATTTTTATCTGCGCGAAGAATCGCCGCGCCCGATTCTTTTCGTCGCGGGCGGCACCGGCTTCGCGCCCATCAAGGCCATCCTTGAGCATGCCTTCGCGGAAAACGTCACGCGCCCCCTGCATTTCTACTGGGGCGCACGCAGCCGACGCGATCTTTACCTTGATGCGCTGCCACGCGCTTGGGCGGAGCAACACCCCCATTTCAGCTACACGCCCGTACTCTCGGAGCCGCTGCCTGAGGATGACTGGAACGGCGCACAGGGTTATGTGACGGATGCGGTGCTGCGCGACCACCCAGCGCTGATTGCCTACGACGTGTACGCCAGCGGCCCACCCGTGCTGGTGCAGGCAGCGCACCGTGATTTTACCGTACACGGCCTGGCGCCGGAAAATTTCTACGCCGACCCGTTTGAATTCGCGCATGATACCGCAGGTGCAGCGCGCTGACGCAGCTTAGCCGTGGAGTGCGCCGAATGCCCTAACCGGCGCACTTGCTTCACTCTTGGCCGCAGACGCTGCACCGTTCAGCGTGGACTGCAAACCCCGGCGATAATAGTCGAGTGCGGCGGACTGTTCGCCCAGCTGTTCATGCAGGCTGCCCAGCGTCTGATACGTCTCCGCCCGCGCGGCGAGATTGAGACTCCCTTCAAGATAGGTGCGCGCCTTGCCCCACAGGCGGTGACGCATGCACAAGCGGCCCAGAGTGAGCAACAGCATGGCATCGTTGCCGTGGTTCGCCAGCCAACCTTCAGCGCGCGCAAGCTGCTCGGTGGCGTCGGCACCCTGCACCAAGCCGTAGAGGTGCACCAGATCGTCATTCCACTCCCTGCGCAGCGTGCGATACAGCAGCGCCTCCGCATCATCCTCGAGGCCTTGTTTGTGCAGACACTGCACATACTGGAGCACGAGCCGGGGATGGCCCTGCAATGCCTGCGGCACCTGTGCCCACACCGTATCCACAGTGTTGCCCTCCTGTGCACGCGCAGCCATCTCCAGCACCGCGCTATGGGTTTTTATCTCCAGCTCATCGGCCTCGTGCGCGGTGATCACCTTGCGTTTGCGTAACTCGGGAATCCGCTTCACCAACTGGCCCCAGTCACCCAGCGCGACGCTGAGCTGCATCAGCAAACGCAGCACATAGACGTGTCTGGGCGCGATCTCATGCAGGTGATTGAGCGTGGCCAGCGCCTGTTCGAATTGCTGGTGACTGAGCTGGAGTTCGGCCTGAACCAGCCCCACCGCGACATCCGCCTGCGGCGTACTCGCATGCGCCAGACGCAGATGATCGTCGCGCCGCTCGTGCGCGCCCAGACGCTGCCCCGCGCGCGCGGCGGCGAGATAATTGAGCAGCGGCGTATCGCTGTGCTCCGCATACTTGAGCAGCGTGTCCTCCGCCTCGCGCCATGCCCCTTCCTCCAGTTGAATCAATCCGCGCGTGAGGGCGTTGCGCGCCTTGATACGGCGGCGCTCGCGGCGCCAGATACGAATACGCTCCGGCAAGCGCCAGGCCTGTATCACGAAACGGATCATCAAATAAAACAGCAGAAAGGCCACCAGCAACAACACTACGAACGCCACTAGCGTCATCTCGGCGGACCAGTGGCCACGACTCAGCAGCACATAGCCGGGATCGGTCTGCGCGACCAGCGCCAGCAGCACCGAGAGCAGCAGCACCAGAACCATCGTGACGAGCAACTTCATGGCTGCGTCGTTCCATTACTGTGCGTGCCTGCTTCGGCTTTAATTACATCGTGCAGCATCGCCCGCAGGGAGGAGAGCTCCGGCAACGGTGGGGCGATGTCGGTTTGCTCAAGCGTATCCAGCGCATCCAGTAGCGCCGTGGTGGCCGCCGCATGGACATCAAAATAGCGCTTGATCCAGTTGCGCGCCGTGCCGAGACTGGTGTGCAAGGCGCGCGCATCGCGGCGCAGCAAACTTAGACGCGCCGCCTCCATCTCCAGTCGCAGATTCTGATATAGAAAATACTGCTGCGTCGGCAGCAGCAGCGGTGCCACCGTTTCATCGCGGTGCCGTATCGAGACCAAGGCCTTCAATTCGGCCCAGAGGCTCTGCAACATGGCTTCCCAATGCGATGTCTGCGGCGGCGGCGCGGGTGATAGTGCCGCCGTTGCGACACGGGCAACAGGCAGCTCATCCACGCGCTCCGACCAGCCCTTCAGTTGCAGCGCCAGTTGAGCAATGTCCGGCGCGCTCACCTCACGCAGCGCGCGCAGCGTGTCGGCAAGCTGTGTCTCGATGTCCAGCAGCCGTGCATCATCGACCTCCTGCAAGCGCTGGTCAGCAGCCGCAAGCGCATCGATAGCGCCGGGCAGATCATACGCAAAGGAAAGGTGATAGTGCGCGATGCGCACCAGAAAGTCGGCCTCCACCGCTGCACGCACAAACTTGCTGCGGTAAGGCTCGGCGCGCAGTTTATCGAGCGCCGTTTGTGTCGCCTGCTGCTGCTCGCGCAGGGCCTGCACTGCGGACTCCTCGTGCCGGATTCCCGCCTGCAACTGCTCGACTTCAGCGGCCAGACGCTCCTGCTGCTGACCCGCGCGCCACAGGCCATAGGCGGTCGCCGCCGCACTCAGCAGCACCAGCAGAGCCAGCAGCGCACCCCACAGGCGTTGCCTGCCTCCGGCGTTATGCGTCTCTGCGTTGTCGTCGCTCATGAGTATTGCCTTTTATTGCTGCGCCGCCGTGATCACACCCGCGAGCAGACCTTCG
Source organism: uncultured Gammaproteobacteria bacterium (assembly GCA_963925015.1). GTDB lineage: Bacteria > Pseudomonadota > Gammaproteobacteria > SURF-13 > SURF-13 > JAQBXX01. Next base: position 15,032 of record CAWUTX010000092.1, read on the forward strand.
TCACCCACCTGCGCCGCCACCACGGCCGTGCCAAAACCCAGACGGCGCGCGCATTCGGCGTTACGCGCGCTCATCACTACCAGCCGGGTGTGCCGCAATAGCGGCTGTCCCTCTGTGCCGGCCATCTCAAACAGATTCTGCAGGCCCTCGTTACTGGTGACCACGATGATAGTACTTTTATTTTCCTCCAATACCCGCACCAGCGCCGCACTTTCGTACTCAGGCCGCACGCGCCGGTAAACCTCGGCATAGCTCACGTGCGCACCGCGTTGGGTGAGAGCCTCACCCAACCACTCACGCCCACCTGCGCCACGAAAGATCACGACATTTTTCCCCTGCACGTGCTGCATCTCCGGCAGCGCGAGCAGGGCCTCGCTGGTGAAACCGGCCTGTGACTGGATATCGGCGCGCAGGCCGTGCGTCTGTAACGCCTCGGCGGTGCGCCTGCCGATGACCGCCACACGCAGCCGCGCCGGAAAACCCGCGCGCGCGGTTATCAAGGGCGCAGCCTTGTGCACCGCATTGGCGCTCACAAAAATGGCGAGATCGAATTCGTCCAGACGTTGAATCAATGCGTGCGCCGGCCCGATATCCTCAACGTCGATGATTTCCATCACGGGAAACTGGACAGCGCGGCCGCCGCGCGCCTCGATCAGATGGCACAGACGCGCCGCCTGATGACGCGGGCGCGTCACCACCACCGTTACACCGGCCAGTGCACTTTTCAACAAACTATTGGTGGCTGTCGGCAAAGCGTTCGTCGGCATAGACATCGCGCAGAATCTCGCGCGCGCCGCGCGCGAGCAGATCATCGGCCAGCGCGATGCCGAGCTGTTCAGCCTGCGCCTGCGGGCCGCTGACTGCGCCGCGCACCACCGCGCTGCCGTCGGGCCGGCCCACCAGACCGCGCAGGCTGAGCGTGCCGGAGGCGAGCAGCGCATGGCCCGCAATCGGCACCTGGCAGCCGCCCTGCAGGCGATGATTCATGGCGCGCTCGGCGCTCACGCGGACGTGCGTCTCGGCGTCGTTCAGCACGCGGATGAGATCATGTACGCGCGCATCATTCGTGCGGCACTCGATGCCAATGGCGCCCTGGCCGACGGCGGGCAGGCTCACCTCCGGCTCCAGCAACTGTGTGATGCGCACACCGAAGCCGAGACGCAACAGGCCTGCGGCGGCGAGTATCACCGCGTCGAACTCGCCATCATCCAGCTTCTTGAGACGCGTGTTTACATTGCCGCGCAGACTGACGATGTGCAAATCTGGACGCCGCTCCTGCAACTGACACTGCCGCCGCAGACTGGAGGTGCCAACGCGCGCGCCCTGCGGCAGCTCATCGAGCGTGGCATGGCGGTTGGACACAAACGCATCGCGCGGGTCTTCGCGCGCACCGATTACCGGTAGGCACAGGCCCGCCGGAAATTCCATCGGCACATCCTTCATCGAATGCACGGCGATATCGGCGCTGCCGTCGAGCAGCGCCTGTTCCAGCTCCTTGACGAATAAACCCTTGCCACCCACCTTGGAAAGCGGCGTGTCGAGAATCTTGTCGCCCTGTGTACTCATGCGCACCAGCTGTATCTGAAGTCCGGGATAGGCCGCGAGCAAACGGTCGCGCACGTGTTCAGCCTGCCACATCGCGAGCGGGCTTTTGCGTGTGGCAATGCGCAGTGTTTGAGTGGGCATGTTATGACCTGAAAGTTAAAATATTAATATACATATTCTACACCTCCCCGCCTCCTTCTGCGCCTGCCTTCATGCGCCGACGCAGCTCCGCCACATGGCGGCGGCTGACTTCGAGCCGTTCTGTAATACCGCGCACGCGAACCAGACAATTGCCGGCGTTGTCTCTCTCCAGCGCAGCGATACTGGCGGCAGCCACCAGCGAGTTACGGTGGATGCGTACAAAGCGCTCGCCGAACTCTTCCTCCAGCGTTTTGAGTGCATCCTCGATCAGCACCTCGCCCTCAGGGGTGCGCACTGTGACGTATTTCTGGTCGGCCTTGAAATACACGATGTCGCCGACCGGAATGAGCTGGAGCATGCCGCGCGCATGAGCGCTGATGTATCTGCGCGCACGTGCCTCACCGCTGTCGCGGCGCACCACGGCAAGCTGCGCCCGGTTCATCTGCCGCGTCTTGCCGAGGGCGCGCTCCAGTTGCTCCCTGCGGATCGGCTTCAGCAGATAATCCGTGGCGTGCGCCTCGAAAGCAGCCAGCGCGTGATCGCCGTAAGCGGTGGTAAAGATCACGGCGGGCGGCTCGTCCAGCAGAGCGAGATGCAGTGCAGCCTCCAGCCCGTCCAGCTTCGGCATGCGGATGTCCATCAGCACCGCGTCCGGCAGCAGGGCAGCGGCGCGCTCCAGCGCCTGCTTGCCGTTGGCCGCTTCACCCACGACCTCATGGCCGCCCAGCTCGGCAATCAGCCCGCGCAGGCGTTCCCGTGCCAAGGCCTCGTCATCGACAATGAGAATTTTCATGTCTCGGCGCGCAAATATGGAAAGCGGAGGCTGACGCTGTAACGCCAATCATTATGCTCAGTAGCCACAACAACGGTGAGTCCGGCATCCGCACCGTAGTAGGCCACCAGACGCTCGCGTACGTTGTCCACCGCCATGCGATTGCCCTGCGCACGAAACAGCGCGCCCTGCGGCGCCACCGGATTGGTGAGTGTAATCTTGATGATGCCGCCCGTGGTGCGGCCTTGAATTGAGATTATGCCACCCTCTACCAGCGGCTCGATGCCGTGGTAAACGGCATTTTCCAGTAGCGGTTGCAAGGTCAGTACCGGCACCAGCGCATCCTCTGGCACTGTATCCATACCCCATTCCACATGCAGTCGCTCGCCGAGGCGCAGGTGCTCGATGTGCAAATACTTGCGCGCCATGCCAATCTCTTCGCGCAGCGGCACGCGGCTACGCGCATCGGCCAGGCTAGCACGGAACAGGTCGGCGAGATTCTCCACCGCCGCCTCTGCCAGTTCCGGACGGCTGCGCGTAAGGCTGGCGATGATGTTCATGCTGTTGAACAGAAAATGCGGGCGGATGCGCGATTGCAGTGCCTGAATACGCGCGTTGGTCTCCGACTCGATAGTGCTCTTCCACTGATGCTGCACATAAAAATAGCGCAATGCCACCGCGCTCACGAGCGCACTTACTGCAAGACTGCGCAACAGAAAATCACGATGCCAGAATGCAGGCAATGAAACTCCGATGATATCGCTCTGCAATACCCAATAGGCCGTCTCGCTGACCGACGCCGTAACCGCCAGCAACAACAAATAGCTCAGCAGCGCGGCGGAATGATTCGAGCATCGCACCAGCCATCTGCGGCTTACGCATAACGCTGCGGCACTGGTGAGCGCCACCCACTGCACAAACAGCGAGAGCACACTGAGGTCGGCCCAGCGGTCACTGCTCTCCAACGCCCCCAACGCCAACACCAAGGCGAGCAGCTCGGCGATCACCATCAGTGCCAGCACCATGCGCACGCCGCAGAAATCGGGCAAAAACAGTGTGTCGCTGCGGGTTGTGACGTTAATAATCAACTCCTGTTTAGAGGTGCCCTAATGCTGCCAATACAGCATATAATAATGCAGCATCCGGCAACAGCGTGCAGGAACATGGCCAAAAACATATCCACCGAAAAGCCCTGGGCAGGCCGCTTCACCGAACCCACCCAGGCCTTCGTCGAGGCCTTCACCGCCTCCGTCGGCTTCGATCAGCGTCTTTACAAGCATGACATCGCGGGCTCGCTGGCGCACGCGCGCATGCTTACACACGTCGGCGTACTCAGCGCCGCCGAGTGCGAGCAAATCGTGGGCGGGCTACAGGCAATTGAGCATGACATTGAGCAAGGCAAGTTTGCGTGGTCGGTAGCGTTGGAAGACGTACACATGAACATCGAGGCGCGCCTCATTGAGCGCATCGGCGAGGTGGGCAAGAAACTGCACACCGGCCGCTCGCGCAACGATCAGGTGGCGACCGACATGCGGCTGTATCTGCGTGACGAAATCGACGCGATACTGGCTGAGTTGCGCCGCCTCCAGCATGCATTACTGGACGTCGCCGAGCGCGAGGCGGAAACCATCATGCCCGGCTATACCCATCTGCAAGTCGCACAGCCGGTCACCTTCGGCCATCACCTGCTCGCCTGGTTTGAAATGCTGGCGCGCGACGCCGCGCGTCTCTGCGATTGCCGCGTGCGCGTCAATGTCATGCCGCTCGGTTCTGCGGCGCTGGCCGGCACCAGCTATCCGATTGATCGCCATTACACGGCCCAACTGCTCGGCTTCGACGCCCCGTGCGAGAACTCGCTCGATGCGGTGAGCGACCGCGACTTCATCATCGAATTCGTCAGCGCCTCAGCGCTGCTCATGACGCATCTGTCGCGCTTTTCCGAGGAGCTGGTGCTGTGGTCGTCCACCCAGTTCGGCTTCGTCGATCTGGGTGACGCCTTTTGCACCGGCTCGTCGATCATGCCGCAAAAAAAGAATCCCGACGTACCGGAACTGGTGCGCGGCAAGACGGGGCGTGTGAATGGTCACCTGGTGGCGCTGCTTACGCTGATGAAGGCGCAGCCACTCGCCTACAACAAGGACAATCAGGAAGACAAGGAACCGCTATTTGACACCGTGGACACGGTGAAGGGTTCGCTGCACGTGTACGCCGACATGATCTCCGCCCTGCGCGTCAACCGCGCGGCGATGCTGCACGCGGCGCGCAGCGGCTACTCCACCGCCACCGATCTTGCGGATTATCTGGTGCGCAAAGGCGTGGCGTTTCGTGATGCGCACGAAGTCGTGGGTAAGGCGGTGCGCCACTGCATCGACAGCGGCCGCACGCTGGAGCAGCTCACACTGGAGGAGTTGCGCGCGCACTCGACTGTCATCGCGCAGGACGTATTTGCCGTGCTCGCGGTGGAAGGTTCGGTCGCGGCGCGCAACCACGTGGGCGGCACCGCACCGGCGCAGGTGCGCGCTGCGCTCAAACGCGCGCGGGCCCGGCTGGGCCAGCAATAGCTTCGAGAGACCGCCTATGAAACGTCAACTTTTGCTGCTTGCGCTGTCACTGTTAACGGCTGGCGTCTTGTCATCCGGTGGGTTCGCCGCAGGCAAACTCTATAAATGGGTGGACGACAAGGGCGAGGTGCAATATGGCGACAAGATTCCGCCGGAATACATGCAACAGGGCCACACGGAACTCAACCAACAGGGCGTCCCCGTCAAGACTACCGAGGGTGTCAAAACCGGAGAGCAACTGGCCGAGGAGCAGCGCAAACAACAGGCGATAGCGGATGAAAAACGCCACACCGACGAACTGGCCGCGCGCGACAAGGTGCTGCTCAACACCTATACGAGCGAGACCGACATCACCCAGGTGCGCGACCGGAAGCTTGCGGTGCTCGGCGGCGAGATCACCATGCACACAGGCTACAGTGAGAAGCTGAAGAAACATCTGGAAGGCATGATGCAGCAGGCGGGTACATTTGAGCAGCAGGGCAAACCCGTGCCGGAGAAGTTACAAAAAGACATCCGCGAAACCAGGGCGCAGGACGAAAAATACATCACCTTCATCAAGCCCAAACAGGCCGCTATCCAGCGTCAAGCCGAGGCCGACATACAACGCTTCCGTGAGCTAAAGACCGGCCCGTGACAGAATAGGCCTACTCTCTCCCGCCCGCTTCAAGCTCGGCCACCACCACCCTGCCACGCGCATCGAGCCGCACACGGAAGCGCCCCCAGCAGGCGACGCGCCCGGCCTCACAGCCGGAGCCTTCCATGATCACCTCGTCGAATTTAACCGCGCACAGCACCTGCCTGTCATCCCCCTCAAGCAACTCAATACGCATACTGGCCGGATCAGGCCAGCCGTTTTGCGTGCACAGTTGAGTAATCCCGGAGTAAGCGGAAAAAAATTCTTGCAGGCTGGTTTGATCCATCGCGCAGTTACGAGCGAATCAGCGTCCCCACGCCTTCATCAGTAAACAGTTCGAGCAGCACGGCGTGTTCGACGCGGCCATCGACGATGTGCGCCGCGCCTACACCGGCCTGCACTGCGTCCAGCGCGCAACGTATCTTGGGCAGCATGCCGCCGTGGATAGTGCCGTCGGCAATCAATGCCGCGACCTGTTTTGCATCCAGACGCGCAAGCAGTTTACCCGCCTTGTCGAGCACGCCAGATGTATTCGTGAGCAGCATCAGTTTCTCGGCACGCAGGGTTTCGGCAAGCTTGCCCGCCACCAGATCGGCGTTGATATTGTAGGACTGACCGTCATCACCCACGCCCACAGGCGCAATCACCGGGATGAAATTACCACTGACCAGCGTATCAATCACCGCCGTGTCGATGCTTGCCACCTCACCCACATGGCCGAGGTCGATGATCTCAGGCGCCTCCAGCGACGCACAGGGGCGTGCTAGTGTCGCGGAAGGCAGGATGCCGGGAGCGACCTCCGGCGTCTTGCGTGTATGTATGAGCTTGCGCGCGCGAATCAGATCGCCGTCCTTGCCCGACAGACCCACCGCCGCACCGCCGTAACGGTTGATGAGATTCACGATTTCCTTGTTGACGAGGCCGCCCAGCACCATCTCGACCACGTCCATGGTCTCGCTGTCGGTCACGCGCAGGCCGTCCACAAACTGGCTGGTCTTGCCGATTTTCTCCAGCAATTTCCCGATCTGCGGGCCGCCGCCGTGCACCACCACCGGATTGATGCCAACCAGCTTCATCAACACCACATCACGCGCGAAGCCGCTCTTCAGCGTCTCGTCCACCATGGCGTTGCCGCCGTATTTGATGACGATGGTCTTGCCCTGAAAGCGCTTGATATAAGGCAGCGCCTCGGTCAGCACGTGGGCAATGTTGTTTGCGGTGACGGTATTCTTCATGGTCATGCCATCAAAACGGAAGTTTTAAACTTGGATCCAGACTCAATAATGCGCTACGAAATTGTTGCTGTATGCGCTCCAGCGCCGCCGTGTTGTCCGCCTCGAAGCGGATCACCACCGTCGGCGTGGTGTTGGACGGCCGCGCCAGGCCCCAGCCGTCGTCAAAATCGGCGCGGATGCCGTCTATCGTTGTGAGCTTCGCGCCCGGAAATTGCGCGCTCTTTTGCAAACGCTCCATCAGCTTGAAGTGCTCGCCTTCCTTCATCTCCAGTTTCAGCTCCGGTGTGTTCACGGTCTCCGGCAGTTCTGCGAACACGGCGCTTGGCGCGCGCGCATCGTGCGACAGTATCTCCAGCAGGCGCATGGCGGTGTAGAGGCCGTCGTCGAATCCGTACCAGCGTTCCTTGAAAAAAATATGGCCGCTCATCTCACCCGCAAGCGCCGCACCGGTCTCCTGCATCTTGGCCTTGATGAACGAGTGGCCCGTCTTCCACATCATCGGGAGGCCGCCGTGTTGCGCGATCACCTCGGCCAGATTACGCGTGCATTTTACGTCATAAATAATCGTCGCGCCCGGATTGCGTGATAGCACATCCTGTGCGTACAGCATCATCTGCCGGTCAGGCCAGATGATGCTGCCTTCCGCCGTCACCACACCGAGGCGGTCGCCGTCACCGTCGAAGGCGAGCCCTAGATCGGCGCGCTGCGCATGCACCGCGCGGATCAGATCCTGCAAATTCTCCGGCTGGCTCGGGTCGGGATGATGATTGGGGAAGTGGCCGTCCACCTCGCAGAATAACTCACTGACTTCGCAACCCAGCGCACGCAACACACGCGGCGCGAGCCCGCCCGCGACACCGTTGCCGCAATCCACCACCAGGCGCAACGGTTTTTTGAGTTTCACATCCGACGTAATGCGCGCGATGTAATCCGATACCACGTCCACGGACTTCACCGTGCCCGCGCCGCTGGTCAGATTGCCTTCGACGATGCGTGTACGCAGCGCAGTAATAGCCGGACCGGACAACGTCTCCCCGCCCAGCATGATTTTGAGGCCGTTGTAGTCGGGCGGATTATGGCTGCCGGTAATCGCAACGCCAGAACCGGTATTGAGATGATGTGTGGCGAAATACAGCACCGGCGTCGGCACCATGCCGATGTCAATCACGTTCACACCTGCCGCGCGCAGTCCGCCACCCAAGGATTTCGCAAACTCCGGGCCAGACAAGCGCCCGTCGCGCCCTATCACCATGGTGTCTTGTTTGCGCGCGATAGCCTCGCTGCCAATGGCGCGGCCTATTTCAAAAACGATTTCGGCGGTCAGCGTCTTGCCGACGATGCCGCGTATGTCGTAGGCCTTGAAGATAATTGCCGGAATTTCCATCGTCATTCTTTTTCCATTTCCTTTGCCACTCGCTACTTATTTACTGTCTTCCTGAATGCCCAAAACCGCCCGCGCCGCGTTGGGTCTCATTGAATTCACTCACCACTTCAAACTGCGCGCGCACCACGGGCACGAACACCATCTGCGCGATGCGTTCACCCGCGTTGACTGTGAAGGGCTCGTTGCTGCGGTTCCAGCACGAGACCAGCACCTGGCCCTGATAATCCGAGTCGACCAGACCGACCAGATTGCCGAGCACGATGCCGTGCTTGTGGCCCAGGCCGGAGCGCGGCAGCAGCACCGCAGCGAGCGCGGCGTCGGCGATGTGCATCGCCATACCGGTCGGGATCAGGTGGGTTTCGCCCGGCTTGATGAGCAGCGGGCTGTCCAGACACGCGCGCAAGTCGATGCCTGCGGAGCCGTCCGTGGCATACGCGGGCAGCGGAAATTCATTGCCGAGACGTGCGTCAAGAATTTTGAGTTGTATGCTTTGCATGATATTTCTCTGCGATGATGGCGATGAGCTCGCGCGCCAGATGGGCCTTCGATGCGCGCGGCAACAGCCTGCCGCCGCCCTCCCAAAACAGTTTGATTTCGTTTTCGTCGCTGTCGAAACCCAGACCCGGTTGATTCACCCAATTGGCGGCGATCATATCGAGTTTTTTCGCGGCGCGCTTGGCTTGCGCGTTAAGCTCAAGGTTCTCCGTCTCGGCGGCAAAGCCCACGGTAAACGGCGCCTGCGACAGTGCCGCAACGTCTTCCAGAATATCCGGGTTGCGCACCAGCGCAAGCGCGAGATTTTCTTTTGTCTTTTTTATTTTGCGGGGAACGTTCTCTGCTGCGTGATAATCGGCCACCGCAGCGGCGCTGATGAAGATGTCCTGCTGCGGCGCGCGCGCCAGCACCGCCGCGTGCATTTGCCTTGCGCTGGTCACGTCCACGCGCTCCACGCGCCCCGGTGCAGCGAGCGCCACCGGGCCGCTCACCAGAGTCACCTGCGCGCCTGCCTCGGCGGCGGCCTCGGCCAGCGCGTAGCCCATCTTGCCCGAACTGCGATTGCTGATATAACGCACGGGATCTAGCGCCTCGCGCGTGGGGCCGGCGCTCACCAGCACGCGCAGGCCGGAAAGCAGACCGACCTTAAACAGGGCGGCCACGAGAGGCACGATGTCCACCGACTCCAGCATGCGCCCCGGGCCAATGTCGCCGCACGCCTGCGCGCCCTCTGCGGGGCCGAACAGGCGTATGCCGCGCTGCTCCAGAATGTTCCTGTTCGCCTGTGTCGCCGGATTCAGCCACATCTGCCGGTTCATCGCCGGCGCCAGCGCCAGCGGCGCAGCCGTCGCCAGGCACAGGGTACTGAGCAGATCGTCGGCGCGCCCGTGCGCCAGCTTGGCCATGAAATCGGCGCTGGTCGGTGCAATCAGCACCACATCGGTCCAGCGCGCCAGCTCGATGTGCCCCATCGCCGCCTCGGCGTGCGGATCGAAAATATCGAGGCGCACCTCATGCCCGGACAAGGCCTGCAAGGTCAGCGGCGTAATGAATTCCGTGGCCGCGCGCGTCATCACCACACGCACGTCGGCGCCCGCCTCGCGCAAGCGGCGCGTGAGGTCGGCGCTCTTGTACGCCGCGATGCCGCCGGTGACACCGAGCAGAATGCGCTTGTTGGCCAAGGATTTCATGGTAGGATAAATTTTACCCTAATCAAGCGCTTAACGGGGAAAATCATGCCCATCACCGACTGGCCGCAAGAGGAGCGTCCGCGCGAAAAGCTGCTGGCGCGCGGGCCGGGAGCACTCTCCGACGCCGAGTTGCTCGCCATCTTCCTGCGCACCGGAGTACGCGGCAAAACGGCGGTGGATCTGGGACGTGATCTGCTGCAACAGTTCGGCAGCCTGCGTGCCTTGCTGGAGGCGGATCATGAATACCTCTGCTCCGCTACGGGACTGGGGCCGGCCAAATCTGCCCAGCTCCAGGCCATACTGGAAATGGCGCGGCGCCACCTCGGCGAGCAACTCGCGCGCGGCGATGCCTTGTCCCACCCCGACGCCACCCGTAACTTCCTCACCGCCCACCTGCGCGCCTACCGCCACGAGGTCTTCGGCTGTTTGTTTCTGGATCAGCGCCACCGCGTCATCGCCTTCGACGAGCTGTTTCACGGCACCATCGACGGCGCCAGCGTCCACCCGCGCGAAGTGGTGAAGCGGGCGCTGGCCCATAATGCCGCCGCCGTGATCCTGGCGCACAATCACCCCTCAGGAGTGGCCGAACCGAGCGAGGCCGACCGCCACATCACCCAGCGGCTGAAAGCGGCGCTGGCGCTGGTGGACATCCGCGTGCTGGATCACTTCATCATCGGTGACGGCCGCGCGGTTTCG
>CAWUTX010000093.1:0-5079 GCA_963925015.1 uncultured Gammaproteobacteria bacterium
TAGAGAGCCTCGACCCGATCACGGACGAAAATATCCGTGATCTGTGGTCCGCCGAGGCGCTCCGTCGGCGTGACGGGGTGCGCGAAGGAAAGACCCAAACCATCCCGGGTGTGGCCGCCCTGGAGCAAGTCCGCAACTCCCTCAAGAAATGAGGCTTGAGTTTCACCCTCAGGCCCTTGCCGAATTCGAGCAAGCCGCGCTCTATTACGAAGAACACCAGCCCGGTCTGGGCCTTCGTTTCTATGCGAGTGTCGAAGCGACGCTCCAAAATATCGTTGAAGCTCCCGTGCGGTGGCCGATATTGAAGCATGATATCCGTCGGTGCCTGACACGGATATTTCCGTATGCAATTCTTTACACTGTGGAGCCGGAATATGTGCTCGTTGTGGCCGTCATGCACTGTCACCGGAAGCCGGGGTATTGGCTCGCCCGCATACAGCCCAGGGGCTGACATTATTTTCAGCAAGTAGTCCCGTTGTTATCGCTATATGAAATTTGAACTCCTCAACAACGATGACCAAGCCCGGCGCGGGCGCATGTCCTTCGCGCGCGGGACGGTAGAGACACCTGCCTTCATGCCTGTCGGCACCTATGGCACGGTGAAGGCGATGACGCCCGAAGACGTGCGCGCTACCGGCGCCGAGATCATTCTCGGCAACACCTTTCACCTGATGCTGCGCCCCGGCACCGAGGTGATTCGCGCGCACGGCGATCTGCACGACTTCATGCACTGGGACGGCCCCCTCCTCACCGACTCCGGCGGCTTCCAGGTGTTCAGCCTGGGTAAGATGAGAAAGATCACCGAGCAGGGCGTGACCTTCCGCTCGCCGGTGAACGGCGACGAGGTCTACCTCGATCCGGAACGCTCCATGGAAGTACAGCGCGCGCTGGGCGCGGACATCGTGATGATCTTCGACGAGTGCACGCCCTACCCCGCCGACGAAGAAACCGCACGCGTCTCGATGGGGCTCTCGCTGCGCTGGGCCGCGCGCAGCAAGCAAGCGCACGGCGACAATCCCGCCGCGCTGTTCGGCATTGTGCAGGGCGGCGTACACACGTCGTTGCGCGAGGCCTCGCTCGCCGGACTCACCGCTATTGGTTTTGACGGCTACGCCATCGGCGGGCTTTCGGTGGGCGAGCCCAAGCCCGACCGCCTGCGGGTGCTGGAGACGCTGCTGCCGCGCATGCCCGCCGACCGGCCGCGCTATCTCATGGGCGTCGGCACGCCGCAGGACATCGTGGAGGCGGTGCAGCGCGGCGTGGACATGTTCGACTGCGTAATGCCCACGCGCAACGCGCGCAACGGCCACCTGTTCGTACACAGCGGCGAAATCCGCATCCGCAACAGCCAGTACCAGTCCGACACCCGCCCGCTCGACGCGGACTGCACCTGCTATACCTGCCGCAATTACAGCCGCGCCTACCTGCGCCACCTCGACCGGGCGAACGAAATCCTGGGCGCGCGCCTCAACACCCTGCACAACCTGCATTACTATCAGGAGTTGATGCAGAGCCTGCGCAGCGCCATCGAGCAGGGCCGCCTCGATGATTTTGTGGCCGATTTCCACGCAAAACGCGCGCAAAACCCAGCGGTTATGGCATAATCGGCGGCATTAAATCCATCACTCAGGAACGATTATGAGCTTCTTTATCTCCGATGCACTGGCCCAGCCCGCGACCGCTGCCACAGCCGAATCCAGCCTGCTCAACTTTTTTTTGCCGCTGATCGGTATTTTCGTGCTGTTCTATTTCCTGCTCATCCGCCCGCAGGTGAAGCGCGCCAAGGAACACAAAACCCTGCTCAACGCGCTCGCCAAGGGCGATGAGGTCGTCACCGGCGGTGGCGTACTGGGGCGCATCACCGAGGTGGGCAACGACTTCATCAGCATCGAAATCGCCGACGGCATCGTAGTGAAGGTGCAAAAACAGTCCGTGTCGAGCATCATGCCGAAGGGCACCATCAAATCAGCCTGAACAGCGTCAGAGCTGCACAAGCACCATGATGAATCAGTACCCGCTGTGGAAATACCTGTTGATCCTGTGCGTGGTCGCCGCCGGCGTGTTGTACAGCGTGCCCAACCTGTATGGTGAAGACCCCGCCCTGCAGGTCTCCGCCACGCGCACCACCAAGGTGGATGCCGCCACCGAAGATCAGGTGCTGGGGCTGCTGAAACAAAACACCCTCGCCTACAAGTCCACGGCGCGTGACGCACACCGCCTGCTGGTGCGTTTTAACGACACCGAAACCCAGCTCAAGGCCAAGGATATCCTGAAGGACGCGCTGGGCGGCGGCTACGTGGTGGCGCTGAATCTCGCGCCCGCCACTCCCCGTTGGCTCACGGCGCTGAACGCGCGGCCCATGTACCTCGGCCTCGACCTGCGCGGCGGCGTGCACTTCCTGATGGAGGTGGACATGGACGCCGCCGTGGGCCAAGCGGAAGAGCGCTATGCCAGCGATGTGCGCACCCTGCTGCGCGATAAAAAACTGCGCTATTTGATTATCGCGCGCGGCAGTAATGGGCTGGAGGTCAAGTTCCGCAGCCAGAACGAGCGCGGCCAGGCGCGCGACGTAGTGCGCAACGAATACCCCGCCCTGGTGCTGAAAGATGAAGACGGCGCCGACAGCTTTAATCTGGTCGCCACCATTTCCGAGACAGAGCAGCGCGAGGTGCGCAAGTTCGCCTTGCAGCAAAACATCACAACGCTGCGCAACCGCGTGAACGAACTCGGCGTGGCCGAGCCCGTGATTCAGCAGCAGGGCGACAGCCGCATCGTGGTGCAACTGCCGGGCGTGCAGGATACCGCGCGCGCCAAGGAAATTCTCGGCGCCACCGCCACACTCGAATTCCGCATGGTGGACGAAGAACACCGTGCCGAAGAGGCCATTGCGGGCCGCGTGCCTCCCGGCACTAAGCTCTACAAGCGGCGTGAAGGTGGTCATACCCTGCTCAAGAATCAAGTCATGCTCACTGGCGATTACATCACCGACGCCGCCTCCGGCATCGAACAGGAAAGCGGCCAATCTGCCGTGTTCATCACGCTCGACGGCAAGGGCGCAGGCATCTTCAGCAACGCCACCAAGGACAACATCGGCAAGATGATGGCCGTCGTGTTCATCGAGAGCAAGAGCGAGACGCGTGTCATCGACGGCAAACCCACCAAGGTCAAGAGCAAGGTGGCAGAAGTCATCAATCAGGCCGTGATCCGCGATCAACTGGGCAAGCGTTTCCAGATCACCGGCCTCGACAGCGCCGACGAGGCGCGCGACCTCGCGCTGCTGCTGCGCGCGGGCGCGCTGACCGCACCCATAGAGATCATCGAGGAACGCACCGTCGGCCCCAGCATGGGCGCGGAGAATATCACCAAGGGTTTCAATTCGACCATGATCGGCTTTGCCGCCATCGCGGTCTTCATGACCCTTTACTATTATTTCTTCGGCGTCATCGCCAGCCTCGCGCTGAGCGTCAACATCATCTTGCTGCTCGCGATCATGTCCCTGTTGCAGGCCACCCTCACCCTGCCCGGCATCGCCGGTATCGCGCTCACCGTGGGCATGGCGATAGACGCCAACGTGTTGATCTACGAACGCATCCGCGAGGAATTGCGCAACGGCAACAGCCCTCAGGCCAGCATCAACGCGGGCTATGATCGGGCCTTCGACACCATTCTCGACTCCAACATCACCACTCTGATCGCGGGTTTTGCGTTGTTCATGCTCGGCTCCGGCCCGATACGCGGCTTCGCCGTCACCCTGTGTATCGGCATCCTCACCTCCATGTTCACTGCGGTGATGGTGTCGCGCGCCATGGTTAACCTGCTCTACGGTCGGCAGCGCAAGCTCGCCAAATTGGTCATCTAGCCATGGAATTTTTCCGCGTCCAACGCGACATCCCGTTCATGCGCTCGGCGCGCACGACGATCTTTATTTCCGCGCTGCTCTTTGTTGCCGCAATTGCGCTGCTCATCGCGCGCGGCCTGAATTTGAGCATCGAGTTTACCGGTGGCACGCTGATCGAGGCGCGCTACGCCCAGCCTGCGCAACTAGACCTCATCCGTGAGGTGCTGGCAAAAAACAGCTTCAAGGATGTCTCGGTACAAAGCTTCGGCTCCGCGAAAGACGTGTTGATCCGCTTGCCCAATCAGGAAGGCGTGAGCAACGAAAAGTTGAGCGCAAAAGTCCGTGACACCCTGCGCGCGCAGGACAGTTCCATAGAATTGCGGCGCGTGGAGTTTGTCGGGCCGCAGGTGGGCGCGGAGCTGGCGAACGACGGTGGGCTGGCGCTGATTCTGGTCTCCATCGGCATCATGCTCTATCTTGCAATGCGCTTTGAATGGCGCTTCTCGATTGGCGCCATCGTCGCCACAGCGCACGACGTTATCATTATCCTCGGACTGTTCGCCCTGTTTCAGTGGGAATTTTCACTTTCCGTACTCGCGGCGGTACTGGCCATCCTCGGTTACTCGGTGAACGACACCGTGGTGATATTCGACCGCATCCGCGAAAATTTCCGCAAGATGCGCAAGGGCACGATTCCGGAGATCATAGACAACGCCATCACACGCACCTTGAGCCGCACCATCATGACCGCGTTCACCACTCAGTTGATGGTGCTCGCCATGTTGTTTCTGGGCGGAGAGACGCTGTATTATTTCGCGCTCGCGCTCACCATCGGCATCATGGTAGGCATCTATTCTTCGGTATTCGTGGCCAGCCCCATCGTGGTGTGGCTCGGCATCTCGCGCGCTGACATGACGCCGGTCAAGAAAGACGGCGAGGCCGATGGCCGGCCCTGACAATTCCCTGCGCGACCAGCAGTTTGTTGAAAAAATCCATTCATGGGCTTTTTCAACAAACAAAGCGAAAAATGTGATTTTCACTTTGCTTAATTTTTCAAACACATACAACGTGTTTGAAAAATGGCGGCACGTCCATGTGCCGCGCGCAGTCTGTTTTTCAACAGACTGCTAGGCCAGATCAAACAACAGCAGTACCGACGCACAAGTATCTGCCAGTGTCGGTCGCTCCTGCGCATCCTGCGCTCGCGACACTCGTAGAACCCTTCGCTGCCGCTCTTCCCT
>CAWUTX010000094.1:0-6082 GCA_963925015.1 uncultured Gammaproteobacteria bacterium
GCACGCCGGGGCGCAGCGGAATCGCGCCCTGCGCCAGCATGTCGGTGTAGTGGCGCGTCTTGGCATCATGCAGACGCGCGATCAGGGTATCGAGATCAGCGGGGCGTTTGAAGCTGGTGTGATAACGGTCGAGATAAAAACGCATGCGCTCCTTGCCGCCGGTCACCGCCAGCAATTCACCGTAGAGCGCGACATCCCACGCCCAGTCCAGACCCGCCTCGACAAAGGCGCGATTAAACGCTGGGCGATGACCGTCGCGCTCGGTATCCGCCAGAGTGCCGTCCACATCAAAAATCAGCGCCGCCAGTTGACTCATGTTTACCCCCATGGAAAGCGGTGCAGCTTAGTCGAACATCGGCCCGCTGTCACCCGTGGCACCCCATGCCCACAGCGATTACGGCAGGGACAAGAAGGCATTGTGACGCGGGTGGGTTTTTGCTATAAAGTAGCGTTAATTTGTGGCTTCAGGAGAGTAGTTAATGCTCGCAACAAAGTCCAAAGTGACTAAAACGAAACTAACCAAGGCGAAAATGGCCAAGAAGACGGCGCCTGCCAAATCCAAAGCCAAGGCCCCCGCGCCCAAGGTGAAGGTTAAGGCGAAAGCGCCTAAGGCCGTTGCGCCCGCCAAATCCAAGGTCAAAGCCAAAGCCCCCGCGCCCAAGCCGGGCGCATCCAAAAAGGCGCTGCCCAAGCCCAAACCGGCGCCCAAAGTAATCCCCAAGGCCGCGCCCAGGACAATACCGGCGAAGCCTGTTGCGACAAGGTCAGCCTCTGCATCTTCGCAAGTGACCGCGCTTGGCTTCGCGCCCTATCAAGCAAAAAAAGGCGAAGCGTACATGAATGCACAGCAGACTGAACACTTCCGCCGCGTCTTGCATGCCTGGAAACGTCAGTTGATGGAGGAAGTGGATCGCACCGTGCATCACATGCAGGATGAGGCCGCCAATTATCCCGACCCCAATGATCGTGCCAGCCAGGAAGAAGAGATCACCCTCGAACTGCGCGCCCGTGATCGGGAGCGCAAGCTGATCAAGAAGATCGATGAGGCGTTGACGAGCCTCGATCAGGGTGAGTACGGTTACTGCGACATCTGCGGCGTGGAGATCGGTATCCGTCGCCTGGAGGCCCGCCCCACCGCCACGCAGTGCATCGACTGCAAGATTCTGGAAGAGATCCGCGAAAAACAAATGGCCTGAGGTGCCGTACGCATGAGCTGATCGTAATGGGCACCGAACACCACAATGACATTTACCGCGCCCGGAAAAAAATACTACTCGATAATTTTCTCGGCGGTATTGCCTGGGGGCTAGGTACGGTGACTGGCGGGACGCTGGTGCTGACCGTGGTGATTATTGTGATCAGCTATCTGCTGGGCAAGATCGAACTGGTTCCCATCATCGGAGAATGGGTGCAGGCCATCACTCAGGAGGTGGCCAAGCACCAAACCACCCGACCCTGACCGGTGCTGCAATTCACGGAATATCCGTGCACTCCTCGCGTATCCTCAGGCGATTGGTGCGGGCAAAATTGAGGATGTATTCGAATGCTGCCGGATCCTTCTCGTGCAGCACCTTGTCCACCACCAGGCATTTTTCACCGTTGACGACGCGCGGCTGTGCGGTCTTCGAGTAGAGTATGCGGTGGTCAGGGCCGAAGCTCGCAAGCGCCGTGGAGATGCGTTCTATCCAGTCACTGGGACGGAACTTGCGCCCGTCCTCGCTCACGCTTTCGATTACCAGCCGGCACTCCTGCTTCACCATGTGACTGTCTTCCTGCATCTGCTGTTCCCGCGTTCCGCCGCTATTCCTCAATACGATTATCGGCACCGTGCCATCTTTACTCTATAGCCCTGAACAATTTTTAGACCCGCGCGATAACACCGAGTTCGCAGAGTCCGATAGCGCGGAGATTTTTACGCCATACCGGAGCAAAAAGCAACAACGTTCTTCGAATTACGCGGCGACAGGCAATGACGGGGTCAGAGTTTATCCGCATGCACAACGATCTTCGCGGTCTGCTTGAGGCCCTTCAGGTAGCCCTGATAATCCGCTGCGGCATGGGTGCGCTGCAGTTCGCGCTGCAACTGAAGGCGTGTGGCGGCATCGAGCGCAGCGGGGTCGCCATCACGCACCGCATAGACCGCGACGACCGCATAATCACCTGATTCCAGCGCCGTGCCGCCCACTGTGGCAGCCGTCTTGGGCTCCGGCGCGGGCCGCGCCAGCCTGAAGGCCGCGCGCACCAGGGCGGCGTTGAGTTTGGCCTCATCACGCCGGATCAGCCCCGGCTTCAGCCACTCCACAGCGTGCTCTTGCGCCACGGTCTCGGCACTCTCGCCCTTGGCCAGACGCGCCTGCAGCACCACGCCCGCCGCCTGTGTACGCGCGCGCGCGGCCTCCTGGCGTAATTGCTCAACGATGGCCGGACGCACTTCATCCAGCGTACGCACGGCGGCAGGCTTATGTTCCTTCATGCGCAACACCACGCTGCGATGCTCTGCGGTCTCAATCGGTTCGCTGTTGAAGCCGCGCACCACGACCTCATCACTGAAGGCCGCGCTGGCAATCTTGGGATGGGCGGCGATGCCCTCGCCCCCGCTACGTCCGAACAACGGGCTGTTCTTCACACTGAGCCCCAGTTGCTCAGCGGCGACAGCAAGTGAGTCTGGGTGTTCGTAGGCGAGATTGGTCAGCATCTCAAGCTTTTCAAAATATTGCTGCTCCGCCTTGCGCTTGCGGACGTCAGTTTCGAGTTGCGGGCGCACCTCGTCGAAACTCCTGGTGCTCGCGGCCTGCTCTTCGTAGAACTTGCGCAGTTCCTGCTCGTCGGGCGTGATGCGCAGCGCGAGCTCGTCCGCCGCCAGCTCGATGTAGTCGATGCTCACCTGTGCCGGTGCCGTGAATTGCTCGCGCTGCTGCTGGTAATAGGCGCTGACTGCGGCGGCATCAGGCTCTGCGCCGGCGGCGAAACGCGCCAGCGGCAGCATCAGATAACCAATCTCGCGCTGTTGATCCCTGAGACGGATCACGCTGTCGAGTTCGCGCGGCGTGACCATGACGCTCGCCGTCACGCCGTTGTTCACCTGCTCGCTGAGCAGCGCATGGTGCAGACGTTTTTCGAACGCCGCCGGGGTCAGGCCGATGGCGCGCAGGCGCTGTTCGTAAATCTGTTTGGAAAATGTCCCGTTATCCAGCAGTTCGGGCATGGCATGTATCTGCTGGGCAAGCTCGGCATTGCTGACATGCAGACCGGCGTCTGTGGCCGCCTGCTCGACGAGCATGTCCTCCACCAGCCGATCCATCACCGCGCGCTTGATCCTGGCCTCATCCGGGCGCTGCTGGTCGAAGGCCTTGCCCAGCAAGGCCTTCAGGCGTTGCTGTTCCTGTTCATAGGCCTGCTGGAAGTCGCGCTGCCCGATGTCGGCGCCGTTGACTCTGGCGACACTCACATTGACATCAGTACCGGCGTACTCCTGAATACCCCACAGGGCAAACGGTACGATAAGAATGAGGATAATGACACGCGCCGCCCAAGCCTGGGCGCGCTCACGGAGTATCTGAAGCATGGATGCAGTCTTGAGCGAGGCTTCGATAGATTAAGGTTTGCGGTACCTTGGAAAATTAAAGAGGGCGCACCCAACGGGAGCGCCCTCTCGTCACTGAGTAGTGGCGGAGTGGACGGGACTCGAACCCGCGACCCCCTGCGTGACAGGCAGGTATTCTAACCAACTGAACTACCACTCCTGATGCGGGCGCCTTACAAAATACGGCATTTGTTCCAGCACAGCATTGCGGTGTTGCCTATACTGAGGCAACACCGCACCCTGCCTGAACTTGCAGAGGTGCCTTGCTGTGCTGGTGGGTGCTGAGGGGTTCGAACCCCCGACATTCGCCGTGTAAAGGCGACGCTCTACCAACTGAGCTAAGCACCCAAGGAAGCCGCCTAGTTTACGGCATCCTTGAGGGCTTTGCCAGCCTTGAAGGCCGGTACCTTGGCGGCCTTGATCTTGATGGCAGCGCCGGTTTGCGGGTTACGTCCGGCGCGTGCCGCACGCTTGCGCACGAGGAAGGTGCCAAAGCCCACCAGGGCTACCTGGTCGCCCTTCTTGAGCGCCTTGGTGATGGCGGCAACAACGGAGTCCACGGCCTGACCTGCGGCGGATTTTGAGATGTCGGCGGACGCGGCAACTGCATCGATTAATTCTGATTTATTCACTGATGAATCTCCCTTCTGGTTGAGATGATTGGCCGGTATTACGCTGGGTACTCAGGAGACCCCAAGTTAAGGATACACTGCTGACCAAGTGCCTCCTGAGTAAAAACCCTGTTTACTCTACCCTCACCCTGTCCCTCCCCCTAAACAGGGGGCGGGGACGCAGCGGGAAGTGCCGCCTTACTTACTGACTGACTTATGAGTAACAACGGGTGTTGTACCAGCACGCCATTTCTGCACTAGCACCGGCACCAGAGCGAATATGCCAAGCAGAACAAAGGCGCTGATGATCTCCCAGGATACCAGCTGCTGCACAGATTCGATGCGGCCCAGTGATTGCCCGAGGTGAGCAAATACAAAACTGCCCGGCGCGATGCCTAATGCCGTGCCGATGATATAGGTGCGCGTCTTTATGGGCGTGAACGCAGGTACCAGATTCACCAGCCAGAATGGAAACAGCGGCACCAGTCGCAAGAACAGCAAATAGTTAAACGCATTCTCATGGAAACCTGCGATCAGCTTTTTTGCCATGCCCCCTACGCGCCGCTGTGCCGCCTCGGCAAATAAATAGCGCGCAGCGAGAAACACCAGTGTCGCTCCCAAGGTGGCCGCTACAACGATGGCAGCCGCACCCACCCAGCGACCAAATAAAAAGCCAGCCGTAAGCGAGAGAATAAGCGCGCCCGGCACACTCAATGCCGTGGCGATGACATAAATCAACATGCCGCTCAACAACACGAGGGTATAATGCTGCTCCGTATACGCCAGCAGTTCATTGCGATGCAGCTTGAGTGCCGCCAGGCTCAGCCAGTCTCCGCCGCCCAGAGCAAAGAATGCCGCGAAACCGCCCGCGAATATCATTAGCAGCAGGATCTTGATCCCGCGTTTGCGTGTGTTGTTGGGCACGTTGTTGTTCATATTGATGAATTGTCGTCCATGCACAGAGCTGATTCGTCACGAAAGTATAAATTTTCTCTTACGCCAAGCATACATCGTGCATCTGCCGCACAACAGGCCTTGATTTATGTGCGTGAATCCCGTTAAGTAGCGTGAAGTGGAATGATCTCACACACTACAGAAAAAAATTTATGGCGACACCTGAATTTGATTTATGCATCATCGGCGGCGGCGCGGCGGGTCTCTCCGTTGCGGCAGGCGGCGCGGCGCTGGGCGCCAAGGTCGCGCTCATTGAAAAACACCGTCTCGGCGGCGACTGTCTGTATTACGGCTGCGTGCCCAGCAAGGCCTTGCTGCACAGCGCACAGGTAGCGCATACCTTGCGCGATGCAGCCCGTTTCGGCATCGACGGAGAGTTGCAGCCGGTTCAGCTTGACCGCGTTATGCAGCGCGTCACGGCCGTCATCCAGGGCATTGAACCGCACGACAGTCCCGAGCGTTTTCGCAGTCTGGGCGTTGAGGTGATTTTCGGTGTCGGCCGCTTTATTGATCCGCACACATTCCGCATCAACGGCAAGGATATTACGGCGAAGAATTTTGTACTCGCCACCGGTTCGCGCCCGGCGATTCCGCCCCTCCCGGGCCTTGAGTCCATTCCGTACCTCACCAATGAAACCGTGTTCTCGCTCGCAGCGCCCGTACCCAGCCTCATTATTCTCGGTGGTGGACCTATCGGAATCGAACTGGCGCAGGCCTTTGCGCGGCTCGGCAGTCTCGTCCATGTAGTGCAGCGCGGCGCGCAGATACTACCGAAGGAAGACAGCGACCTCGCGCAAATTGTCGCTGACAAATTACGTGATGAGGGCGTACAGCTTCATCCGGGCTGCACGCCGCAGCGGGTGGAGCGTACTGCGGGCGGTCTGCGACTGCATCTCACCACTCGCACGGGTGATGCAGAAACTCTGGAGGCCAC
>CAWUTX010000095.1:0-7348 GCA_963925015.1 uncultured Gammaproteobacteria bacterium
GTCCTCGGCGTGCGCCTCGGCGTCTTTCACCATGCGCTTGACCTCGTCCTCGGACAATCCGCTGGAGGCCTTGATGACGATGGACTGGCTCTTGCCGGTGGCCTTGTCCTTGGCCGACACGTTCAGGATACCGTTCGCGTCGATGTCGAACATGACTTCGACCTGCGGCATGCCGCGCGGTGCGGGTGGAATGTCGGAGAGGTCGAAACGACCTAATGACTTGTTGGCCGAAGCCATCTCACGCTCGCCCTGCATCACGTGTACCGTGACGGCGGTCTGGTTGTCCTCTGCGGTGGAAAACACCTGTGTCGCCTTGGTCGGAATGGTGGTGTTTTTCTCGATCAGTTTGGTCATCACGCCGCCCATGGTCTCGATACCGAGCGACAGCGGCGTGACATCGAGCAGCAGCACGTCCTTCACCTCGCCGCCCAGCACGCCGGCCTGAATCGCGGCACCCACCGCCACCGCCTCATCCGGGTTCACGTCCTTGCGCGGCTCCTTGCCGAACAGTTTCTTAACCGCCTCCTGCACCTTCGGCATGCGCGTCTGGCCGCCGACCAGAATTATGTCGTCAATATCGGCTGCCGTCACACCGGCATCTTTCATCGCAGTCTTGCACGGCTGGATGGTGCGCTCAATGAGCTCGTCCACCAGTGACTCCAGCGTGGCGCGCGTAACCTTGACGTTAAGATGCTTCGGGCCACTCGCATCAGCCGTGATGTAGGGCAGGTTCACGTCGGTCTGCTCGCGCGAGGAGAGTTCGATCTTGGCCTTTTCTGCGGCATCCTTCAGGCGTTGCAGGGCGAGCGGGTCTTTCTTGAGATCAACGCCGCTGTCTTTCTTGTACTCATCCACCAGGTGGTCGATCAGGCGCTGGTCGAAATCTTCACCGCCCAGAAAGGTGTCACCGTTGGTGGACAGCACTTCAAACTGGTGCTCGCCCTCCACTTCCGCGATTTCAATAATGGAGATGTCGAACGTGCCGCCGCCCAAGTCATACACCGCCACCTTGGAGTCGCCGGGCTTCTTGTCCATGCCGTAGGCTAGCGCGGCTGCGGTCGGTTCATTGATGATACGCTTGACCTCCAAGCCCGCGATCTTGCCCGCGGCCTTGGTCGCTTGGCGCTGGGAGTCGTCGAAATAAGCGGGCACGGTGATCACCGCCTCGGTGACCGGTTCGCCGAGATAATCCTCGGCGGTCTTTTTCATCTTCATCAGCACGCGCGCGGAAATCTCCGGCGGCGCCATCTTTTTTCCGTTCACCTCCACCCAGGCATCGCCGTTATCGGCGGCCGCGATGTTATAAGGCACTAGCTTGACATCTTTCTGCACTACCGCGTCGGTGTAGCGGCGCCCGATCAGACGCTTGATCGCAAACAGCGTGTTTTTCGGATTGGTGACCGCCTGACGCTTCGCGGATTGTCCGACCAGCACTTCACCGTCGCTGGTGTAGGCCACGATGGACGGCGTGGTGCGGTCGCCTTCGCTGTTTTCGATCACGCGCGGCTTGCCACCCTCCATCACCGCGACGCAGGAATTGGTGGTGCCGAGGTCAATGCCTATAATCTTGCCCATGGTAAAAGTCTCCGTTGCTTTTTAAGTGTCATCCCGCGTCCAGAGGCGGGGAGTTGCTGGTTATATGGGGGTGCGGCCCGCCTTATTCAAGGGCCCTCAAGCCTGGCCTTCAGCCGATTTAGCAATAATCACCATAGCCGGTCGAATCAGGCGCTCGTGCAGCAGATAGCCCTTCTGGCATACCGTGAGCACGGTATTCGGCTCCGCCTCGGCGCTCTCCTGCGCGGCCATGGCCTGATGCAGTTGCGGGTTGAATTTCTCGCCCACCGGATTGGTTTCGGTGATGCCGAATCTGGCAAACGCCGCCGCGAGCATTTTGTGTGTGAGCTCCATGCCTTCGCGCAGAGCCTGGTTGGCCTCAGCGCCCGAGGCCAAGCCCAATTCCAGACTGTCCTTCACCGGCAGCAATTCCAGCGCAAAACGCTCCAGCGCATATTTGTGTGCGCCCTCCAGATCCCGCTCGTGGCGACGGCGCAGGTTTTCGAGATCGGCGCGCGCCCTTAACAGCTGGTTCCAGTGCTCATCGGACTTGCTGCGTGCATCTTCAAGCAACTGCTGCACATCGTGCGTAGCGGTGTCGGCGGAAGGCTCCGCTTGCGCGGCGGGTTGTTCGTCGTGATTCATGAAACGGTCTCCGGAAATACCACAGAAATAATGATTTGAGAAAATAACTGACCACCGCTATGTGGTGGATCAACTGCGCTGATTCAAGGCGGCGCCGAGTAATTTTGCGGTGATGTCCACCATCGGGATGACGCGATCGTAGCCCATACGCGTGGGGCCGATGACGCCCAGCACGCCGATCACCTCGCCGTCGGCCTCGTAGGGCGAGGTCACCAGGCTGTAGTCTTGCAGCACGTTGTAGCCCGATTCGGCGCCGATGAATATCTGCACACCGCGCGCCCCCAGGCACTGGTCGAGCAGGTACAGCAGATCGCGTTTCTGGGTGAAGGCATCGAACAACTGGCGCAGTTTGCCGATGTCGGTGCTGTCGGTGCGCTGCAACAGATGTATCTGGCCGGTGAGTAGGTAGTCAGCCGCCTCGGGTGCTGCGCCGAAGGCCTGCTCCGCCGCTTCGACGGCGAGGCGCATCATGTTATTCATGCCTTCACGCGTTTCGTTCATCTCCTGCAACAGGCGCACGCGTACTGTGGGCAGATCCTGCCCGGCGAACACGGTATTGAGATAATTGGCCGCCTGTTGCAGTTCGGAGGGCGAGTATTGGCGCTCGGTGTGGATGATGCGGTTTTGCACCTCGCGCTCGTTCAGCACCAGTATCACCAGCACGCGGTTGTCCGACAGCGACAGAAACTCCACTTGGCGGAAGGCGGTGTGCTCGCGGCGAGGCAACAGCACCACACTGGCCATGCGTGTGACCTCCGAGAGCAGACTGGACGCGGTTTCCAGCAGGCCATGCGTGCCCTTGTCGGGGTCGAACTGGCTCTTGATGCGCAGCACCTCGCTGCTGCCGATGGGCTGAATGCTGAGTAGGCTGTCCACAAACAGGCGGTAGCCCTGCGCGGTCGGGATGCGGCCGGCGGAGGTGTGCGGCGCCGTGATGAGGCCGAGTTCTTCCAGGTCGGCCATCACGTTGCGGATGGTGGCCGGGCTCAAATCGAGGCCTGTGTCACGTGCCAGGGCGCGCGAACTCACCGGTTGACCATCGAGAATATAGCGCCCAACCAGGGTCTTCAGCAGAAAACGCGCCCGCTCGCTGATGACGGGCAGTTCTGCTGCGGTGCTGGCCTGGCCGACCCGGCTGTTAAAGGAAGTGTCCATATGCTAAGTTTACCCAAGACTCACAAAGCAAGGCTACATTACTTTACAGTGTGACTCTTGGGTAAAAATCCTGTTTAATCTACCCCCACCCCCCGTTCGAGCCGGGGGCAGGCTCTGTCCCGTCCCCTAAACAGGGGGCGGAGACGTAGCGGAAAGTGTAGTCTTATTTATTGACTTATCAGTAACAAAGACAACTTATGGCACGCACATTCCATTGTATCGGACTCATCGGCAAATTCGGTGACCCCGGCGTCGGGGCCGTCATCCATACCCTGAGCGCGCACCTCCGGCAGCGCGGCCTCAAGGTGCTGCTCGACGAGGCGACCGCCGAACTGGTGCCCGGCCACGGGCTGGACATCGCCGAGCGCAGTGAACTCGGCAAGCAGTGCGACCTAGTCATTGTAATCGGCGGCGACGGCAGCCTGCTCAACGCGGCGCGCTCGCTGGCAAATTACGAAGTTCCGCTGCTCGGAGTCAACCAGGGCCGGCTCGGTTTTCTCGCCGATATCTCGCCCGATCAGATGCTCGAACGGCTGGATGAAATTCTCGCCGACCAGTATATCGAGGAAGAACGCCTGCTGCTGCACACCGTTATCCACCGTAACGGCCAGCCGGTGAACGACAGCGATGCCTTCAATGATGTCGTGCTGCACAAATGGAACGCGGCACGCATGATCGAGTTCGACACTCACATCAACGGCCAGTTCGTGAACACCTACCGCTCCGACGGCCTCATCGTGGCGACGCCCACCGGCTCTACCGCTTATGCACTGTCCAGCGATGGCCCCATACTCTACCCTACGCTGAATGTCATCGTGCTGGTGCCGATCTGTCCGCATACCATGAGCAACCGACCGATTGTGGTGGACGGCGATAGTCAGATCGAAATCACCGTGCGCGACATCGCACAGTCCGCCGCGCAACTGACCTGCGACGGTCAGATTAGCCTCGACGTGCTGGAAGGCGATTTGATAAAAATTTACAAAAAAAGCAAATGCGCGCGGCTGATACATCCCGCCACTCACGACTACTACGAAATGCTGCGCGCCAAGCTGCACTGGGGCGAGAATCTTTAGTCGGTATCCATGCTAATACAGCTTGCCATCCGCGATTTCGCCATCGTCGAACATCTGGAGTTGAATCTGCGCGCCGGGTTCACCGTCATCACCGGTGAGACGGGCGCGGGCAAGTCGATCATGGTGGACGCGCTCGACCTCGCGCTGGGGGGGCGCGCCGACAGCGGCGCGGTTCGCCACCACGCTGAGCGCGCCGAAGTCAGCGCCGGTTTCGATATCAGCCGTCTGCCCGCCACCCAATGCTGGCTCAAGGAACAGGAGCTCGACGCCAACGGCGACTGCCTGCTGCGCCGCACCGTCACACGCGACGGCCGCTCCAAAGGCTATATCAATGGCTCGCCGGTGACGTTGCAGTTGTTGCAGGAACTGGGCGAAATGCTGGTCGACATCCACGGCCAGCACGAACATCAGTCGCTGCTCAAGCGCGACATGCAGCGCCAACTGCTGGACGACTACGCCGGCCACGGTGCCCTGCTCGAACAACTGGCGGGCCACTACCGGCACTGGCGCTCCGCGCAACGCGAACTCGAAACCCTCCAGCGCAGCGTGGCCGAGCGCGAAGCGCGCCTCGATCTGCTGAATCATCAGGTGCGCGAACTGGAGGCACTGCAACTCGGCCCGGACGAATTAACCGCGCTCAACGAAGAGCACGCGCGCCTCGCCAACGCCGGACGGCTGCTGGAAACTTCGCACAGCGTGCTGCATGCGCTGTATGAAAACGAAACCGGCTCCACGCTGAGCCAGCTTGCGCTGAGTGCGCTCGAACTGCGCGCACTCAGCGCGTTCGATGCACGCCTCGGTGCGGTGAGCGAACTGCTGGAAGGCGCTTCGATTCAAGTGCGGGAAGCGGCAAGCGAACTGCGCCACATCATCGACAGCCTCGATCTCGACCCCGCGCGCCTCACCACCGTCGAGCAGCGCCTGCGCAGCATTCACGACCTTGCGCGCAAGCATCGCCTGCAGCCCGAAGCATTACCCGCGCTGTTCACGCGTCTCAGCAGCGAACGCGACACACTGCAACACGCGGATTCACGCGTCGAGCAATTGCGCGCCGAAGCAGGCACGGCGGAAAATTCTTATCGCGCGCTGGCCCAAACACTGAGCGACGGGCGCACACGATCCGCGCGTGCTCTGGCGGAAAAAGTGAGCGCTGCGATGGGACAACTCGGCATGCCGGGAGGACGCTTCGACATCGCCTTCGAGGCATTGGAAGACGCCGCTTTTTCCGCCCACGGCATGGAGCGCGTGGAATTTCTCGTGAGCGCGAATCCGGGGCAGCCGCCCAAACCGCTCAACAAGGTCGCCTCCGGCGGCGAACTATCACGCATCAGCCTCGCCATTCAGGTCATCGCCGCGCAAAGCGGGCGCATCCCGACGCTGATATTCGACGAAGTCGATGTCGGCATCGGCGGCGGCATTGCGGAAATCGTGGGCAACCAGCTACGTGCGTTGGGTGAGAGCCGTCAGGTGTTGTGCGTCACCCATCTGCCGCAAGTCGCGGCCCAGGGGCAGCACCAACTTCAGGTCAGCAAACAGATCGGCAAAGACGCTACTCAACTCAGCGTCAGCGAACTTTCACCGGATCAACGCCGCGACGAAATCGCACGCATGCTGGGCGGCGTGAAAATCACCGAGCAGACACGTGCTCACGCTACCGAGATGCTGCAACACGCGCAGAGCGCGAAATCACCGAAGAAGAAAAAATCGAAAACTTGAACGTGAGCAAAAGGCCTATTTTATTTTCTGACAGGCACCGCAGATGCCGTAGATGTACAGCGAGTGATCGGTCATAGAGTAACCTGTTTTTTTGGCGATCTCGCGCTGGCGTTCTTCAATTACTTCATCCATGAACTCTTCCACCTTGCCGCACTTGACGCAAAGAATGTGGTCATGGTGCTTGCCCTCATTGAGCTCAAACACTGAGTGCCCACCCTCAAAGTGCTGGCGCGTGACGAGACCGGCGGACTCAAACTGCGTGAGCACGCGATAAACGGTGGCCAAACCGACATCTTCGCCGCCTTCGAGCAAGGCCTTGTAGATGTCTTCCGCACTCATGTGGCGCGTGGCACTGTGCTCCAGCATCTCCAGAATCTTGATGCGCGGCAAGGTAGCCTTGAGTCCGGCCTTTTTCAAATCACGACTTTCCATGGTTTCCTTTGCCTCTAGCGTGTCGGAGAGTGTAGCCTTAATAATGAACCCATTAGTAATCCTGATACGGGTTGGAGTATTATCCGCCACTACATGAATAACTCCACACCCCTGCAAAAGCTTCTCACTACTGTGGCGCTGTGCGCAAGCCTGCTGGTAGCCGGCTGCTCAACGGTCAAGCTCCCCGGCCAATATAAAATCGACATACAGCAGGGCAATGTCATCTCTCAGGAGGCGGTCGCCAAACTCAAGCCCGGCATGACCAAGAGCCAGGTACGTTTTGCGCTCGGCACGCCACTCCTGGTCGATGTCTTCCATCAAGACCGTTGGGACTATATTTACAGCATCCAGCGCGACGGCAAGGAGCGCCAGCAGCGCCGCCTCTCGATCTTCTTTGCGGACGACAAGCTCACCCACATCGAAGGTGATGTGCAGCCCGCTGCATCCACCGTACCATCACCCTCCGCGCCGGGCACGGAGGCCGCCGTGCCCATACCTTTACCTTAACGGGTTACGTCAGACAAAGGCTGGGCGCCCTGCTCGGCCCGTTTTTTACGCGCCACTTTTGGATCCGCAATCAGCCGGCGCAGAATCTCCACCCGGTCGCCCGCACGCAGCACGTGATCCAGCTTGCCGAACACCGCCACGCGATGGGTGGCCGTGTCGATCTCCGGAAAGCGCTCGACAATGGCGGAGACGCGGATGGCGTCCTCCAGTGTGGCGCCCGCTGTGACCTCGACCGGAATGCTCACCTGCACGTCGGGGCGCGC
>CAWUTX010000096.1:0-7923 GCA_963925015.1 uncultured Gammaproteobacteria bacterium
ATTTTTGAGGTAGCTGGGCCTGCTTCAGCGTTTCCCATACACCTCCACCGCGCGCTTGCAGAAGGCGTCCACCAGCGAGTTGGCGACCTGGTTGAACACCGGCCCAAAGGCAAGGCCGACGAGCTTGTTCGAAAATTCAAAATCCATATCGAGCCGCACCTTGCAGGCGGTTGCGGCAAGCGTATCGAAACGCCAGAAACCCTCCAGATGCCTGAACGGCCCTTCCACCAAACGTATCTCAATCATCTTGTTTTTTTGCAGCCGGTTGCAGGTGGTAAAAGCCTTGCGTAAACCGCCGTGCGCAAGCTGCAGCACGCCGCGCACCTCGTCCTCGTCGCGCGCGAGCACGCGTGATGACTCGCACCAGGGCAGAAATTCCTCATAGGCCGCGATGTCGTCCACCAGGGCGTACATCTCCGCCGCCGAATAAGACACGAGTGCGCTTTTGCTGATGGTAGTCACGACGGGCGGATTATACGCCAGACGGCAGCATTAAGGGCACGCAGCCATGCCCGGAACGGGCCTGCTATACTGGCACATGGCCAAACCAAAAACAGCCGCGCCCTCCCCCGGCCGCACCATCGCGCTCAACAAAAAGGCGCGCCACGACTACTTTCTCGAAGATCGTTTGGAGGCGGGCCTTGCCTTGGAAGGCTGGGAAGTCAAAAGTCTGCGCGCCGGGCGCATACAACTGAAAGAAAGCTACGTGCTGCTCAAGGACGGCGAAGCGTGGCTGTTCGGCGCGCACATCTCGCCCCTGCCCACCGCCTCCACCCACATCCACCCCGACCCGCTGCGCACGCGCAAACTGCTGCTGCACGCCGATGAAATCAAGAAACTCATCGGCGCGGTCGACCGCAAGGGCTACACGCTGATACCGCTGGCCATCTACTGGAAGAAAGGCCGCGCCAAACTGGAGATCAGCCTCGCCAAAGGCAAGCAGGAGCACGACAAACGCGATGTCGAGCGCGACCGCGATTGGGTGCGCGAGAAGCAGCGCTTGCTGAAATCAGGTTGAGTGACGCGGGAACCTCGTCTGCGCTATACTGTCTACGTTACAAGTCCATGGGGGCGACCTGGCTTCGACGTGGGTTACAAAGCCTGAGGGGCATGCCGAGGTGCAGTTCACCTCGTAAATCAAACTGCAAAAATATAGTTGCCAACGACGACAACTACGCCTTAGCGGCTTAATCACCGCTAACCTCTGACTGAAGCCGTGCTTGTGCGTTCAGCGTCCGCAAGGACATTCAGGGGTCGACTCTCACAAGATCGCGTTGCGGCTCGTTCAGGGTCAATGCGCTAAAACTCTACTGAACTCGCTTACTGTGTTCCCTGCCTGTCGGGTAACAGTCGGCTAAACCCAAAGACCAGGCTACGCATGTAGAACCAAAGGTAGCGGATTTGCGGACGCGGGTTCGATTCCCGCCGCCTCCACCATCCAGTAAGGCCGGAAATCTCCGGCCTTTTTATTTCCGCTCTTATGCGCCACCTGGAAACTGTGGTCATCCGGGCGCTTGCGCCAAGTATTCGTGAAGCCGCTCAACAGGGTACCCATAACCGACGGCAGCAAAGGGAATGCGGTATCGCTCATCACTTGCTTTGCCTCAACAGGGGGTCTTGACGGTAAAACAACGCCAATTGCTGATAAACTGCCGGATAAGTTTTCTGCACTATTTGCGGCATACCGAAAAATATTTCGCTGATGACCGCGAAAAACTCCGCCGGATTTTCTGCGGCGTAAGGATCAATATCAGGCTCCATGCCTGCATCCATCTGCGTACAAAAATCGCTGTAAGCCGCACCCAATGCGGCGCTCCACGCCAGTCGGCTCATCTCAGCGTGCAGCTCTGGAAAGCCGTTGGCCTCGCCGTTACGCATGTCGAGCTTGTGGGCGAATTCGTGGATCACCACGCTGTAACCCGGCACCACATCACGGCCTGTAACGTCTTCCCACGAAAGGATGATCGGCCCGGCAGGCCACGATTCACCGCCCAACGGCTCGCGCACACGATGCACGATGCCCGCCTCGTCCATATATTCACGTTCGGGAATAAATTCCCCGGGATAAACGATGATCTCTACCCAATCGTCGTAGTAGTCGAGATCAAGATTCAGAATCAGGATGCACGCCTGCGCCGCAATCATCACGCGCATTTCGTTGGTGAGCACTAATCCACCCGCTGCGCTGAAATGTTTGCTGTGCAAAAACAGCACAACCCATTCGCGCAGGCGGGCAAGCTCGTCATGAGTTAAACCATGCAGAAAGGCGAGCCGCGCTACTACGCTCCGCCATAAATCATCCGGCAGCGATTGGCGTTTCAGGGTGCGGCGGCGGTGCCAAGCTTTCAAATTCCAGGACATGGTGACGCAATCATTCTTCCCCAGCTTCCAATGTACATTGTGCTCACCCTTCCGGCGAGTCCGCTTCCACAGCTTCGATCTGCGCAAAACGCCGGCTGATTCTGCGGCTGGAAACATGCACCCTGAAACCTGTCGCAACCCTTCTGTTGTATCTGTGCTGCGTCAGTTGCACGGCTCGCCGATGAACTTCAGCGGCGAACGGCATGTCTTGCAGGCATAACGCCGGCCCTTCTGGTGGCGATTATGAAGGGTATTTGAGATATGGTGAATCCGGCATGCGCAGCGGTACGTGTGGCGTTGCTGGCGCCGGACGGGAACGCCGGTGAGGTTGTAGTGACCGGTGGCCCTGGGGGTGACGCCGAGCGCGATCATTACGCGTTTCCATTCCGGGCCATGTGGCCGGTGGCGCGAGCCGTGCATGCGATACACGAGGTAATGGGCTACTTCATGCGCCACGGTGTCAGCCAGGTGGTGGTCGAAATCGGCCGCAAACACCCAAGGGTTGTAGCGGATCACGCACTGCCGGGATATCACGTTCCAGCGGAACTGGCCGGCGGCCAACCCGCTCAGGTCGAACCGGACCTGGACTGAGGGAAATTCGAAGCGATAAAAAGCGGCGCTCTTTAGGATGCAGTCGTGTGTCCGCGCGATAACGAGCTGCTGCTGGCAGATATCGAGGGGGCGCACGCCGCCATGAGTGCCTACGTGTTGTTCTGGTTGTGGGATCAATGCCCCTCCCGAGGATGCGACTCGACCATTCAGACTCTATAAATAGAATGGCGGATTCAACTTTGAAGCGCAATGGTTAATGACGCAGGTACAGTGCGTCGGATTTCTCATCATAGTGCATTTTCATAGCTTGCCTCGCTGACCCCGGTCAAAATAGACGGTAACAATACGCCAAGGGCTCACGGTTACAGTCTAGACTACCCGCCACGCAGCAGGAATCTTGCGCTCGGCCATCACCCTTGCCGCATGGGCCGTCAACTCGTAGCGAATTTTATCTTGCATGTTGTTTAGTTAACCCGGTAGTCGTCGGTGTCGCCGTCATCGCGCAGGACGTTGAATGTGTCGATGCAAGGCTTGACCACGCGCCTATGCGTTCGAGCAATGTTGCATTGCAAGACCTGGCCCTATCCTCGGCACATTGAAATCCAGCAGCCGCACCAGTTCCTGTTGCCGCACTCCTTGCGCGTTGTCGAATGCCACCGGGATGCCATCGCGCAGCAAGCCATAGATTTCCCGGTTTGCTGCGATCAGCGTCATCGCCTGCCGCCGGTCGAGCAATTTATCCAGCGCATCCTCAATAGCCGCTTGTGGGATGTCCGGGTTCAGACGGATGGCGGCCTCCCGCACCCGATCCGCCATAATCACATCGCGCTTGTTGGCGCGACCCGAGCCGTCGTTCAAGTCTTCTGCATTTTCCGTATAACAGTTGAGCACGTCGAAGCCATGCAGATGCTGGAGCTTCTGCACCAGCGCCTGCTCGATTTGATCTTCGGAAATGAAATTAGACATAGCCAACCCGCAAGCTTTGTGGTAAATTCTGTCCATTCTGGCCAGAATTAACGGCGAAATACACGGAGGGCATCATGCATAGCAAATGGCAATTACAGGAAGCGAAAGGCAACTTCAGCCAACTCATCAAACGGGCGGCAAACGGCGATGCCCAAACAGTCACCGTCCACGGCAAACCCACGGCTGTGGTGGTTTCGGCGGAAGAATACGCCCGGCTCACCCGCCACCGGACCAAGCTCTCCAGCGCGCTGCTGCGCCCCGACCTCGCAGCGGAAGACCTGGATATTTCCCGCAGCCGCGACACCGGGCGCGACATCGAGCTATGAGCTGGCTGCTGGACACCTGCGCGCTTTCCGAATACGCCAAAAAAACTCCCGCGCCGGAAGTAATCGCCTGGCTGGACGAGCAGGACGAAGCCAGCCTGTTCATCAGCGTCATCACGCTGGGAGAAATTAAAAAAGGCATCCTCAAACTGCGCAAAGCCGACCAGCGCCGCAGCCAGAAACTCACTGCCTGGCTGGGCAAGGTGGAACAGCGCTTCACCGGGCGCATCCTGCCGCTCGATGCCGCCGCCCTTCACGTCTGGGCGCAAATCGCCGCGCACACCGAACTGGTCGGGCAACCCCTGCCCGTGATGGACGGCCTGCTCATGGCCACCGCGCAATGCCACGGCCTCACCGTGGTCACCCGCAACGTGCAAGACTTCGCGCTGTACCCGCAAGTGTTCAACCCTTGGGCGCTGTAATAGAAACACCTAACCACAAATGGGGAAGTCTTGACATCACGCTTTCTCTGCTTCCCTTGTTCGCTGCAGAATGGTAACCGTTATGTCAAGACTCTATAGCCTCTGTTCCCTCTGGGAGAGGGTGAGGGTAATTGCATTCAGCTTGTCGCCAAACATTCGTAGTTACTTATCCTCCCATGGCGCGAAGCCAATAGGCCGTTTCTTCTTCGGCTCTGGCGGGGTCATTAGCTCCCGTATGGCGTCGAACACCACCTTGAACTGGGCGTCGTACTTCCTTTCGAGCGCGGCGAGCTTGCGGGCCAATTCCACATTGGTGGCGAGCATCTGCCGCAGCCGCACGAACGCGCGCATGATCTCGATGTTGACGTGGACGGCGCGGTCGCTGTGCAGGACACTGGAGAGCATCGCCACGCCCTGTTCGGTGAAGACGTAAGGCGGGTAGCGGCGGCCGCCCCATCTTGAGGTGTCAATTTGTGACCTCAAACTTGAGGTGCCAGATTGGAACCTCAAGTCGGCAAATTCCTCTGCGGTAAGCTGAAACATGAAATCTTCCGGGAACCGTTCAAGGTTTCGTTTGACGGCACGGTTCAACGCCTTAGTTTCAACCTCGTAGAGCGCTGCCAGATCCTCGTCAAGAATTACTTTGTGCCCTCGGAGCAGCAGGTTTGCCTGCGTGATGCGCTCCATGGGAACGACGGCTCCGCTCTTTCCTGACTTTTTGACTCCCATACGCTGGCTCCTTTTTGTATCGCGTATCTTGTTATCCGCACTCAGTCTTCAAGATCACAAATTGTGACCTTATGGGCCGTCAACTCGTAGCGAATTTTATCTTGCATGTTGTTTATACATGGCGACATAAATCGTAGCGAGCGGCTTTCAGGCGGTGGGCGGCGGAGCGCAGGAACCGGAATGTACACACCAGTACATGAGGATTCCGAGCACCGCACGCACCCGCATCAAAGGCGCGCAGTAGATTTAGGGCGCTATGTATAGTTAACCCGGTGCTCGTCAGTGCCTCATCGTCGCGCAGGACGTTAAATGTGTCGATGCAAGACTTCGCGCCTGCTCTTTTCTCTTCGTTCTTCGTTCGTGACCCTTCATTCGGCCCGCCCCCGACCTTGTGTGCGAATCGAAACTCGAGATAGGAAATCAGTAGTCCCTCGCTAATCCCCCAGCAAAGAGACTTGCCGCATCCTTCGCAGCGGCAATGCCTTTGCGTACATCTTCGTTAGTCAAATCAAGCACGCGTAGCTTGCCCAGCGCCTCTGCAACAGATTCGATACGGCGGTAAACCTTGGCGTGCGTGTCGGCGTACAAGGCAAGCCCTTGCAGCTTGGGTAGTGCATCAGCCAAATGGAAGCTGTGCGGGTCAACGATGTCGGCCACTACCTTTCCATTTGCTTGCGTAGCGAAGAAGATGAAGTCCGGGCGAACAATGCTGTATTGCTCGCCAGAGAGGTAAGCAATACCGAGCGAGGATTGCCCTGGCTGTTGCGGATTGCGATACCAGAAGCTGAAGCCTGCTCGCTTCATCTCCATCTCCACCACCTGAGGCTCCCAAGTGGATTTCAGATCTGCGGGGTAGTTGCCCTGCCCATCGCAAAGCAGGTGGCTCTTGTAGATCGGAAGCGCCGTTTCAATATCGTTCAAACATGCCTTTGTTGGCTCGAACTTGGCCTCCGGCTTAACCAGATCAACATCCTGTGGTTCGGCGCTCATCTCCCTGATCTGGCGATAGGACTCTTGCCGATCGTGCGATAGACCTTTGATGACGGGACTGTATTTCGCCAGCCATGCCTTGGCCAGCTTATCCGCCTCGGCATCAAAATAAGGCTGCACTTCCGTCACCAAGCCGAGCGCAGCAATGGAAACTCGCGCTTCGACAAGCGCTTCTTCGAATTCATCCGCATCATCGGGATCAGCAACCCTGTAAGCGAGGGCGTCGACGTAGGTGCGGGAAATATCGGGACTGAAGATACGGGCAGCACGCCGGTAAGCATCATCTATCACCGCCATGTCCGCATCTTCCAAGAACTCATCGAAGCTCTTCGATTTGCCCTTCATGTCGGCCACCACAGTTTTGCCGTCAACCGTCATCACGGCTTTGCGCTTGGCTTCAATTTGCGCCTTGCAGTTTTTCTGCGCCTCATCCAGCACCTTGTGCATCTCGGCGTGGGCTAACTTGCCAGCGCCCGGCAAGATGTCATCAGCAGCCAGCTCATGCGCTAGTGCAGTCAAACGCTTGGCAGGCTTTGCGCTGCGTTGGGGGCGAGTCTGCGACGGCAGGGACTCAAACTTTTCCCATACTGCCTGCGAGGCCGCAGGGTTTGGCTTCATTTCTACTGGATTGACGAGCACGCGCCCGCTTGGCGACGACAGCGTGTCATCACCCTTCATCAGCGCATCGACAACTTCACTCACGGTCTTGACGTCAAACTTCGGCAACAGGCACTCCACCGAATTCAGGCGGTCATTGCCGGGGATGCGGCGCGCCAGTGGCGAACGCACCATGCGTCCCAACAACTGGGTAATGTGTGTGCGATCTACCGCCGCACGGAAAGACACCATCACTTCGGCGCGCGGGCAATCCCAACCCGTGCTAATGGCATCCTTGGCAATCAGCACGCGTACCCATGTTGATTCCTGCACGCGCTCCGGCGAGATGTGAGGCACATTGCGATTGCCGAACTGCTGGGTAGTGTGATCACCTAACACATGCGCTACGCTCCCACTCGGCAAATCAGGCCATTGCTGATAGATGGTGTCCAGGGCGCGGCCAATGTCGTTTGGGTCGGGCGTATTGGGCACTTGCAGCACCATCAGCGGAATGACGGTATGTGCTTCATCCTGCTGCTTGGCGTACTCGGCCCAGGCATCGGTCGATGCTTTCAGTTTGTCGGTGGCGCGGCGCACCAGCACCGTATCGAAATCACCGACATCATCAAGGATGTCGAGGATGATGGTGTCCTTGATGAGACCCGACTCCTGCACCCTGGCCGAATCCACCACCACATCCGGCAGGGTGATGCGCTTTTGTGCACCTTCCATTGCCTTTCGGAAGCGCTCCACTGTCGCAGAAATACCCCACACCACCGGGATGCCCGGCACGCCGCTGATGCCATTGATGAGTCGCAGGACGATGGTGCTCTTGGCGCTTTGCGCGGCATTAGTAAGATTGCCCATGCCTCGGTGCGCTTCATCCAGCACTAGATACAGGGTCAACTCCGGGTCTTCGATGGTGTTGCGTATCGTGTCCCAGATCGTGTGCGAACGCATATCGGGACGGGTTTCCGGGAACA
>CAWUTX010000097.1:0-16692 GCA_963925015.1 uncultured Gammaproteobacteria bacterium
GCTGGCTCGGCGGCATGCTCACCAACTTCAAGACCGTGCGCCAGTCCGTCAAGCGCCTCAAGGACCTGACGGCGATGAGCGACGACGGCAGCTTTGATCGCATCAACAAAAAAGAGGCTCTGCTGCTGACGCGCGAACGCGACAAGCTGGAGCGTGCGCTGGGCGGTATCAAGGACATGGACCGTGTCCCCGATGCCCTGTTTGTGATTGACGTCGGCAGCGAAAAGATCGCCGTGAGCGAGGCGGGCAAGCTCGGCATCCCAGTGCTCGGCATCGTCGATACCAATAACGATCCGGACGGCGTCGATTACATGGTGCCAGGCAACGATGACGCCATCCGCGCCATTCAGCTTTATGCACGCGGCGCCGCCGACGCAGTGCTCGAAGGCCGCAGCTCGGCCCCGGCATTTGCAGTCTCCGCCGACGAGTTTGTGGAGATGAGTGACACCGGCGCACCCGCTAAGGACAAGCGACCTGCCCGCAGCCCCGCTCCCGCAAAAAAACCGGTCATAAAGGCCGCGCCGGACAGGGCGACAGAGAGTACGGAAGGTGGCGCCGCAGCGAAGACGGTGGCAGTGCGCAAAAAGACCGTCGCCAAACCCGGCGGCGCAAGCAAGCCCCGGAAGACGTCTTAAATAAACAGCGATCAAGGAATACAGTCTATGGAAATTACAGCCGCGCTCGTCAAGGAACTGCGTGAACGCACCGGCTCCGGCATGATGGAGTGCAAGAAGGCGCTGGTCGAGGCCAAGGGTGACATCGATGCGGCGGCGGAGGCCATGCGCAAGAGCGGTGCGGCCAAGGCTGACAAGCGTGCGGGCAAGATTGCGGCCGAGGGCGTTATCGTGATTGAGACCGACGGCAAGCGCGCGGCATTGGTGGAAGTGAACTGCGAGACGGACTTCGTCGCGCGCGGCAACGAGTTCTGCAATTTTGCGCAGACAGTCGCTCAGCGCGCATTAAAGAGCCAGCCGTCCAGTGTCGAGGTGTTGCTTGCGTTGCCATTCAAAGACAGCGACAGCACGGATATCAACACGGTGCGTCAAGAGCTCATCGCCAGAATCGGCGAGAACATCAGCGTGCGACGCTGTGCGCATTTTGCAACGGCAGGCCACATCGGCGCCTATCTGCACGGTAACCGCATCGGTGTGGTGGTGGAGATTGAAGGTGGTGATGCCACGCTGGCCAAGGACATCGCCATGCACATCGCCGCCGCCAAGCCGGTATGCATGTCGCCCGCCGACGTGTCTGCCGAACTGGTCGCCAAGGAAAGAGAAATCTTTACCGCGCAGGCCGCCGACAGCGGCAAGCCCGCCGCCATCATCGAGAAAATGGTGGAGGGCCGCATCAAGAAGTTTTTGGCCGAGGTCACGCTGCTGGGTCAGCCGTTTGTAAAAAATCCCGATCTCAGCGTGGAAAAATTGCTGGAGCAGGCCAAGGCTAAAGCCATCCGCTTCGAGCGTTTCGAGGTGGGCGAAGGCATCGAAAAGAAATCCGGTGACTTTGTCTCCGAGGTGATGGCGCAGGCGCGCGGAGCTTAGCTCTCATGCCGCCCACAGCGAAAAAGCCGGCCTATCAGCGCATACTGCTGAAACTGAGCGGTGAGGCGCTGATGGGGGGTGGTGACTACGGCATCGAGCCTGCGGTGCTGATCCGGGTGGCCGATGAGGTGCGTGCGGTGACCGGCCTCGGCGTGCAGGTGGCGCTGGTCATCGGCGGCGGCAATATCTTTCGCGGCGCGGGGCTGGCCGCAAACGGCATGGACCGTGTGACTGCCGACCAGATGGGCATGCTCGCCACCGTCATCAATGCGCTGGCGATGCAGGATGCCCTGGAGCAGCGCGGCATGCAGGTGCGCGTGATGTCGGCGCTCAAGATGAACCAGATTTGTGAGGACTACATCCGCCGCCGTGCTGTGCGCCATCTGGAAAAAGGCCGCGTGGTGATACTCGCCGCCGGTACCGGCAACCCGTTTTTCACCACCGATTCCGCCGCCAGCCTGCGCGGCATCGAACTCGGCGTCGATCTTGTGCTCAAGGCGACCAAGGTGGACGGCGTCTATTCGGCGGATCCCGTCAAGCACAAGGACGCGGAATACTTCAAGCGCCTCAGCTATGACGAGGTGATCGACCGCAAACTCATGGTGATGGATGCCACGGCGATAGTGTTGTGCCGCGATCACATCATGCCGTTGTGCGTATTTAACATGACCAAACCCGGCGCACTGATGCGCGTGGTGATGGGCGAGGATGAAGGCACGCTGGTGGGTGGGGGCTAATCATGATTAGTGATGTCACAAAGCAAGCCACGGCGCGCATGGTGAAGAGTATCGAGGCGCTGAAACAGGATCTCACAAAATTGCGCAGCGGACGCGCGCATCCCAGTCTGCTTGATCATGTAAAAGTGTCCTATTACGGCAATGACGTGCCGCTGAGTCAGGTGGCGAGCGTCAGTGTGGCGGACGCTCGCATGCTGGTGGTGACGCCGTGGGAAAAGACCCTGGTGCCCGCCATCGAGAAGGCGATACTCAGCTCCAACCTAGGTTTGAATCCCGCCACCTCCGGCGCGGTGATCCGCGTGCCGCTGCCGGCGCTGACCGAAGAGCGCAGGCGTGACATGCTGAAGGTGGTGCGCGCCGAGGCCGAGACCGCGCGCGTGTCGGTGCGCAATATCCGCCGCGATGCCAATACCGAAGTCAAAAACCTGCTCAAGGAAAAAAAGATTTCACAGGACGAAGAACGGCGCGCCGAGGAAGACACGCAAAAAATCACCGACAAGCACATTGCCGAAATCGACAAACTGCTGGCGGAAAAAGAAAAGGAATTGATGGAAGTCTAAATACAGAGAAAAGAGGCAAGAGAAAAGTGAAAAGTTAAGGCAGTAAAGCAAGTAGTGGCTTGATGTTAGCTCCTTCTTTTCTCTTGTATCTTGGTCAAATGAAGCTCTCCTCCACAATGGAATCAGCTACAGCTCTTGCCGAGAACTTGCTGCCTCGTCACGTTGCCATCATCATGGACGGCAACGGACGTTGGGCATGCGCTCGCATGTTGCCGCGCAGTGCCGGGCACAAGGCCGGTACCGACGCGGTGGATGCCGTAGTGCGGGCAAGCGCCAAGAGTGGTGTAGGCGTGCTCACCCTGTTTGCCTTCAGCAGTGAAAACTGGTCGCGTCCGCAGACCGAGGTCAGTCTGCTGCTCGACCTGTTTCTGCGCGCCCTGCAAAGCCGTATTCAGGAGTTGCACCGCAACAATATCCGTCTGCGCGTGATCGGCGAGCGCGCGGCGTTCTCCGCCAAGTTGCAGGCCCAGATTGGCGTCGCAGAAGAGTTGACGCACGCCAACACCGGCCTCGTGCTCAATATCGCCGCCAATTACGGTGGACGCTGGGACATCGTGCAGGCCGCGCGCCAGATCGCACAGCGCGTGGAGCGCGGCGATCTCTCTGCGGCGGCGATTGATGACGCCGTGTTCGCTGCCCATCTTTCGCTCGCCGGGTTGCCGGAGCCGGATCTATTCATACGCACCGGCGGCGAGCAGCGCATCAGCAATTTTCTGCTCTGGCCGTTGGCGTATACGGAGCTGTATTTCACCAATGTGCTGTGGCCGGACTTCGACGCGGCTGCGTTTGAACTGGCCCTGAACGCCTACGCCCAGCGTCAGCGCCGTTTCGGGCGCGTGAGCGAGGACGACTCCGTATCGAACGAACAGCAGGCCACGGGTGCTTAAAACACGCCTACTCACCGCGGCGGTGCTGATCCCCTTGGTGGTGTGGGGCACCCTCGCGCTGCCCACGCTCTGGTTTTCCCTCCTAGTGGCACTGGTGGTGGCGCTCGGTGCGTGGGAATGGGCGGCGCTCACCGGTCTTTCTTCGCGCGCCATGCGTGGCCTCTACGTGGTGCTCATGCTGCTGGCGCTGTGGGGCATAGCCTATCTTCCTGCGATCTGGGTGCTGGCCGCAGCCACGCTGGGCTGGTGCGCGGCGGCCGTGATTTTGGTGCGCTACCCTGTGGGCGCGGCACTGTGGTCGGGGGTGGGCATCGCTGCGGTGGTCGGGGTCTGGGTGCTCGCACCGGCGTGGTTTGCCCTGACGCATCTGCATGCCGCTGCTCCGCAAGGGCCGGATTGGGTGCTGTTTCTCATGGTGCTGGCGTGGGTCGCCGACAGCGCGGCCTATTTCAGCGGCAAGCGCTGGGGCACGACCAAACTCGCCGCCGAGATCAGCCCCGGCAAGACCTGGGCCGGGGTGTGGGGCGCGCTCGTGGCCACGCTACTGATCGCGCCGGTCGGTGGCATCGCCTTTGAGTTTTCGGGTTACCGGCTGTGGTTGTTCATAGGCTTGTGTCTGGTGACGGTCGTCTTTTCCATCGTCGGTGATCTGTTTAAAAGCCTCTACAAGCGCGCGCGCGGCGTGAAAGACAGCGGCCGATTACTGCCCGGCCACGGCGGCGTGCTCGACCGCATCGACAGTTTGACGGCGGCAGCTCCCGTGCTCATGCTGGGTCTGTGGCTGTTGGGAAGGGTGCAATGATTGGCGTGACGATACTGGGCGCAACCGGCTCCATCGGCGTGAGCACGCTGGATGTGCTCGCGCGCCACCCTGAGCGTTACAGGGTGGTGGCGCTTTCCGCACGCAGTTCGGTCGATGCGTTGTTCAAACAATGCCTGACGCACCGCCCGCGCTATGCCGTGATGGCCGAAGCCGACGCCGCCGAGCAACTGCGCGTGCGATTAAAGAATGACGCGCCCGACATCGAGGTGCTGGCTGGGCAGGCCGGGCTCGAAACCATCGCCGCGCTGCCGGAGACCGACACCGTGATGGCCGCCATCGTGGGGGCCGCCGGTCTACTGCCCACGCTCGCTGCGGTGCGCGCGGGCAAGCGCGTGCTGCTCGCCAACAAGGAAGCGCTGGTGATGGCGGGCAAGCTGTTCATGGATGAGGTGCGCGCACATGGCGCCGTGCTGTTGCCTATCGACAGCGAGCACAACGCCGTATTTCAGTGTCTGCCGCGTGATTTTCAATCCGACTTGCAACGCGTCGGCGTGCGCCGCATCGTGCTCACCGCCTCCGGTGGCCCGTTTCGCACCACGCCGCTCGATCAACTGCCGTATGTCACGCCGGCACAGGCCTGCGCCCATCCGAACTGGGTGATGGGACGCAAGATTTCGGTCGACTGCGCCACCATGATGAACAAGGGGCTGGAGGTGATAGAGGCCTGCTGGCTGTTCAACACCACCTCGGCGCACATCGAGGTCGTACTGCATCCGCAGAGTATCGTGCATTCGCTGGTGGAATATGAAGACCGCTCGCTGCTCGCCGAGCTGGGCAGCCCCGACATGCGCACGCCGATTGCGCACGCGCTGGCGTGGCCGGAGCGCATCGCCTCCGGCGCACCGGCACTGAACCTGCTCGACCTCCACCTCGACTTCGAGCGCGTGGATCACACGCGGTTTCCGTGCCTGCCACTCGCGTACCAAGCGCTCGCGCGCGGCGGCACGGCGAGCGTGACGCTGAACGCCGCCAACGAGATCGCAGTCGCGGCCTTTCTTGACGGCCATCTCGCCTTTACCGGCATCCCGCACGTGATTGAGCGCACTCTGGCCGACCGGCCGGTGCGTGAGCCGGCATCGCTCGCAGTGATACTGGAGGAAGACACTGCAGCGCGCGCGCAGGCGTTGCAACACGTGCAGGAGTACGCCGCAGGCGGCGCGCGCACGGCGGCGCGGGGCGGCCTGTGAGTACGGTCGTCTGGTCGGCGCTCGCCTTCATCGTCACCCTGGGCATCCTCATCACGGTGCACGAGTTCGGACATTTCTGGGTGGCGCGCCGCCTCGGGGTGAAGGTGCTGCGCTTCTCCATCGGCTTCGGCAAGCCACTGTGGACGCGGCGCGGCAAAGACGGCACGGAATACGTCCTGGCGGTGCTGCCGCTCGGCGGCTACGTGCGCATGCTGGACGAGGGTGAGGGCGAGGTGCCCAGCGCAGAGCTGCCACGCGCCTTCAACCGCCAATCACTCGCCACGCGCAGTGCGATAGTGCTCGCCGGGCCGTTGTTCAATTTTGGCTTTGCCATGCTCGCCTACTGGTTGATGTTCGTGATCGGCGTGGCCGGTCTGCGGCCCTTG
The DNA here is from genome assembly GCA_963925015.1 of uncultured Gammaproteobacteria bacterium. GTDB lineage: Bacteria > Pseudomonadota > Gammaproteobacteria > SURF-13 > SURF-13 > JAQBXX01. Next base: position 6,122 of record CAWUTX010000097.1, read on the forward strand.
GTCGGCGAGGTGATGGAGCCTTCCGTGGCGCAACAGGCCGGGCTGCTCAAGGGCGACGAGGTGGTCGAGGTCGGCGGCAAGTCCACCCCGACGTGGGATACGGCGCTGATCGCCATGACGGGCCAGGCGCTCGACTACACCAGTATCGACCTCACGGTGCAGGGGGAGGACGGGCGGCGGCATGAGCGGGTGATTGATGTGAGCTCGCTCAGTGGCCTTGATCGAGGCGATCTGCTCGAACACCTGGGGCTGCGCGCCATGCGCCCGCAGATTCCCGCCGTGGTGGGCAAGGTCGTGCCGCAGGGCCCGGCGGCGCGCGCCGGGCTTCAGGTCGGCGACCGCCTGTTGGCCGCCGATGGTCAGGCCATCGAGGACTGGGTGGGATGGGCGGCTTACGTGCGCGCGCATGCGGGCGTGCCGATTGCGCTCACCCTTGAGCGTTACGGCGCCACACAGCATGTCGAGCTGACCCCGCAGGCGAAGCCGGGGCCGGGCGGGGCGGTCGTCGGCCGTATCGAGGCCGCGCCGGAGCCGCTCAAGGAACTGCCGCCGGAGCTGCGCGCCGAACAGCGTTATGCGCCCGGCGCGGCCCTGGTCAAGGCCGCGGAACAGACCTGGGAGATGAGCCTGTTGACGCTGCGCCTGCTCGCCAAGATGGTAGTCGGCGCGGCCTCGCTGCAGAATATCAGCGGGCCGCTCAGTATCGCCGAATACGCCGGCTATTCGGCCAGCGACGGGATCGGGCCGTTCCTGCGCTTTCTGGCCCTGATCAGCATCAGCCTCGCGGTTCTCAATCTTCTGCCAATCCCGATGCTGGATGGCGGGCATTTGATGTATTATTTAATAGAAGCGGTAAAGGGGAGCCCGGTATCACTCAAGGCCCAGCAGGTCGGGCAGCAGCTCGGCATCGCGCTGCTGCTCGGGCTGACGGTGCTGGCCTTTTATAATGATCTGACGCGACTGTTTGGCTAAGGGCGCCATCCGATAAAACATGGCAATAAAAAATGGATACCATAATGCGTAAATTGTTGCTGCGGGCAGGGGTGTGTGGAGTTCTGTTGCTGGGCGCAGGACAGGCTTTGGCGCTGGAGCCGTTCGTAATCAAGGACATCCGGCTTGAAGGCTTGCAGCGCATCGCCGCCGGTACGGTGTTCAATTACCTTCCGGTCAAGGTGGGTGAAACGCTGGACGACGCGCGCGCCAACGAGGCGATCCGGGCCCTGTTCAAAACCGGCTTCTTCAAGGACGTGCGCCTGGAGCGCGAGGACGACGTGCTGGTGGTGTTCGTTACCGAGCGCCCTGCCATCGCAAACGTCAAGATCACCGGCAACAAGGACATCGCGACCGATCAGCTCACCAAGGCGCTGAAGGAGCAGGGCCTGGGCGAGGGCCAGACGTTTGACCGCGCACTGCTCGACAAGGCCGAACAGGAACTCAAGCGCCAGTATTTCAGCCGCGGCAAATACGGCGTGCAGGTCACCACTACCGCCACGCCGATGGAGCGCAATCGCGTCGGCATTGCGCTGGACATCTCCGAGGGTCGTGCCGCGCGCATCCGCGAGATCAACATCGTCGGCAATGAGGCCTTCAGCGAGGGCGACCTGCTGGACAATTTCCAGTCGGGTACGCCGGGCTTGCTTTCGTTCTATACCAGCAGCGATCAATACTCAAAACAGAAACTGTCCGCCGATCTTGAGGCCCTGCGCTCGTTTTATCTCGATCGCGGTTACATCAACTTCGCCATCAACTCCACCCAGGTCTCCATCACGCCGGATAAGAAAGACATCTACATCACCGTCAACGTCGCCGAGGGCGACAAGTTTACGGTGAAGGATGTCAAGCTTGCAGGCGAACTGGTGCTGCCGGAAGAGGATCTGAACAAACTTGTTACGGTGAAGAAGGACGCGGTGTTTTCACGCAAGGGCGCGACCGATACCACCGCCAAGCTGATCGAGCGCCTGGGCGACGAGGGCTATGCCTTCGCCAACGTCAACACCATTCCGGACATCGACCAGGCGAGCAAACAGGTAAGCCTGACCTTCTTCGTCGACTCCGGTAAGCGCGTGTATGTGCGCCGCATCAACGTGGCGGGCAACACCAAGACGCGCGACGAGGTGCTGCGGCGCGAAATGCGTCAACTGGAGAGCGCATGGATTTCGACCGAAAAGGTCAAGCGTTCGCGTGTACGGCTGGAAAAGCTCGGTTATTTCGAGGAGGTCAACGTGGAGACACCCGCAGTGCCCGGTACCACGGATCAGGTGGATGTCAATTACACGGTGGTGGAAAAGCCGTCGGGCAACCTGCTTGCTGGTCTGGGTTTCTCGCAGGGGCAGGGTATCATCTTCAATACCAGCATCAGTCAGGACAACTTTCTCGGCAGCGGCAAGCACGTGAGCGCAGCGTTCAACAACAGCAAGGTCAACACCGTCTACAGTTTTTCCTATACTAATCCGTATTACACGGTGGATGGCATCAGCCGCAGCTTCAGCGCCTTTTCCAGAAGTACGGATGCGGCTGAGGCCAACATCTCCAATTACAGTACTGATGTGCAGGGCGCCTCTGTTAATTACGGCATCCCGGTTAGTGAGTTCGACAGTGTACGCCTCGGCGCGGGTTATGAGGGCACGCTCATCAAAACCGGCGACCTCACGCCCGAGGAGTACAGCGCTTTCATTGCCGCCAACGGGCAAAAATTTGGTACAATAAAGCTGACTGCGGGATGGTCGCATGATACGCGTAATCGCGCGGTGTTTGCCGATGAGGGCGTGCTCCAGAATCTGAATGTCGAGATGACGGTGCCCGGTACTAACCTGAATTATTACAAGGCCAGCTACCGCCATCTGTTTATTTATCCGCTGGCGAAATACTGGACACTGTCGCTGAATGGTGACGTCGGTTATGGTAAAAGTTACGGTAAGACCACCGAATTTCCGTTCTTCGAGAACTTTTTCGCGGGTGGTGGACGTTCGATGCGCGGCTTCAAGGACAATACGCTGGGCCCCAGAGGCGGAGGGTCAAACGGCGGCAGGCCGCTGGGCGGTAATTTGAAGGTGGTGGGAAATGCGGAGGTGTTCTTCCCCGTGCCGTTTGTCAAGGATAGCAAGTCCGTGCGGCTGAGCGGATTTCTGGACGCGGGCAATGTCTACGGTGTAAATGAAAGTTTTGAGACTGCCAAGCTGCGTTATTCTTTAGGCTTGTCCGCCGTGTGGTTATCTCCGCTGGGGGCGTTGACCTTCAGTGTGGCGCAACCTTTAAACAGCAAAGAGGAAGATGATGTCCAGAATTTCCAGTTTTCGCTGGGCGCACCTTTCTAGCGGAATGCTGAAAAGTCTATCCGGGGACTTTTCAGCTACTCAAAGCAAAAAGTTCATTTTGCTTTGCTTCATTGTTCAAACGCTTGAACAATGGCAGCACATCCATGTGCTGCACTGCAGGTTGCTGAAAAATGAGTTTTTCAGCAACCTGCTAGAAAAGCACCTGCAAGAATGATGGGGTCACATTTTTTCTTTTCGTCTCTGAAAAATTCAGGGATGAGTTTTTCAGAGTTTACTTTAAAGTTCAGGAGCAGGCATTTGAAAAAATATTTATTGATTGCGGTGGCGGTAGTGTCGGTCTGGTCCGGAGTGGTTTCTGCGGCTGAACTCAAGCTCGGATTTGTCAATTTTGCCAAGATACTGGAAGAGGCGCCACAAGCGATTGCGGCGCAGAACAAGCTGGAAAAGGAATTTTCCGGGCGCAGTAAAAAGGTGATCGACGGGCAAAAAGAGATCAAGACGCTGGAAGACAAGCTCGCCAAGGATGGCGCCGTGATGAGCGACGCCGAGCGTGCGAAGTCGGAGCGCAACATCAGCGCGCTGCGGCGTGATATGAAGCGCGATTCGGATGAGGCGCGCGAGGATCTTAATATCCGCCGCAGCGAGGAAGTTTCAAAACTGCAAAAGCTGGTGTACGAAGCAATCGTGGCGCTGGCCAAGAAGGAAAACTATGACCTCATCGTGGCCGATGGCGCGATTTACTCGAGCGAGCGTGTCGATATCACCGACAAGGTGATGGCGCGTCTGAAGGCCGCAGCGCCGGAGGCGGCCAAGGGCGGTGCCACCGAGCCCGCCGCCCAGCCCAAGCCGTAAGCGGCGGCGCCCGTGTTGGGGTTCACCCTCGGCGAGATCGCCCAGCATATCGGTGCCGAGACCCGGGGTGATGTGGGCTGCGTCATCCACGGGGTGGCGTCGCTCGACCGGGCCCAGGCGGGCGAGCTGAGTTACCTCACCAGCGAGCGCTATCGCAAACACCTTTCCGGCACACAGGCCTCTGCGGTGATTCTGGCGCCGCAGGACGCTCCCCATTGTACAGTCGCCGCCCTAGTGGTGGACAACCCCGGGTTGGGTTACGCGCGCGCCGCCACGCTGCTCACCACGCCGCCGGTACAGCACGGCATTCATCCCACGGCCTGGATCAGCGCCACGGCGCAAGTGCATGCGAGCGCATGGATCGGTCCGCAGTGTGTGATTGAGGCCGGGGCGATGATTGGAAAAGGTGTCAACCTTGGGCCGGGGTGCGTGATCGGCGAGAATTCCAGCATCGGTGAAGACAGCCGCCTGCTGGCGCATGTCACCGTATGTCATGGCAGCATCATCGGACGGCGCGCGCTGATACACCCGGGTGCGGTGATCGGCAGCGACGGCTTCGGGCTGGCGAGCAACCACGGCGTGTGGGTGAAGATTCCGCAACTGGGGCGCGCGTGCATCGGCGATGATGTCGAGATCGGCGCCAATACCACCATTGATCGCGGCGCACTCGATGACACCGTGATTGAAGACGGCGTCAAGCTCGACAATCAGGTACAGGTCGCGCACAACGTGCACATCGGCGCACACACCGCGATTGCGGGCTGCGTAGGCATTGCCGGCAGCGCGCGCATCGGCAAGCGCTGTCGTATCGGCGGTGGTGTCGGCATCGCCGGTCATCTGGAAATTACCGATGATGTCACCGTCACCGGCATGTCGCTGGTGAGCAAATCCATCCGCACGCCCGGCGTCTACTCCTCCAGTGTCCCGGCGGAGCCGGTGGCGGTCTGGAACAAACAGCTTGCACGCCTGCGCCGGCTGGAGACCTTGAGCGAACGGCTCAAGGCGCTGGAACAGAATCGCAACAACCACAAGGGCACCTCTAAAAATGATGGATTTTGATTCAAGACAAGGCGCAGCGCGGTCGAGCAGCGCAGCATACACGCCAGTATGTGAGCAGCGGAGACAAGCTGCAACGCAGTATTGGAGCAAAAGACGCATTTTTAGAGGCGCCCGCAAGGCATCCACATGAGCGGCATGGACATACATGAGGTGCTGCAACATCTGCCGCACCGTTACCCCTTTCTCATGATCGACCGCGTGCTCACCTGTATCCCGGGCGAGTCGCTCACGGCGCTTAAAAACGTCACCGTCAACGAGCCATATTTTCAAGGCCACTTTCCCAACCGCCCGGTGATGCCGGGCGTGATGATACTGGAGGCGATGGCGCAGGCCACCGGCATCCTCGCGTTTCGCACTACGCAGACACTCCCCAGTGAACACCTGCTGTATTACCTGGTCGGCGTGGACAATGCGCGCTTCAAGCAGCCGGTGGAGCCGGGCGATCAGTTGATTATCGAAGTGCGTGCCGAGCGCAATATGCGCGGTATATGGAAGTTCGCCGCCGAGGCGAAGGTGGAGGGCAAGACGGTGGCGAGCGCCGACCTGATGTGCGCCCGCAAGGAAGTGTAGCCGTGATCGACGCGCGCGCAGTCGTCGAACCGGGCGCCAAGCTCGGCCCCGGTGTCAGTGTCGGGCCGTGGTCCATCATCGGCGCGCAGGTCGAGATCGGCGCCGGCACCTGGATCGGGCCGCACGTCGTCATCACGGGCCGCACGCGCATCGGGCGTGACAACAAGATTTTTCAGTTCGCCTCTCTGGGGGAGGAGCCGCAGGACAAGAAATACGCGGGCGAAGATACCGCGCTCGAGATCGGTGACCGCAACGTGATCCGCGAATACTGCACCATCAGCCGCGGCACCGTTCAGGGCGGCGGTATCACGCAGGTGGGCAATGACAACTGGATCATGGCCTATGTGCACATCGCGCACGACTGCAAGGTCGGCCATCAGGCCATCTTCGCCAACTCCTCCTCGCTCGCCGGACATGTGACGGTGGATGATTACGCCATACTCGGCGGCTTTACACTGGTGCATCAGTTTTGCGCCATCGGCGCGCATTGTTTCTGCGGCATGGGCAGCGTAATTTCCAAGGACGTGCCGCCCTACACCATGATGTCCGGCAACCCGGTGCGCGCGCACGGCCTCAACAGCGAGGGCCTCAAGCGTCGCGGCTTCAGCGCCGAGACACTGCGCCAACTGCGTGAGGCGTATAAGGTCATCTACAAATCCAAACTCACACTGGTGCAGGCCATTACGCGCTTGAAGGAGAGGCAGCATGAGTGTGCCGAGATCAGCGTGCTGGTGACCTTTCTGGAGCGGGCGACGCGTGGAATAGTAAGATGAGAGAAAAGAGGCAAGAGAAAAGAGAAAAGGAGAAGCAACGCTACTGTTCTCTTGCCTCTTTTCTCTTGTCTCTGTAGTTACTCATAAGTCAGCAAGTAAGACCACACTTCCCGCCATGTCCCCGCCCCTTGTTTATGGGGCGGGACAGGGTGGGGGTAGATAAAACAGTGTTTTACTCAGGAGCCACATCATTCATGTCGTCGCCTTACTTTGTGACTCCTGAGTAAATGCGCATCGGCATTGTCGCAGGCGAGGCCTCCGGTGACCTGCTGGGCGCCGGTCTCATCCGCGCGCTCAGGGAATGTCATCCGGATGCGGTGTTTGAGGGTGTCGCCGGGCCGCGCATGATCGAGCAGGGGTGCCGCGCGCTCTATCCGGCGCAGAAGCTCGCCGTGATGGGTATTACCGAGGTGCTGGGGCGTCTCTTTGAATTGTTGCGCATCCGTGCCCACCTGCTGCGCCATTTCACTGCCCATCCACCGGATGTCTTCATCGGCATCGACGCGCCGGATTTCAATCTCGCGCTTGAACGCGGCCTCAAGCGTGCGGGCATTCCCACCGTGCATTACGTCAGCCCTTCGGTGTGGGCGTGGCGGCGTTACCGGGTGCGCAACATCGCGCGTTCGGTCGACCGCATGCTCACGCTGTTTCCGTTCGAGGCCGCATTCTATGTGGCGCATACAAACCATCCCGTCACGGCGCGTTTTGTCGGCCATCCTCTTGCGGATGCGATAGCCCTGCCCGATGCGGAGGACGCAGAGCAGAGTCTCCGACTGCGGCGAGAGTTCAATCTGCCTGCCGAAGCGCAGGTAATCGCGTTGCTGCCCGGCAGCCGTGTAACCGAACTGCACTGTCTGGCCGCGCCGTTTATACAGGCCGCCGCTTGGTGTGCGGTGCAACGACCCGCGCTGCATTTTATCGCGCCGCAGGCCAGTGCACTGACGCGCAAACTGTTTGAGCAGGCGCTGGCGCAGTATGCGCCGCAGTTGCCGGTGACCCTCGTCGATGGCCGTGCACAGGATGCCCTGCGCGTGTCAGACGCGGCCCTCATAGCTTCCGGCACCGCCACGCTGGAGGCCTTGCTGCTGCGACGGCCCATGGTAGTGGCGTACCGCATGGCGCCGTTGACCGCATGGATTGCGCGCCGCATGCTGAAGGTGCCCTCGTTTTCATTGCCCAATCTGCTGGCGGGCCAGTTGCTGGTGTCGGAGTTTAGCCAGGAACAGGTGACGGCGGAAAATCTGGGACGGGCGTTGTTGAACTGTCTAGACGACGAAAGCCGCCGGACGGAAATTAACCGTGCGTTCGATAGCATCCACCACACACTGCGCCGTAATGCGGACGCTGCCGCTGCCGCAGCGGTGCTGGAGTTGCTGCAAAAATCATGAGCCAGGGCATGCAGGGTGATTTCAATTTTCCCGTGCCCGACGGTCTAGCGGCCGGTGTCGATGAGGTCGGGCGCGGGCCGCTGGCGGGGCCGGTGCTGGCGGCGGCGGTGATACTTGCGCCGGGGCACGGCATCGAGGGCCTCGCCGATTCCAAAAAACTCAGCAGCGAAGTGCGTGCGGCGCTCGCGATACAGATACGTGCGCGCGCAACGGCCTGGGCGCTGGGCACGGCCTCGGTGGATGAGATCGATCAGTTCAATATTGGCCGCGCTACGCTGCTGGCCATGCAGCGCGCCGTCGCCGCACTGCATGTTGCGCCGGATTATGCGCTGGTGGACGGCAACGTGAGTCCGGTGCTTGCGTGCCCGGTGATCACCGTCATTCAGGGTGATGCCACCGTGGCGTCAATCAGTGCCGCGTCGATCATCGCCAAGGTGGAGCGTGACCGCATCATGACGGAGCTCGATCAGGTATATCCTGGGTATGGGTTCGCGCAGCACAAGGGTTACGGTACGGCGCAGCACCTTCAGGCGCTGCGTGTCCTCGGTGCATGCGCGGTGCACCGGCGTTCGTTTGCGCCGGTGCACGAATGCCTTTCAGTCGCTGTAGCGTTATGAAAGCGAATTTCGTCCACCTGCATCTGCACACCGAGTTCTCCCTGACGGACGGCACGGTGCGCATCGAGCCGCTGATGCAGGTACTGCGCGAAAGCGGCATGCCGGCGGTGGCACTGACCGATCAGTGCAACCTGTTTGCGATGGTGAAATTTTACCGCGCGGCGATGCAGGCCGGCCTCAAGCCGATCATCGGCGTGGATCTGTGGCTGCGGCGCAGCGGCAGTGCGGCGTTAAGCCGACTCGTGCTGCTGTGCCAGAACGAGCGCGGCTACCGCAACCTCACGCGTCTGGTCACGCGCAGTTACACCGAGGGGCAGCATCAGGGTGTGCCCGCATTGCACAAGGACTGGCTGGCAGGCGCGAGCGACGGGCTGATTGCGCTTTCCGCGCACACGGGCGATGTCGGTCAGGCGCTGCTGGCCCATCAGCGCCCGCTCGCCGAACAACTTCTGCGCGACTGGCAGACACTTTTCCCGGGCCGCTTTTATCTTGAAGTCAGTCGTACCGGACGCGAGGGCGAAGAAGATTATCTGCATGCTGCGGTGGAACTTGCGCTGGCGACGCAGGCGCCGCTGGTCGCCAGCAACGCTGTGCGCTTTCTGGAGCGTGATGATTTTGAGGCGCATGAGGCGCGCGTGTGCATTAGCGAAGGACGCACGCTGGCCGATCCGCGCCGTCCGCGTTACTACACCGAGCAGCAATATCTGCGCACGCCGCAGGAGATGGCGGAGCTGTTCGCCGATCTGCCGGAAGCGCTTGAAAACAGCATCGAGATCGCGCGCCGTTGCAACCTCACGCTGAAGCTGGGTGAAAACCACCTGCCTGATTTCCCGCTGCCGGACGGCGTTGAACTCGAAGCCTGGCTACGCGCGGAGGCGCAACGCGGACTCGCCGCGCGCTTGCAGGCGCTGTCACGCACCGTGCTCGCGCCCGCCGAGGTGTATCAGGAACGGCTGGAGACCGAACTCGGTGTCATCATCCGCATGGGCTTTGCCGGCTATTTTCTGATCGTCGCCGACTTCATCCGCTGGGCCAAGGACAACGACATTCCCGTGGGCCCGGGACGCGGTTCCGGCGCGGGCTCGCTGGTGGCCTACGTGCTCGGCATCACCGATCTCGATCCGATTCACCACGGGCTTTTATTCGAGCGCTTCCTCAATCCGGAGCGTGTCTCGCTGCCAGACTTCGATATTGATTTCTGCATGGAGCGGCGCGACGAGGTGATCGATTATGTCGCGCAGCGCTACGGCCGCGAGCGTGTGTCGCAGATAATCACCTACGGCACCATGGCGGCGAAGGCCGTGGTGCGCGACGTGGGCCGCGTGCTCGGCCTGCCGTACGGATTTGTCGACACCATCGCCAAGCTGATTCCGTTCGAGATCGGCATTACACTGGAAGAGGCGCTGAAGCAGGAACCGATGCTGCGCGAGCGTTATGAAAACGACGACGAGGCGCGCACGCTGATCGATCTCGCGCTCAAGCTGGAAGGCCTCACGCGCAATGCAGGCAAGCACGCGGGCGGACTGGTGATTGCGCCTTCGGCGCTGACCGACTTCACGCCGCTGTATTGCGAGCAGGGCGCGGACAGCAGCGTGACCCAGTTCGACAAGGACGACATCGAAGCGGTCGGCCTGGTCAAGTTCGACTTCCTCGGCCTGCGCACGCTCACCATCATCGACTGGACGGTGAAAACCCTGCGCCGGCGTGGCATCGAGATCGACATCACGCAACTGCCGCTAGACGACAAACCGACGTTTGATCTGCTGAAATCCTGCGCCACCAGCGCCGTGTTCCAGTTAGAGTCGCGCGGCATGCGCGACCTCATTAAGCGTTTGCAGCCGGATCATTTCGACGAAGTGGTGGCGCTGGTGGCGCTATTTCGCCCCGGCCCGCTGCAATCTGGTATGGTGGATGACTTCATCAATCGCAAACACGGGCGCGCGCGCGTCGATTATCCGCATCCCGATCTTATGCCTATACTCAAACCCACCTATGGCGTGATTCTGTATCAGGAGCAGGTGATGCAGATCGCCCAGG
>CAWUTX010000098.1:0-3634 GCA_963925015.1 uncultured Gammaproteobacteria bacterium
GACACGACCCTGTCGGCTCCGCCTGACAGCTTGAGCCGACCTACATATTGTTAGTGCTGCAAGCGCTCGCGCAAGGTCTTCGCGGCGGACACCATGTTGGTCAGCGCCGTCTCGACTTCCGGCCAGTCGCGTGTTTTCAAACCACAGTCGGGATTGATCCACAAACGATCTGCCGGCACCACCTTGGCGGCCTTCTCCATCAGACGCACGATCTCGTCTTTGGTCGGCACGCGCGGCGAGTGGATGTCGTATACGCCCGGCCCGATCTCGTTGGGGTAGGCGAAGTTCACGAAGGCGTCGAGCAACTCCATGTCGGAACGCGAGGTCTCGATGGTGATGACGTCGGCGTCGAGCGCCGCAATCGAATCGATGATGTCGTTGAACTCCGCGTAGCACATGTGGGTGTGAATTTGCGTGTCGTCGCGCACCGCGCTCGCCGATACGCGAAACGCCCGCGCCGCCCAGCGCAGATATTCGGCCCAATCGGCATGACGTAGCGGCAGGCCTTCACGCAGCGCCGGTTCGTCGATCTGCACCACTTTGATGCCGGCTTTTTCCAGATCAAGCACTTCATCGCGCAGCGCGAATGCGATCTGCAACGCGGTGAGGCTGCGCGGCTGATCATCGCGCACGAACGACCATTGCAACATGGTGATGGGGCCGGACAGCATGCCTTTCATCGGTTTTTGGGTGAGCGACTGGGCGTAGGTCGTCCAGTCCACCGTCATGGGCTGCGGGCGTGACACGTCACCGAAAATGATCGGCGGCTTCACGCAGCGCGAGCCATAGCTCTGCACCCAGCCGTTTTCGCTGAAGGCGTAACCATCGAGCAATTCGCCGAAGTACTCCACCATGTCATTGCGCTCGGCCTCGCCGTGCACCAGCACATCGAGACCGATTTCTTCCTGCTTGCGCACCGCAAGCGTGATCTCCTGCTTCATGCGCTCGTTATACTCCGCCTCGGTAATGCGTTTGGCCTTGAAGTCACTGCGCGCACCGCGGATCGCCTGCGTCTGCGGAAACGAGCCGATAGTCGTGGTAGGCAGCAGCGGCAGCTTCAGTTTTTCACGTTGCTGGCGCGCGCGTTCCGCGTAAGGCGCGTGGCGCTGGTCGGCGTTGGCGGTGAGCGCCTCTGCGCGCGCCTTCACGTCGGGGCGATGAATGCGCTTCGAGGTCGTGCGCGACTGAGAGGCAGCGCGACTCACATCCAGCATCGCACCAATCGACGCGCGCCCTTGGTTCACACCTTCACGCAACGCCACTACCTCGGCGACTTTTTGCGTGGCATAGGCGAGCCATGACTTGAACTCCTGATCGAGATTGGTTTCCAGCGCGAGGTCCACCGGGCTGTGCAACAGCGAACACGACGGCGCTATCCACAGCCGTTCGGCCAGGCGCTCCTTGACCGAATCGAGCAGGGCGAGCGCCTTTTCAAGGTCGGTGCGCCAGATGTTGCGTCCGTCCACCACACCGAGCGACAAGACCTTGTGTGCGGGAAGCTGGTCGAGCACAGCGGCAAGCTGCTGCGGCGCGCGCACCAGGTCAATGTGCAGCCCGTCCACCGGCAAGCGGCAGGCGACGCCGGTGTTGTCGTCAAGCGCGCCGAAGTAGGTGGCCAGCAGCAGCTTCACACCGGAAGACTGCAGCCGGTTGTAGGCGGACTCGAAGGCGTCCTTCCACGCCTGCGGCAGGTCGAGCACCAGGATGGGTTCGTCGATCTGCACCCATTCCACCCCTGCCTGCTTCAGGCGCGCGAGAATTTCAGCATACGCCGGAAGAATTTTTTCCAGCAGCGTGAGCTTGTCAAACGCCGCGCCCCGGGTCTTGCCGAGCCAGAGATAGGTCAGCGGGCCGACCAGCACGGGTTTGGCGCGCACACCCTGCGCCTTGGCCTCGGCGAGGTCGTCAAACAGCTTGTTCGAGGCAATGCGGAAGCTCTGGTCGGCGTTGAATTCCGGCACGATGTAGTGATAGTTGGTGTCGAACCACTTGGTCATCTCGCAGGCGTAGGTGTCTGCACTACCAGCCTTGTCGCCCGGTGCGCGCCCGCGCGCCATGCGGAAATAGGTCTTGAGATCGACGTTGCCCGTCACCACACCGAAACGTTGCGGCACCACACCCAGCAGCACCGACATGTCGAGCACATGGTCGTACCAGGTGAAGTCGCCCACCGGCACGAGGTCCAGCCCGGCCTCGGCCTGCAACTTCCAGTGCCGCGCGCGCAGCTCGCGGCCCGCGGCCAGCAGGCCCGCCTCATCCATGTCGCCCTTCCAGTAACTCTCCACCGCGCGCTTCATCTCGCGGCGTGCGCCGATGCGCGGGAATCCCAGGCTGTGTGCAATGCTCATAATGTGCTCCTCAATACCCTAATACGGTTGGCTAAATATCAATAATGGGGCCTAGTGTAGCGGTACTTGCTCTATGAATAAATTTAAATCTTCTAATGATCATCATGAAAATAACTTATGATGATCGGGTGCTTCTAAAAATGATAGATTTTGCTTCAAGACAAGGCGCAGCGCAGGCGAGCAGCGCAGCATACACGTTAGTATGTGAGCAGCGGAGACAAGCTGTAACGCAGTATTGGAGCAAAAGACACATTTTTAGAGGTAGCCGATAGCTATGATTGAAATTCGTCATTTACGAGCGCTCACCCTGCTGCGCGATTGCGGCAGTCTCTCGCTTGCCGCCGAGCGCCTGCACCTCACCCCTTCCGCACTGTCGCACCAGATCAAGGCGCTTGAGGCGCATTACGGCACGCTGTTTTTGCGCAAAAGCCGTCCGCTCAACTTCACCCCCACCGGTGAACGCCTGCTGCGCCTGGCCGAACAGGTGCTGGGCGAGGTGCGGCAGGCCGAGCACGACCTCAGCGGGCTCGCGCACGGCGGCACGGGCCGGCTCAACATCGCCATTGAATGCCACAGTTGTTTCGAATGGCTGATGCCCAGTATCAGCGCCTTCCGTGAGCAGTGGCCGGTGGTGGAGATCGATCTTTCCGCCGGCTTCAACTTCGACTCGCTGCCCGCGCTGGCGCGAGGCGACATCGACCTCGTCATCACCTCCGACATCAAAAAAACCAAAGGTGTCAGCTTCGAGCCCCTGTTTCGCTATCAGGCGCTGCTGGTGATGGCACCCGATCACCCACTCACTGCGCGCGCCTGGATCAGGCCGCGCGACCTCGCGGGAGAGACCCTCATCACCTACCCCGTGCCGCGCAATCGGCTCGATGTGTTCCGGCATTTTTTACAGCCGGCAAAAATCAAGCCCGCCGCACTGCGCAGCACCGAACTCACGCTGATGATGGTGCAACTCGTCGCCAGCCAACGTGGCGTTGCCGCGTTGCCGAACTGGGTCGCTGCGGACTATCTCAAATATCATTACGTCGCGGCCCGACCGCTGGGCCGTAACGGCCTGTGGGGCACACTCTATTGCGCGGTGCGCAGCGGACAAACCGACGTGCCCTACATGCAGGGCTTCATCGATACGGCGCGTGATGTTTCGTTCCGCACCCTGAGCGGCATACGCCCGGCGGAGTAACTAACCTGCTGACTTGCGCCACACCAGCGTACGGTTGTTCGCCGGCATCGCGTAATCCTTGACGAGTGACATCCCCTGCGCCTGCGCCAGCGCATTG
>CAWUTX010000099.1:0-4066 GCA_963925015.1 uncultured Gammaproteobacteria bacterium
CCAGCACCACATCGCCCGGCCCCATGGTGGCCAGCGCGAGATGGGCGAGACCTTCCTTCGAACCGATGGTGACGATCGCCTCTTTGTCAGCATCGAGCTCCACATTGAAGCGGCGCTGATACCAGTCGCAGATGGCCTTGCGCAGGCGCGGAATGCCGCGCGAGATCGAGTAACGATGGGTGTCACCGCGCTGTACCGATTCGATCAGCTTGTCGACGATGTGCGGCGGCGTGGGCTGGTCGGGATTGCCCATGCCAAAGTCGATGATATCTTCGCCGCGTGCGCGTGCCTGGGCCTTCAACTCGGTGACGATATTGAAGATGTAAGGCGGCAGGCGTTTTATCCTTGGAAACTCGGTAATCACAGTGGCAGACCCATGGATATTGTCATAAACTCCCCACAATACTGGCGACGCACAGGCCTGTCAATGATACATGGAGTCATGTATCTACTGCGCGTCTTTAATGCGGTTTATAACCATGCAATTTACTCAAGCTACCAGCACCGGCCGCTACACCATTCGCTCCTACGGACCGGGTGAGATCAGCGTGCTGCGCACGACGGATTCCGGCGTCGAGACCCCAGCCGAAATACTGGCGCAAAGCCTGATCCTCACGCCTGCGCATGTGATCCGCGACTGGCCGCCGCAACAGTTTGATGAATTGGCAGCGATGCACTTCGATATTTTCGAGCAACTGCGTCCCGAGGTGTTGCTGCTCGGCTGCGGTGCGCGTCAGCGCTTTTTATCGGCCGATCTGCGCCGCCTGCTGGCGCAACGTGGCCTCAACGTGGAACTGATGAACACCGGCGCTGCCTGTCGCACCTACAACATCCTGCTCGGTGACGAACGTAATGTTGCTGCGGCGCTGCTCATGATCTGATGCGCTGATCAGCGCTGTTTTGGCAGATATTGCAGCGGATCCACCGGCTTGCCGTCCTTGCGCACCTCAAAGTGCAACATCACACGCTCAGCACCGGTGCGCCCCATCTGGGCGATGGTCTGCCCCGCCTTGACCTTGTCGCCCTCCTGCACCAGACGCAGCTTGTTGTGCGCATAGGCGCTGAGATAGGTTTCATTGTGCCTGACGATGACCAGCTCGCCGAGACCCACCAGCCCGCTCCCGCTGTACACCACGCGCCCGGCGGCTGTGGTGTTGATCGGGTCGCCTTCCTGTCCGGCGATGTTGATACCCTTGGTAGTGCCGAACTTGGCGAGCAGATCGCCCTTCGCGGGCCACATCCAGGTGAGATTCGCAGAGGCGGCCACAGTACTGTCATCGTCGCTTGTAGGGGATGGCTCGCCTGGCTCCTGCTTGCTGGAGGTGGTGTCGGACTTGCGCGGGGAGCGCGGGGCGGCCTTGGCCTGCGTGCTGGCAGCGGGAATCAGGGTCAGGCGCTGCCCCTGCTGGATGCGGTACGGCGGCTTGATGCGATTCCATTCCGCCAGCGCCTTGTAATCGAAGCCATACTGCCAGGCGATGGAGTATAAGGTCTCGCCGCCCTGCACCGTGTGCTGGCCGAGCGTGGTCTGCGCCGCAGCCGTGCGGCTGCTCACCGGGGCGTACGCCTGATGGCCGCCGCAGCCCGCGAGCAGCAGCAAGGGTGTACCGAGCAGTGCTGCGCATATGAATGCTTTCATTAGGAGACACAAAATAAGGATACACGGCAGGCCAGGTGTCTCCTGAGTAAAAACCCTGTTAACTCTACCCCCCCACCCTGTCCCGCCCCCTCAACAGGGGGCGGGAACGTGGCGGAGAGTCTAGCCTTAATAATGAACTCATTAGCAATCACCGCAGTATGAAATAGGCCAGCACCGCGATGGCCACCACGGCCCATCCGATGCCGTCGATATAGGTGCGCAGCGCGCGTTCCATTTTCGCACCGCCCCAGCGCATGAGTGCCGCGACCATGAAAAAGCGCGCGCCGCGTCCGATGAGTGAAGCGATCACGAACGGCAGCAGCGCCATCGAGATCACGCCCGCCGCAATGGTGAACATCTTGTAGGGGATCGGCGTAAACGCGGCAATAAATACCGCCCAGAATCCACAGTGCGCGAACCAGTCATGCGCGCGCAGATAGAGTTCCCAGTAACCGGCCTGGTGAATCAGAGGCTCCGCCAGCGCAAAAGCGAAGTGACCGATGAGATAGCCGAGCAGCCCGCCCAGCACCGAGGCCACCGTGGTGATCGCGGCGAAACGCCAGGCACGCGCGGGCTGGGCCAGCGCCATGGGTGCGAGCATGACGTCGGGCGGGATAGGGAAAAACGACGACTCGGTAAAGCTCAGGGTGGCGAGATACCAAGCTGCGCGCGGGTGCTGAGCCCAGCGCATCGCACGCGTGTACAGCGCGGAAAACAGGCGCATTAGGCCGCCCCGCCCAACAGCGGGACAAAGCTCACCCGCTCCAGCACCTCGCGCATGTAGCCGTCGGGAGTGCGCGTCAGGCGTATCAGGTCTTGCGCGCCCGCAGGCCCGATGGGCGCGATCAGGCGTCCGCCCTCGGCCAGTTGATCGAGCAGCCGCGGCGGAATCTCCGCGGCGGCGGCGGTAATCAGAATACCGTCGTACGGCGCGTGTTGTGGCCAACCGAGATACCCGTCGCCATGCTTGAGATGGATGTTGCGCAGCTTGAGCTCACCCAGTCGGCGACGCGTCTCCGTGATCAGGGAGGCAATGCGTTCGATGCTGTACACCTCTTTCACGAGACTGGCGAGAATCGCCGTCTGATAGCCGCAACCGGTGCCGATCTCCAGCACCCGTTGCGGCACACCGGCTTCCAGCAGCGCCTGCGTCATGCGCGCCACGATGTACGGCTGCGAAATGGTCTGCCCTTGCCCGATGGGGAGCGCGGTGTCTTCGTAGGCGCGGCTCGCGAGGGCCTCGTCGACAAAGATGTGGCGCGGAATCGAACGCATCGCCTGCAGCACGGCGGCATTGTTAATGCCCTGCTCCTCCAGCCTTTTCATGAGCCGCTCGCGCGTGCGCTGCGAGGTCATGCCGATGCCACGGTGGTGCAGACTCACGCCTGTCTGCCCTCCCGCAACACATCAAGCGCTGTCTTGCTGGCCGACATCCCCTGCAGCCAGCTCGCCACCTTGTCGAGCGCGGTGTAGCGCGTGAGATCCACCAGGATCGGCGTCACCGAGACATAGCGGCGGCGGATGGCATCGAAATCGGTGCCTGATCCGGCGTCCTGTTCGGCGCCGGGCGGGCCGATCCAGTAGATGGTGCGGCCGCGCGGATCCACCTCCTGAATCACGCGCTCGGCGCGGTGACGATGCCCGAGGCGAGTGGCCTCGAAGCCCGCGATTTCCTCCCAGGGCAGATCCGGCACATTGATATTCAAAATGGTATCCGCCGGCAACGGATCTGCCACCAGACGCTCGACAAATTGCAGCGCCACGCGCGCGGCAGTGTCGTAGTGCTGGTGCCCCACCAGCGAGATGGCGAGCGCGGGCAGGCCCAGCGAGCGCCCTTCCATGGCGGCGGCCACGGTGCCGGAGTAGATCACGTCATCGCCCAGATTGGCCCCGGCGTTGATGCCCGCCACCACCATGTCCGGCTCCTGCTCCAGCAGGCCGGTAATGGCCAGATGCACGCAATCGGTGGGCGTGCCGTCCACCCGGATGAAACCGTTGTCGGTGCGTGTGGCGCGTATCGGGCTGTCGAGGGTGAGTGAATTACTCGCCCCGCTGCGGTCACGCTCCGGCGCCACCACCGTCACCTCGGCCAGCGCGCGCAACGCCTGCGCCAGACGGATAATGCCCGGCGCCTGATAACCGTCGTCATTAGTCAGCAAAATTCTCATGGGGCTCCATCATTAACAGAATGTCAGTGTTACCGTGCCTACCCTACCCCCACCCCACACTCAAGCTGGGGCAGGCCCTGTCCCGCCCTCACGAACCAACAAGGGGCGGGGACGTACGCTGAGCTGTCAGCTTACTAATGAACTCCTGGGTAATTGCCGATACCTCTTGATTATCGGCCCACTTGCTTTTAGACTTTTTCGGTTAAGTTGACGGTAATCAATGGCTATACCCCCCCTAGGGCTCGTCTTGCCGGGGCCA
>CAWUTX010000100.1:0-4859 GCA_963925015.1 uncultured Gammaproteobacteria bacterium
CATCGACCCCGCGCTGGCAGCGGCGGGATGGGGTGTCGTCGAGGGCGGCCGCATCCGGCGCGAGTACCCGATCACGCTTGGCCGCATCGAGGGCCACGGCAAGCGCGGCAAGGCGCTTACCGCCGATTATGTGCTGGAGTACCGTAACACCAAGCTGTCGGTGGTGGAGGCCAAGGCGTGGGATGAAGAACTGACCGAAGGTGTGGGGCAAGCAAAAAACTACGCCGAAAAAATGGCAATCCGCTTCACCTATTCCACCAACGGCCGGGGCATTTACGGCATCGATATGAGTGATGGCACGGAAGGCGACGTGCCGAAATATCCCACCCCGGATGAACTCTGGAACCTGACCTTTAAAAAAGTGAACGCCTGGCGTGACCACTTTGCCGCCGTGCCGTTCGAGGACAAGGGCGGCTCGCATCCCAGCCGCTACTATCAGGACATCGCAGTCGAGAGGGTGATAGAGGTCATCGCGGAAAACCAGCCGCGCATCCTGCTTACCCTCGCCACCGGCACGGGCAAGACGTTCATTGCTTTTCAGATTGCGTGGAAACTGTTTCACAGCCGCTGGAACCTGAGCGGTGAGCCAACGCGCCGACCGCGCATCCTTTTCCTCGCCGACCGGAACATTCTGGCGAATCAGGCTTACAACGCCTTTTCCGCTTTTGAGGACAAATCGCCCGGCTCTTGTGTTCGTATCAGCCCGGATGAAATTCGCAGAACCGGCAGGCCGCCAACAAACGGCAGCATTTTCTTCACGATCTTTCAGACCTTCATGTGCGGACCAGTCGTGGATGGCCACCCCTCGCCTTATTTCGGCGAGTATCCCCCGGACTTCTTCGATTTCATCGTCATTGACGAGTGCCATCGCGGCGGCGCAAACGACGAAAGCAACTGGCGCGGCATTCTTGATTACTTCGCCCCAGCCGTGCAGCTTGGCCTGACCGCCACGCCCAAGCGCAAGGACAACGTGGACACCTACGCCTACTTCGGCGAGCCGGTGTATGTCTACTCGCTCAAGGATGGGATCAACGACGGCTTTCTGACGCCGTTCCGGGTGAAGCAGATTTCCACGACGCTGGATGAGTACGTTTACACGCCCGACGACATGCTGGTCGAAGGCGAGATCGAGGCGGGTAAACGCTACGAGGAAGCCGACTTCAATAAGATCATCGAGATCAAGGAGCGGGAGAAGAAGCGGGTCGAAATTTTAATGTCGCAGATCGACCAGCGGGAGAAGACGCTGGTGTTCTGCGCGAACCAGGCGCACGCGCTGGCGGTACGCGACCTCATTAACCAGATGAAGACCAGCGCCGACCCAAATTACTGCCATCGGGTCACCGCTGATGACGGCGCGCTGGGCGAACAGTACCTGCGCGACTTTCAAGACAACGAGAAGACCATTCCCACCATTCTGACCACCTCGCAAAAACTCTCGACCGGCGTGGATGCCCGCAATATCCGCAACATCGTGTTGATGCGCTCGATTAATTCGATGATCGAGTTCAAGCAGATCATTGGGCGCGGCACGCGGCTCTACGACGGCAAGGACTACTTCACGATCTACGATTTCGTGAAGGCGCACCATCATTTCAGCGACCCGGAGTGGGACGGCGAGCCGATTGAGCCGGAGCCGTACGAACTAAGGCCAGAGCCACCACTGCGTCCTCCTGACGAGACACGAGAACCAGCGGTGGAATACCAGAGGCCGCAGAAGATCAAGGTCAAACTCGCCGACGGCAAGGCGCGCACCATCCAGCACATGATGGTCACCAGCTTCTGGCACCCCGATGGCACGCCAATGTCGGCCCAGCAGTTCATGGAAATGTTGTTCGGCAAGCTGCCCGAGTTCTTTAAAAATGAAGACGAACTACGCGCCTTGTGGAGCGCGCCGGTTACGCGCAGGAAGCTGCTGGAAGGACTCGCCGAAAAAGGCTTCGGCAAGGATCAACTGGCCGAAATGCAGAAGATCATCGACGCAGAGAAGAGTGACCTGTTCGACGTGCTGGCCCATGTCGCCTATGCGCTGGCCCCGCTCACCCGCGAAGAGCGCGCGGCCAAGGCGATGGCCCTCATCAGCACACACTTCAACAGCAGGCAGCAGGTCTTTCTCGACTTCGTGCTCTCGCACTACGTCAGCGTCGGCGTCGAAGAACTCGACCAGGCTAAGCTGACGCCGCTACTGCGCTTGAAGTATCACGATTCCATCGCTGATGCGGTTGCCGACCTCGGCAAGCCGGAGGAGATTGGCAAGGTGTTTTCCGGCTTCCAGAAGTACCTCTATCAGCCGCAGGCAGTGGCATGAGAAAGATCAATTAAATATGGGCTAGCAAGGCGCTTACAGCCCCAGCTTCTTTTCCAGATAGTGAATGGACGTGCCGCCCTGCTGGAAGGCGGCATCGGCGATGATGTCGCGGTGCAGCGGGATGTTGGTTTTGATGCCTTCGACGACGGTTTCGACGAGTGCGGTGCTCATGCGTGCGAGTGCGGCGGCGCGGGTTTCGCCATGCACGATCAGTTTGCCGATCAGTGAGTCGTAATTCGGCGGTACGGTGTAGCCGTTGTAGATGTGAGAGTCCACGCGCACGCCCGGCCCGCCGGGAGCGTGGAACTGAGTGATGGTGCCGGGTGAGGGCGTGAACTTCACCGGGTCTTCGGCATTGATGCGGCATTCGATGGCGTGCCCGCGCCAGGTGACATCCCTCTGACGGACGGACAGGCGTTCGCCCGCCGCGATGCGCAACTGCTCCTTGACGATGTCGATGCCGGTGATCATCTCGGTGACGGGATGTTCGACCTGTATGCGGGTGTTCATTTCGATGAAATAAAATTTTCCGTTTTCGTATAAAAATTCAAACGTGCCGGCGCCGCGATATTTGATGTCGCGGCATGCCTCGGCGCAGCGTTCGCCCATGTTGTTGCGCAGTCTTTCCGGGATGCCGGGCGCGGGCGCTTCTTCGATGACCTTCTGATGGCGGCGCTGCATGGAGCAGTCGCGCTCGCCGAGGTGGATCGCGTTGCCGTGGGTGTCGGCGAGCACCTGGAACTCGATGTGGCGCGGGTGTTCGAGAAATTTTTCCATGTAGACGGTGTCGTTGCCGAACGCGGCGAGCGCCTCGGACTTGGTGAGTACGATGGCATTGAGCAGGGTGGCGTCGGTGTGCACCACGCGCATGCCGCGTCCGCCGCCGCCGCCCGAGGCCTTGATGATGATCGGGTAGCCGATCTTGCGCGCGGTGGCGAAGTTTTCCCTGGCGTTGTCGCCGAGCGGGCCGTCGGAGCCGGGTACGCAGGGCACTCCCGCTTTTTTCATGGTGGTGATGGCGGAGATTTTATCGCCCATCAAGCGGATAGTCTCGGCGCGCGGGCCGATGAAAATGAAGCCGCTTTGCTCCACGTGCTCGGCGAAATCGGCATTTTCCGACAGAAAGCCGTAGCCGGGATGGATGGCGACCGCGTCGGTGACCTCGGCGGCGCTGATCACCGCCGGGATATTGAGATAGCTCTGGGCCGACGGCGGCGGCCCGATGCACACCGACTCATCCGCCAGCAGCACGTGTTTTAAATTGCGATCCACCGTGGAGTGCACCGCCACGGTTTTAATGCCGAGCTCACGGCAGGCACGCAGGATACGCAGCGCGATTTCACCGCGGTTGGCGATGACAACCTTTTCAAGCATGGGGGATAGCCGTTATAGGGAGGGGTAGGGCGGAGGCTGTACTCATTCGATGACAAACAGCGGCTGGCCGTATTCGACGGGCTGGCCGTTTTCCACCAGCATCGATTTCACTTCACCGGCCTTGTCGCTCTCGATCTGGTTCATGATCTTCATCGCCTCAATCACGCACAGGGTGTCGCCCACGTTGACGGTCTGGCCGAGCGTTACAAACGGGGGGGTGCCGGGCGCTGCGGACTGATAGAAGGTGCCGACCATGGGGGCGTTCACGGTGTGGCCGATCGGCTCGGCAGGCGCGGTGGCCTCGACGGCTGCGGCCGGTGCGGTGCTGCTGGGGGCCGACGTGTGGACTGCGTGCTGCATCGCCACTTGGGTGCCGGCCTGTCCGTGGCGGCTGATGCGTACCGATTCCTCGCCTTCGCGGATTTCGATCTCGGCGATGCCGGATTCTTCCAGCAGCTCAATCAGCTTTTTAACCTTGCGGATGTCCATGAGGGTGTTCCTGGTTCAGGGGGTAGCGGCAGACAGGCGCTGAACTGCGGCCTGTAACGCAAGCTCGTAGCCCAGTGCGCCGAGCCCGCTGATGATGCCGACCGCGATGTCGGAGAAATACGAGGCATGGCGGAAATCCTCGCGCGCGTGGACGTTGGATAAATGCACCTCGATAAACGGGATGGCCACCCCGGCCAGTGCATCGCGCAGCGCGACGCTGGTGTGAGTGAAAGCGGCGGGGTTGATGATGATGAAATTTACGCCCTCGGTCTGGGCGGCATGGATGCGGTCTACCAGGGCGTGCTCGGCATTGCTCTGAAAATGGAGCAGGGTGTGGCCCGCCGCCTGTGCCAGCTTTTCCAGCCGGGCATTGATCGCGGCAAGCCCGGTATGGCCGTAATATTCAGGTTCACGGCTGCCCAACAGGTTAAGATTGGGGCCATGCAACACCAGAAGTTTTGCCATCCAGAGGTTCCCCGCAACGCCAAAGACCGGTTCATTGTGCCCAGACAAGGCCGGTTTGTCCAGCAGGAATGAGTCTAAACGGCGAAGTTCGCCACAATTAGCAGAAAATCAGAGAGTAGAGGGGGGTGCCAGCGCTTGACGGGCGTGGGAGAGGAATTTCCCGGCGTTGAGTGCCCCGATCAGACGATACTCCTTGCTCTCCTGTCCGTCTACCCCATAAAAGATC
>CAWUTX010000101.1:0-10882 GCA_963925015.1 uncultured Gammaproteobacteria bacterium
GTTTGGCTCGCCACTCGCTACTCGCAACTCCGTTGCCAGTTTTGCTGCGACTGCGCCGATGTCACCCGCGCCCAGCGTGAGCAGCACGTCGCCGTCGGCGAGCAGGGCGGAGAGCGCGGCGGATAATTCGGTGGCGTGCTCGACGAACACCGGCTCGATTTTGCCGCGTGCGCGGATGGCGCGCGCCAGTGCACGGCCGTCGGCGCCGCTGATGGGTACTTCACCTGCGGCGTACACCTCGGTGAGCACCAGCACATCCACCTCGGACAGCACCTGCGCGAAATCCTCGAACAGGTCGCGCGTGCGCGTGTAGCGGTGCGGCTGGAACGCGACCACCAGACGCCGGTGCGGCCAGCCGCCACGGATCGCTTGCACGGTGGCGGCGATCTCGCGCGGATGATGGCCGTAATCGTCGATCATCAATACCTTGCCGCCACGCGTGGCGATCTCGCCGTAGACCTGCATGCGCCGCGCGATGCCCTGGAAGCCGTCGAGCGCGCGCTGGATGGCAGCGTCAGACACGCCGACCTCGTGCGCGACGGCGAGCGCGGCGAGCGCGTTCAGCACGTTGTGGCGGCCCGGCAGATTGAGCGTGACCGACAGCCATTCGCTGCCGTCGCCGCGCTTCACCTTGAAATGCGTGCGCGTCTGTTCCTGACGGATGTCGTGCGCATAGAGATCGGCGCTATCAGAAAATCCGTAGGTGAGCACGGGGCGCGTCACCTGCGGCAGGATTTCGCGCACCACGCGGTCGTCCACGCACAGCACGGCGAGGCCGTAGAACGGCAGGTGATGCAAAAATTCGACGAAGGCCTGGCGCAGGCGCGTGAAGTCGCCGCCGTAGGTGTCCATGTGGTCGGCGTCGATGTTAGTGACCACTGCGAGCATGGGTTGCAGATATAAAAACGAGGCGTCGCTCTCGTCCGCCTCGGCGACCAGATATTTTCCGCTGCCCAGGCGCGCGTTCGCGCCCGCGCTGTTGAGACGACCGCCGATGACGAAGGTAGGGTCGAGCCCGCCCTCGGCCAGCAGGCTCGCGATGAGGCTGGTGGTGGTGGTCTTGCCGTGCGTGCCGGCGACGGCGATGCCGTGACGGAAGCGCATGAGTTCGGCCAGCATTTCCGCGCGCGGCACCAGCGGGATGCGCAGGCGGCGCGCGGCGATGACTTCGGGATTGTCGCTCTTCACCGCCGTGGAGGTCACGGCGACGTCGGCGCCTTCCACATGGTGCGCGTCGTGGCCGATGGCGATCTGCGCGCCGAGCTTGGTGAGACGGCGCGTCATCGCGTTTATGTGCAGATCGGAGCCGGACACCTGGTAGCCCAGATTGAGCAGCACCTCGGCGATGCCGCCCATGCCCGCGCCGCCGATGCCGACGAAATGGATGCGGCGCATGCGGCCCATACCGAGGGTGTGACGGGCGTCAACCATGCGCTATCTCGCGGCATACATCGGCTACGCGCGCGGCGGCGTCGGGCAGGGCGAGTCGATGCGCGGCCTCACCCATGACGCGCAGACGTTCGGGCGCGCGCTGAAATTGTGCGATCAAGGAGCCGAGGTGTTGCGGTGTCAGTTGCGGCTGCGGCACCAGCAGCGCAGCGTTCGCGTCGGCCAGATAGCGCGCGTTGTGGGTCTGGTGATCGTCCACCGCCAACGGGTAGGGTACGAGTATGGAGGCGACGCCGGCGCAGGCCATCTCGGCAATGGTCAACGCGCCCGCGCGGCATAACACCAGATCGGCCCAGGTGTACGCTTCAGCCATGTCGTCGATGAACGGCGCGATGCGCGCCATCACATTCGCTGCGTGATATTCCTGCTGCGCCGCCTCGAAGTGCTGCGCGCCGGTCTGGTGCCACACCTCGGGGCGCTGCGCTGCGTCGAGTTCGCGCAAGGCGCGCGGCACCACGTCGTTTAACGCGCGCGCGCCACGGCTGCCGCCCAGCACCAGCAGCCGCAACGGCCCGTCGTGCGCCGTGCGCGGGCGGGCGGCTATCGCCGCAATCTCCACGCGCACCGGGTTGCCGGTGTGCAAGGGTTTGTGTTTTTTCGGCAGACTGCCGGGGAAAGCCTCCAGCACGCGGTTGGCCAGCGGTGCAAGCAGACGATTGGTGAGACCCGCGATGCTGTTCTGTTCGTGAATCACCAGCGGTTTGTCGAGCAGCCACGCTACAAACCCGCCGGGGCCGGTGACGAAGCCGCCCATGCCGAGCACCAGAGTGGGTTTGATCTGCCACATGAGCGCCAGCGACTGCAGAAATGCCAGCCCGAGCTTGTAGGGTGCGAACACCCAGCTCAGCACGCTCTTACCGCGCAGCCCACTCACCATGATAAAGGAAATCGGAAATCCGGCGCGCGGCACGAGTTCGGCCTCCAGCCCCGCGCGCGTACCGAGCCATTGCACGTCCCAACCGTGTTGCTTTAATTCTGCGGCGACGGCCAAAGCGGGGAATATGTGTCCCCCGGTGCCACCCGCCATGATTAAAACGCGCGTCGCCATAACGGTCTCTCCATGGTAGGCCGGCCGGAGGGCTTGCGTTGCGGAACGTACACCTCGTAATGAATGCGCGCGAGCAGTGCTACCGCGATGCAACTGGCCACGATGCTGCTGCCGCCGTAACTCATGAACGGGAGGGTGAGGCCCTTGGTCGGCAGCAGGCCCATGTTGACGCCAAGGTTGATGCCGGCGGCGAGCGCGATCAACAGCCCGATGCCATAGGCGAGATAGGCCGCGAACGGGTTGCCGGTCAGCATCGCCTGCTGTGCGAGCGCAAACGCGCGCCACACGATCACGCCGAACAGCGCGATCACTACGAGCGCGCCGACCAGCCCCAGTTCCTCGGCCAGCACCGCAAACAGAAAATCGGTGTGCGCCTCGGGCAGGTAAAACAGTTTCTGTATGCTGGCGCCGAGCCCCACGCCGAACCAGTCGCCGCGTCCGAAGGCGATCAGCGCCTGCGTCAACTGAAAGCCGCTGTTGAACGGATCGGCCCAGGGGTTGAGAAACGTGGTGAGACGCTGCAGGCGGTAGGGGGCGGCCACCGCGAGCACACCAAAGACGGCTACTACGAGCAGGAGCAGCGCGCCGAATTGCCACAGGCGCGCGCCGGCGAGAAACAGCAGGCCGAGCGCGGTGGCGAGCATGATCAATGCGGCGCCGAAGTCCGGTTCGGCGAGCAGCAGCGCGGCCATCAGCACAAAGACCGTCATCGGCTTGAGAAAGCCACGCAGCGAGTTCTGCACCTCGGCGCCGCGCCGTACCAGATAGCCAGAGAGGTAGATCACCACCAGGAGTTTGACGAATTCCGAGGGCTGCAGGTTCACCGGCCCGAGCACGAGCCAGCGTGTGCTACCGTTCACTGTGTGCCCGATGCCGGGCATGATTACCAGCAGCAGCAGCAGCATGCCCACCACCAGCAACGGCGCGCCATACTTTTCCCAGTACACCAGACGGATGTGCCATACCAGCCACGCGCACACCAGGCCGACGCCGATGAACGCGCTTTGACGCAGCAGAAAATAAAACGGCTGGCCGGTGGCGCGCTCGGCGCTGGTGATGGAGCTTGAGGCGACCATGACCACGCCGATGGCGAGCAGGGCCAGCGCCGCGCTCAGCAGCCACATATCCATCGGACGCGCAGGCGCTGCCGCCTGTGCAGAGCCTGGTCGCTGCCGGGCGGTACCGAAATAGCGCAGCACGCTCACGGCGACATTTCTCCCAGACAGGCGCGCACCGCAGCGGCGAATACGCGCCCGCGTTCCTCATAGCCGCTGTACATGTCGAAGCTGGCGCAGGCTGGTGACAGCAATACTGCATCACCCGCCTGCGCGAGATGCTGTGCCTTGCGTACCGCATCTTTCATGTCGCTCGCCTGTACCAGCGGCGCCGTATCAGCGAGCGCTGCTTCGATCAGCGGCGCATCGCGGCCGATCAGTACCACCGCGCGTGCGTGTGTGGCGACCGCTGCGCGTAAAACAGAGAAGTCGGCGCTCTTGCCGTCGCCGCCCGCGATGAGTATGATCTTGCTGGTACCGAGCGTAGCACCAAGTCCGGACAGCGCCGCGAGCGTCGCGCCCACGTTGGTGCCTTTGGAGTCGTTGTACCAGCTCACGCCATCCCGCTCCGCTACCCACTGCGAGCGGTGCGGCAGGCCCGCGAATTCTTTCAATGCCTCCAGCATCGCGCCCATGGGCAGGCCTACGGCCTCGCCCAGCGCCAGCGCAGCGAGCGCGTTGGCGATGTTGTGGTCACCCTTGATGCGTAACGCGCTTGCGGGTAGCAGGATTTTTTCGCCGTGCGCGAGCCAGCGCTCGCCTTGCACACTGCGCACGCCGAAATCCGTGTGTGCGGGTTCGTTCAAGGTGAAGCCGGAAATTTTTCTGCCCGCTTCGCTCATG
This sequence comes from uncultured Gammaproteobacteria bacterium, assembly GCA_963925015.1. Taxonomy (GTDB): domain Bacteria; phylum Pseudomonadota; class Gammaproteobacteria; order SURF-13; family SURF-13; genus JAQBXX01. The sequence continues at coordinate 4,396 of CAWUTX010000101.1, forward strand.
GTGGCGACCATGAGATCATCGCGATTGACCACCATGACGCCGCTGCCGTGATACACGCGGCTTTTGGCTGCGGCATATTCGGCAAGGTCAGCATAGCGATCCATGTGATCGGGCGTGATGTTGAGCACGACCGCCGCCGCAGCGTTGAGCGAACGCGTGGTCTCCAGTTGAAAGCTGGACAGTTCCAGTACGTAAAGATCGGGCTCTGACTTTTCCGCCAGCCAGGGATGGCTTAGTGTCGGTCGCTCCCGGCGTCCTGTCTCCCGCGACATTGGTACATCCCTGTACAGCACGGGAGGCAGGACGCCTGGAGCGACCAGCATATCCAGCGCCGGCGTGCCGAGATTGCCGCCCACGCGCGCTTTGCGGCCCGCACGTTTGGCCATTTCACCCACCAGTGTGGTGACGGTGCTCTTGCCGTTAGAGCCGGTAATGGCGATCACCGGCGCATGCGCGGCCTGCGCGAACAGTTCGATATCGCCTATGATTTCCACACCGCGCGCCTGTGCTGCGGCGAGCGCGGGATCGCGCAGACTGACGCCGGGGCTGACGATGATCTGAGTCGCCTGCGCCAACGCATGGGCATCGAGGCCGTTCAGCAACAGCGGTGCGCGGGGAAATTCTTTTTGCAGCGCGGCGAGTCCGGGCGGCGCGGCGCGGCTGTCGGTGACGGCAAACGCCACGCCGCGTGCGCCGAGAAAACGCGCGCAGGACAGGCCGGTCTTGCCCAGGCCGACGATGAGGGTCTGCGGTAGTGCTGCGTCGTGTGTAATGACGGTCGCCATCTCAACGTATCTTCAGTGTCGCCAGCCCGATCAGCACCAGCACCACGGTGATGATCCAGAAGCGCACGATCACGCGCGGTTCGGGCCAGCCCTTGAGTTCAAAGTGGTGATGCAGCGGCGCCATGCGGAAGATGCGTTTTCCGGTGAGCTTGAACGACGCCACCTGCATAATCACAGACACGGTTTCCATCACGAACACGCCGCCCATGATGAACAGCACCATCTCCTGGCGCACCACCACGGCGATCACACCCAGCGCCGCGCCCAGACCGAGCGCGCCGATGTCGCCCATGAACACCTGCGCTGGATAGGTGTTGAACCACAGAAAGCCCAAACCCGCGCCCGCGAGTGCGCCGCAGAAAATCACCAGTTCGCCCACGCCGGGGATGTGGGGAATGCTGAGGTAGTGGGCGAAATTCACGTGGCCGGTAACGTAGGCGAAGATGCCCAACGCCGAGCCCACCATCACCGTGGGCAGGATGGCGAGGCCGTCGAGACCGTCGGTGAGATTGACCGCGTTGCTGGTGCCGACGATAACGAAATAGGCGAGCAGGATGAACAGCGCGCCAAGCTCAATAGAGGCGTGCTTGAAAAACGGTATGATGAATTGTGTCTCGGCGGGAATCTGTGCGGTGTAAAACAGAACCAGTGCCGCGCACAAACCCACCACCGACTGCCAGAAATATTTGGCGCGCGCGGACAGTCCCTTCGAGCTGCCCTGCGTCAGTTTGGCATAATCGTCGATGCCGCCGATGAGTCCGAACAGCAGCGTGACGATGAGTACCAGCCAGACATGGCGATTGCCCAGGTCGGCCCACAACAGCGTGGCCACAGTGATGGAAGCCAGAATCAGCGCGCCGCCCATGGTGGGTGTGCCGGCCTTGCTCAGGTGGCTCTGCGGGCCATCGCTGCGCACCTGCTGACCGATCTGGCGGAAGCTCAGCAGACGGATCATGCGCGGGCCGAGCAGCAACGAAATCAGCAGTGCGGTGAGCACGCCGAGGATGGCGCGCAGCGTGAGGTACTGAAAGACATTAAAGCCGGTGTAGAATTTTTCCAGCCAGGCGAACAGGTAAAGCAGCATGGGCTAGTGCTCCGCGTCGTGACTGATTAGTTCATTATTAAGGCTGCACTCTCCGCCACGTCCCCGCCCCCTGTTGAGGGGGCGCGACAGGGTGGGGGCAGAGTAAACGCGGTATTTACTCAGGAGACATAATTTACGAGGTGTTGTCATACATTATGTCTCCTGAGTAAGCGTGAGTGCCGCGACCACGCGCTCCATCTGTGCGCTGTGCGAGCCCTTTACCAGCAGCGTGACGGCGTCTGCGTGCTTGTCCATAAGCGCGACGCGGAGTGCATCGATGAGTTCGGCTTGCGTAGCGAAGTGGTGCGCGCCCGGGCCGAAGGTTTGTGCAGCCTCACGGCTCAGTGAGCCCACACTGTAAAGTTGCTCGGCACCTGCCGCGCGCGCGCCGTGCCCCACTTCACTGTGCAGACGCTCAGCGTCCGGCCCCAATTCCGCCATATCGCCCAGCACCAGCCACTTCGCGCCGAGTTGTGCGGCGAGCACTGCAAGGCCCGCAGCGAGCGAGGCGGGGTTGGCGTTGTAGCTGTCGTCGATGATGCGCGCGCCGTTGCGGCCGGCGCGGATGTGTAACCGGCCCGCGACCGGCTGCATGTTTTCCAGGCCATACTGAATGTCGGTGAGCGGCGCACCGGCCGCCAGCGCGGCGGCGGTGGCGGCCAGCGCGTTCATCACGTTGTGTCGGCCCGGAAGCTTGAGGCGCAGCGCCAGCGTGCCCGCCGGAGTCACCAGGTGCAGCACGCTGCCATCGGCGTGCGCTTCCCATTCTGCGCTCACATCTGCGGACTGGGTCATTCCAAAGCTGAGTGTGCGGTGATGGCCTACCAGCGTGCGCCACAGTTCCGCGTAAGCGTCGTCGGCGTTGATGACGGCGATGCCGTCGGCGCCGAGGCCGCCGAAGATTTCACCCTTGGCGTGCGCCACGCCTTCGATGCTGCCGAAACCTTCGAGGTGCGCCGGGCCGGCATTGGTGATGAGCGCGACCGTCGGTTGCGCGATGCGCGTGAGAGTGCCGATTTCGCCCGCATGGTTGGCGCCCATTTCTATCACTGCGTAACGCTGTTTGCCGTCGAGGCGGAACAGCGTGAGCGGCACGCCGATGTCGTTGTTGAAGTTGCCGTGCGTGACCAGCACCGGCCCGCTCTGCGCGACGATGGCGGCGATCATTTCCTTAACTGTGGTCTTGCCGTTGCTGCCGGTGACGGCGATGAGCGGCAGTGGAAAGCGCGCGCGCCAGGCGGCGGCGAGCTGGCCGAGGCCGGTGCGCGTGTGCGGCACCACGAGTTGGGGCAGAGCGGTGTCCACGCGTTCACTCACCAGTGCGGCGGCCGCGCCCTTGGCTGCGGCCTCAGGCACAAAACGGTGGCCGTCGAAATTCGGGCCGTTAAGCGCGACAAACAGATTGCCGCGTTGCAGGCTGCGTGTGTCGGTGCTCACGCCGTGGAATTCCACATCCGCCCCCAGATGTTCGGCGGCGAGCAGGTGCGCGGCGGCGGAGAGTGGCATGCTGATCATGGCTCCATTGCGTTCAGCAGGCGCAACACCTGCTCACGGTCGCTGAACGGGATTTTTGCATCGCCGATGTGCTGGTAGTCCTCGTGCCCTTTGCCCGCGATCAGCACGGTGTCGCCGGGCTGCGCATGGTGCAGCACGAAGGAGATGGCCTCGCCGCGTGCGCGGTGGATGTAAATCGCGTCCGGATTGGACATGCCGCCGAGGATTTCGGCGATGATGCTCACCGGGTCTTCGGTGCGCGGATTGTCGTCGGTGAGTACAATGAAGTCGGCGTGTTGCTGTGCCGCGTGGCCCATCAGCGGACGCTTGCCGCGGTCGCGGTCGCCACCGGCGCCGAAGATGCACCACAGCTTGCCGTCGGCTGTCGTGTGTTCACGCAAGGTCTCCAGCGCCTGGCTGAGCGCGTCTGGTGTGTGGGCGTAATCCACCACTACCAGCGGACGTTTGCGCCCGCCGCCGAAGCGTTCCATGCGGCCGGGAATGGGGCGCGCCTGCGCGAGCCGATCGAGCGCGTCTGGCAGCGGCTTGCCCATGGCCAGCAGAGCGCCCAGTGCGCCGAGCAGATTGGAGGCGTTGAAGCGGCCCAGCAGGGGACTGTGCAAGATACCTTCCCCGACGGGCGTGTGCACCTTCATGCGCAGACCGCCGGGACTGAGCTTGAGCCGGCTGCCGCGCACACCGCCTGCGGCGGCGGCGGTGAGGCCGTAACTGAGCAGTTTCACATGCGCTGGCAGGGCGCTGATGAGTTCGCGCCCATAGGCGTCATCGGCGTTGATGACCGCATGACGCAGGCCGGGCATAAAGAACAGCCGGCGCTTGGCCTGACCGTACTCTTCCATGGTGACGTGATAATCGAGATGATCGCGCGTGAGGTTGGTGAATACTGCGGTATCGAAACTGACGCCGTTGGCGCGGCCCTGCGCCAGCGCATGCGAGGAAACCTCCATCACGACATGGCGCGCGCGCGCGGCGCGGAATTCCGCCAGCAGTGCGTGCAGGGTGAGTGCATCGGGCGTGGTATGGCGCGCGGGCTGGAGTTTGTCGTACGGTCCGTAACCCAGCGTGCCTATCACACCACAGGCGGGCTTCTTGTCTTCTGTTAATGCCTGCGCCAGCAGATGGCTGATTGAAGTCTTGCCGTTGGTGCCGGTGATGCCGACGATCTGGAGCTCCCGGCACGGGTAGTCATAAAAACGCTCGGCGATGATACCCACGTGCTGGCTCAATTGCTCAATGCCGAACGTCGGCAGGCGGCCGTTGCGTCCACTGCAATCGGGCGGCAGATCAGGGTGGGCGTGTCCCGGCGCCATTTCCCATGCGATGGCTACCGCACCTGCCCGGGTGGCTGGATCAATGTAGGCGTGGCCGTCGGTGCGCGTGCCGTGGCAGGCGAGAAACAGGTCACCGGCGCGGGTGGTGCGGCTGTCCAGCGACAACCCGTAGATCAGGCGCTCGCAGGCCGGGGCGACATCGGCTAAACCCGCGAGCAGCGTGGACAGCTTGTGTGCCGCAGGAGCATGGTGGTGTGAGTGCGAGGCAGCGATCATTCGGCGTTTTCCAGTTGCGGGGGCAGGCGCGTGTCGCGCGCCGGCAGGGTGCTCACCTTATATAAGCCGGTGCCGCGGCTGTCTTGTGCCAGTTGTTGTGTAGCTGTGGCGAGGTCATCCGGGGCGACATTGAGCAGGCGCAGGGCGCCGGCCATCACGTTCGCGAACACCGGCGCCGCGACCTGGCCGCCGTAATACTGGCCGCCGCCCGGCTCGTTGATCATCACCACCATGGCCAGGCGAGGCTGGCTCACGGGCGCAAAGCCTGCAAACAGCGAAAGATAACGATCCTTGACGTAGCCCTTAGCTCCGAGCTTGCGCACCGTGCCGGTCTTGCCCGCCACGCGGTAACCCGCTACGCGCGCGAGCAGGCCGGTGCCGCCCTCATTCGTCACGCTCTCCAGCATGGCGCGCAAGGCGGCGGCGGTGTCGGCCTGCATCACCGTGCTGGAGTTCACCGGCGTCTTCAGAGGCAGGAACGACGCCGGATGCAGTTGGCCGCCGTTCGCTATGGTGGTGTAGGCCTCGGCGAGTTGCAGCGTGGTGACTGAAAGCCCGTAACCGAAGGCGAGCGAGGCACGGTCCATTTCATGCCAGTGCGGATAATATGTCAGCACGCCGCCCGCCTCGCCCGGAAAACCGCTGCCGGTGACGGCGCCGAAGCCCGCGTGCGAAAACGTCTGCCACAATTTCTCGCGCGGGATCGCGAGCGCCATCTTGGCAGCGCCGATGTTGCTCGATTTCTGGATTACGGTGGCGACGTCGATGCGGTCGTAGTCACGGATGTCATTGATTTCCCTGCTGCCGATGCGCATCAGACCGGGCGAGGTGTCGATCATGGTATCGGGTCGATACTGTCCGGATTCCAGCGCGGCGGCGACGGTGAATGGCTTGATGGTGGAGCCGGGCTCGAACAGATCGGTCACGGCGCGGTTACGGGTGCGACCGCTGTGCGCCTCGCTGGCACGATTCGGGTTGTAGGCGGGGAGATTCACCATCGCCAGCACTTCGCCAGTGGTGGCGTCCATCATCACCACCGAGCCCGCATGCGCCTGATGCTCGATCACCGCGCTTTTGAGTTCGCGGTAGGCGAGGTACTGGATGCGGCGATCGATGCTCAAACGCAGCTCGCGTCCGGGGCGCGGCAGCGCCAAGCTTTCTACGTCCTGCACGATACGGCCGAGACGATCCTTGATGACACGCTTGGCGCCTGGCACGCCGTGCAGCCAATCGTCGTAGGCGAGTTCGATGCCTTCTTGTCCGTTGTCGTCGACGCCGGTGATGCCGAGCACGTGGGCCGTGACCTCGCCCTCCGGGTAGTAGCGGCGATACTCGCGGGTGAGCGCGACGCCAGGCACATTGAGCGCCATCACGCGCGCGGCGAGATCGGGGTCGATGCGCCGCTTGAGATAGACGAACTCGCGCTCCAGCCGTGTCGCCAGATAGTCGGCGAGGCGGGGAGTATCCAGATCAAGCAGCGCGGCGAGACGTGGCCAATCCGCGCGCGCGGTGGCGAGCTCGCGCGGATTGGCCCACACCGATTCCACCGGCGTGCT
>CAWUTX010000102.1:0-19879 GCA_963925015.1 uncultured Gammaproteobacteria bacterium
CCCGCCCCCTGTTGAGGGGGCGGGACAGGGTGGGGGTAGAGTTAACAGGGTTTTTACTCAGGAGACATCCCGACAGCGATGCTTCCTTACTTTGTGTCTCCTGTTTAACGGACATTGTGGCCTCCCGTTGCGCCAGTCGCTGCGGCGCGCGGTTTATCGGGGTCGATGGGCAAGGGCTCCAGCACGGCGATGGTCAGGCGGTCGTCGATGAGATATTTGCGCGCCACCTGCTGCACCTGCTGCGCCGTCACCGCAGTGATTTTTTCCACGTAGCTGTCCATCAGGCGCCAGTTGAGGCCGACGGTTTCCAGCGTGCCGATCTGCATCGCCTGCGCGAAGGTGGAGTCGCGTTGATAGATTTCATTCGCCACTACCTGGGTCTTGATGCGCGCCAGTTCCGCCTCACTCACCGGCTCATCCTGCAGGCGCTTGATCTCGCCGCGCAGTGCCTGCTCCAGTTCGTCGATGGTGCGACCCCGGGCCGGTGTGCCGTCAATCATGAACATGTCGGGCAGGCGCGCGGTGAGGTTGTAGCCGGCGCTGGCGTTGGCCGCGATTTTCTGGTCGCGCACCAGATGTTTAGCGAGCCGCGCGCTGTCGCCGCCGGAGAGCAGCGCCGACAGCATCTCCAGCGCATATGGCTCCCAGGCGTCGCTGGCGCTCACCGATTTCAGCACCGGCGCGGGATAACCCATGAGCAGATACGGCAGCTCCGCCGGGGCCTTTACCGTGATGCGGCGCAGGCCGATCTGCTCAGGTTCGCTGTGCGGTTTGAGGGCGGCGAGTGACGCGGGTTTCAGCGCGCCGAAATATTTTTTGGCGAGATTGAAGACTGCATCCGGCTGCACGTCACCCACCACGACCAGCGTCGCGTTGTTCGGCGCATACCAGGTTTTGTACCAGGTCTGAAGATCGGCTACGCGCAGATTCTCCAGATCGCCCATCCAGCCGATCACCGGAATGCGGTAAGGATTGTTGTGAAACGCGGCCGCGTTGAATTGTTCGTAGGTCAGCGCTTCCGGGTCGTCATCGGTGCGCAGCCTGCGCTCCTCCATTACCACGCGCACCTCTTTCGCAAATTCCTCTTGGTTGAGCTTGAGGTTGCGCATGCGGTCGGCTTCGAGCTCAAAGCTCACCGCGAGGCGGCCTTTTTCCAGTTGCTGAAAATAAGCGGTGTAATCGCGTCCGGTGAAGGCGTTTTCGCGCCCGCCGTTCTGCGCGATGATGCGGGAGAATTGGTTCGGCCCATGCTTGCGGGTGCCCTTGAACATCATGTGTTCGAGCACGTGCGAGAGGCCGGTGGCGCCATTATTTTCGTAACTTGATCCCACCTTGTACCAGACCTGCGACACCACGACCGGTGCGCGGTGATCTTCCCGCACGATCAGCTTGAGGCCGTTGGCAAGACGATATTCGTGGGTGGCGGGAGAGGTGTCTTGCGCGTTCACCGCGAACGCGGCGGCCCACAGGCACAGGCCAGCTAAGATATACTTATTTAGAGGCACCCTGTGCATCATGTCATCCTTGTTTCAAGTGAGATAGGATAGCTCATTAATAGAAGCCACAGCTATGACACTGAAATCCCTGTTTGGTTTCAAAAAACCTGATACGGCGACGGACGCCGATGGCGAGAGCGGAATGCTCGCGCGCCTGGGGGATGCGCTGAAGCGCACGCGCGGCGACCTCACCGGCTGGCTGCGCGGTTTGCGTGCCGATGACGCTGATCTGCTGGAGACTCTGGAGGCGCGCCTGTTGACTGCGGATGTCGGCGTGGAGGTGACGCATGCCGTATTGGCCAACATCGGCGCGCGTCTCGGGCGGCGCGAGTTGAGCGATGCGGCGGCCCTGCTCCGCGCGTTGCGGGCAGAGTTGCTGGCCATTCTGCAACCGTGCAGCCGCCCACTGGTGATCGCGCCCGACACCAAACCATTTGTCCTGCTCATGGTGGGGGTCAACGGTGCTGGCAAGACCACCACCATCGGCAAGCTCGCGCGGCAGTTACAGCGTGACGGGCGCAGCGTGATGCTCGCCGCCGGTGACGCCTTTCGCGCCGCCGCCGTGGAGCAGTTACAGGTCTGGGGCGAACGCAATCAGGTGCCGGTGATCGCGGCGCAGCATGCGGGCGCGGATTCCGCCTCAGTGATTTTCGATGCGGTGCAGGCGGCGCGCGCGCGCAATGTGGAGGTGCTGATTGCCGATACCTCCGGGCGTTTGCACACGCAGGCCAATCTGATGGAGGAGCTGAAGAAGGTCAAGCGCGTCATCGCCAAGGCGGAGCCCTCCGGGCCGCACGAGGTGATGCTGGTGGTGGATGCCGGCATGGGACAGAATGCGCTGGCGCAGGCGCTGCAATTTCATCAGGCGGTGGGGCTTACCGGCATAACGCTGACCAAGCTCGACGGCACCGCCAAGGGCGGCATCATCTTCGCCATCGCCAGGAAACTTGGCGTGCCGATACGCTACATCGGCATCGGTGAAGGCATAGACGATTTGCGTGAATTTAATGCCGAGGAATTTGTGGACGCATTGTTTGAGGAAAACGAGTAGCAAGTAACAAGAGAATGGTTGGCAGAGCCTTATTTTCTTGCTACTTGTCACTTGCTACTTGACACTGTATTTATATGATCCTCTTTAATCACGTTTCCAAGCGCCACCCCGGCGGATTCGAGGCGCTGCGCGAGGTGAGCTTCGAGCTCGCGCGCGGCGAGATGGTCTTCCTCACTGGTCGTTCCGGCGCCGGCAAGAGCACGGTGCTGCGGCTCATTACCCTGCTTGAGCGCGCCAGCTTCGGCCAGATAGTGGTGAATGGTCAGAGTCTCTCCGGTGTCACCCGGCGCGGCCTGCCCAAGCTGCGGCGCAGTATCGGCATGGTGTTTCAGAATCACAAGCTGCTGCACGACCGCACCGTGTTTGACAACGTTGCGTTGCCGCTGGTGATCGCGGGCCTCAGCCGTGACGACACCGCGCGCCGCGTGCATGCCGCGCTCGACAAGGTCGGTCTGCTCAGCAAGGAGCGCGCCTACCCGGTGACGCTCTCCGGCGGTGAGCAGCAGCGTGTCGGCATCGCGCGCGCCGTGGTGCACAAGCCGCTGCTGCTGCTGGCCGACGAACCAACCGGAAATCTCGATCCGGAATTGTCGCGCGAGGTCATGGCGCTGTTTCAGGAATTTAACCAGTTCGGCGTGAGCGTGCTGGTGGCCACGCACGACCTTGAGTTGATCCGTCACCTGCCGCACCGCACCCTCACCCTGAAGGATGGCCAACTGGTGGCGGACAGCGCGACACCATGATCTCGTTTTTCAAACGCCGCCGCAGTGGCGCGACACCGCGCCGCCGCGATCCTGTTACCGCTGTCGCACGTCCCGTGGCGCGTCCTGCGGCGGAGCGGAGTACGGCTGCTTCACTGTCGATCAAGGCCTACACAGCACAGCATGTGCAGGCGTTTTTTTACAGCCTCGGCCAGTTGTGGTGTGCACGTGCGGCTACGCTGATGACCGTTGTTGTAATCGGCATCGCACTCGCGCTGCCGACGGCGCTGTATCTCGTGCTGGAGCATGCGCAACAGGTGGGCGCGGGATGGAAGGGCGGCACCCAGGTCACGTTGTTTCTCAAGCAGGAGGTCAGCGACGAGGAGGCCCGGACGCTGGCGGTGCGGTTGCGCACGTGGCCCGCGCTGGCCTCGGTGCGCGCCATTTCGCGCACCGAGGCGCTGGAGGAATTTCGCCGCCTCTCCGGCTTTGGCGCGGCGCTCGATGCGCTCGATGAAAATCCGCTGCCTGCGGTGCTGGTGCTGCAGCTGGGGGAAATCGAGGATGGCGCCGGGCGATTACTGGAACAGGTGCGCGCGCTGCCCGAGGTGGAGCTGGCCGAATTTGACGAGCAGTGGCTCAAGCGTCTGCACGCGATCATGGCCGTGATCGAACGCGCCGTACAACTGCTTGCGCTGTTGCTCGCGGTGGCGGTTCTGTTTATCGTCGGCAATACGCTGCGGCTTGCGGTGCAAAGCCGCAGCGATGAAATTGAGGTCAGCAAACTCATCGGCGCCAGCGACGCCTTCATCCGTCGCCCGTTTTTATACAGCGGCATGTGGCGCGGCGCCTTGGGCGGCGTGTGCGCCTGGGTGATGGTGAGCCTCGCGCTCTGGCTGCTGAACGGGCCAGTGCAGCAGCTCGCCGCGCTTTATCAAAGCGATTTCCATTTGAGTGGCCTCAGTTTCACGCTTACACTGTGGCTTATCTCCGCAGGCGCCGTACTGGGCCTGCTGGGTGCGTGGCTATCCGTGGGGCGGCATTTGACGAATATCGAGCCGGCCTGAACTCTTGACATGAATCCCCATGACTGACGCGTCTCATCTTCTGGTGGTGGATGGATCCAGAGTTTCGCGCACGTTGATCGCTCGCGGCCTGCGCGCGGAAATCGGGGGCGCGGATGTCACCCTGTGCCTCCGCCGGAGAGGGACTTAAGGCCTGTGCCAGCGGACGCTTTGATTGTATTACCGCCGTGCTGCCCCTGCCGGACATGGGGGGCGACGGACTATTTTGACAAGGCCTGAGGGTTATCCCGCGATGGCGGCGCACATTGCTTCGCTGATGCAGCATTAGTTCGCCCTGGGCGGGCGTGTACTTTTCGCGGAAGACAGCCCCACCAGCGCGCGGGTGATCTGCGACCTGCTGCAAAGTTATAGCCTGCAACGGGTGCATGTGCCGGACGCCGAGCAGGCGCTGGAGCTCTGCCCTCGGCGGCGCGGCCACAGGCGGCACCCTTCGACCTCGTACTCACGGACTACCTTCTTGACGGGCAAGATGACCGGCGGTGACCTGGTGCGTGCCATACGCGCAGAACTGCGTTATTCGCCGCAGGCCCTGCCGATGTTCGTGATCGCGGGCCAGAGTGATGGGCGGGTGCTGGCCGAGGTGCTGGAGGCCAGCAGCAATGATGTTGTGACCAAACCCATCGCCGCCGGGCCGTTTATGGCGCGCGTGCGCAGCCTGCTGCTCATCCTCCAGCAGTATCAAGCTCTGCGGCAGTTGCAGGGGCGGGCTTGAGCCGCCACGGCTACAGCGCCAACCCCATTATCTGATTGAACTTTTTACCAGGTCTGGCACTCTCATTGCAGAGTGCTAAAATAGTACCAGCATTGGATAGAGGGTAAAACGATGGTCAGGGATACCGAAATGCAGTTGGCGGCGCCGGTCGGCAGTATCGACCACTATATCCGCGCCGCCTACAGTGTACCCATGTTGAGTGCGAGCGAAGAACACGCGCTCGCGGTGCGCTACCAAGGCGACAACGACCTCGACGCCGCACGTCGCCTGGTGCTGGCGCACCTGCGCTTTGTGATTTATGTCGCGCGCGGCTACAACGGCTATGGCCTGTCGCAGGCCGACCTCATCCAGGAAGGCAACATCGGCCTCATGAAGGCGGTGCATCGCTTTGATCCGACTATGGGCGTGCGTCTGGTGTCATTCGCCGTGCACTGGATACGCGCCGAAATGCACGAATTCATCCTGCGCAACTGGCGCATCGTCAAGGTCGCCACCACTAAGGCGCAGCGCAAACTCTTTTTCAACCTGCGCAGTGCGTCCAAGCGCCTCGGCTGGTTCAGCAACGACGAGGTGAATGCCGTCGCCAGGGACTTGGGCGTGAGCGCCCACGACGTGCGCGAAATGGAGTCGCGCATGAGCGGCCACGATTACGCCTTTGATGCCCACGCCGACGATGACGACGGCACGGCGCAGTTTGCGCCCGCCGCATACCTGCCGGATCTGCGCATGGATCCGTCCACACAATTTGAGCAGAGCGACTGGGACAAAGATCGCAGCGAGCGCCTGCAGGACGCATTGGCCGCACTTGATGAGCGCAGCCGCGATATTGTCCAGCAGCGTTGGCTGACGGACAATAAAGTTACACTGCACGATTTGGCGGCGCGCTATCAAGTATCCGCCGAACGCATCCGTCAGCTTGAAACCAACGCGATGAAAAAATTGCAGCGGGCACTGGCGCCGTCAGCGGTGACGCGCTAACGCAGCAGTTTTTCCACGCGCAATGCCTTTCCCACCTGCCGCGCATCCAGTGCGGGCAGGTGGGACACTACGCCGAGCAGCGGCGCGCTGATGCGCTCACTCAGTGCCGCAATATTTTCTTCGAGCTCCGCAAATTCCGGCGTAATAGTGTTGGCGACCCAGCCTGCGAGCGATACGCCATAACGCGCAATGTTTTCACACGTCAGCAGCGCGTGATTCAAACACCCCAGCCGCATCCCCACCACCAGCACCACCGGTAAACCCAGCGCCACCGCAAGATCGGCGATCATCTCGTGCTCATTGAGCGGCACACACCAGCCGCCCGCGCCTTCCACCACCACACAGTCCGCCTGCGCGGCGATTTCATCAAACACCTTTTTGATGTGCGCGATCTCGATGCGCCGTCCCGCACGTTGCGCGGCGAGGTGTGGCGCGATGGGCGGCACGAACAGATATGGATTAACCACGTTATAGGCGAGCGTGACAGAGGCCTGCTGCTGTAACAGCAGGGCGTCTTCATTGCCCAGACCTTCCGGCGTTTCGATCACGCCACTCGCCACCGGCTTCATCGCCGCCGTGCGGTAACCGACGGCGGCGAGCGCATTGAGCAGACCCAGCGTCACCCAGGTCTTGCCGACGCCGGTGTCGGTGCCGGTGATAAAAAATCCGCGCGTCATGGCCCCTTACGCCCACGCAAACTTGCCAGCGGAATCTTGATCGTTCCGTCGCGGGATTTTTGCGCTACATCTACCTCCGCTACCCAGGCGTGGCCGTACACCACTTCATAGCTTGCGGGTAATACGCCCTCCTGACGCCAACCTTCGTAGGCCTCACTGAGTGCGCGCAAGCGGCCCTTGCCGGTGAGGCCATGGGCGCGGCCCGCCGTGACGTTGTGCGCGCCGATGGCCTTGAGGTCACGCATCAACGCGTAGACATCCGGATAGGTGAGTGTGTAGCGCTCGACATCCATCACCGGACTGACAAAGTGCGCGCGCACCAGCGCGTCGCCAACATCATGCATGTCGAGAAACGCGTTGACGTGATTGTGCTCATCGACATACGCCCAGCTTGCGCGCAACTCCTTCAATGTGTCGGGGCCGAAGGTGGAGAACATCAGCAGCCCACCGGGTTTGAGCGCGCGGCGCAGCTCTCCCAATGTCCGGTCGAGATCATTGCACCATTGCAGCGTGAGGTTGGAGAAGATCATGTCCACCGAGGCATCGCGCAGAGGCAGTGCGTCAATATCGGCGCAGACAAAGCATTGTTGTTTATTAAACCAGAGGCGCCAAAACGGTATGTAACGCCGGGCTTCGTGCAGCATGTTTGGGGCGATATCAAGCGCGAGCACAGCAGAATTTTTGTAACGCTTAGTAAGGGCGCGCGTGTGCAGGCCGGTGCCCGCACCAGCATCGACAATCAGCGCAGGATTAAGCCGCATGAGCTCGAGGCGCTCCAGCATGCGCATACCTACTTCGCGCTGTAATAGTGCCGCATCATCGTAGCCGCGCGCCGCGCGATTGAAGGCGCTTTGCAGCAGACGTTTATCTAGTTGATAGGGATTGTCTTGCACGTCATTGCTCATAGGCTGAATAAGTAAGGCTACACTTTCCGCCACGTTCCCGCCCCCTGTTGAGGGGGCGGGACAGGGTGGGGGTAGAGTAAACGGGGTTGTTACTCAGGAGACACAGTTTATGAGATGTCGTCATAAACTGTGTCTCCTGAGTGCAGAAATTCGTTGAGGATACGCATAAACTCCTGCGCGTGCGAGAGAAAGGGTGCATGTCCCGCTCCGGCGATGACGGATAGATGTGCCTGCGGCAGATGAGTGGCGAGATAACGCGGAGCGTCTGGCGGCGTCAGCGTATCGCGTTCGCCCGCGATGACCCGCACGGGGCAGTTGATGCTGCCTAATTCGGCGCGCAAATCGCTGTCGCGCAGCAGCGCAAGCCCGGCGGAGAGTGCCCGCGGATCGGGCTCGCCATGCCGGAAGGCGATAGCGTCGAGACGGCGCAGCGTCTCTGTGGCATGCGCGCTACCGCGTAGCTGGAGTGCGAGAAAGCGCTTGATACAGGCGCGATAATCGGAGGCCAACGTGTGGGCGAATTCATCCAGCGTGTCCGCCGTCACACCGTGTTCCCAATCCGGCGCGTTCACGAACTTCGGCGTGCTCGCCACCAGTATCAATTTATTCACCCGTTCAGGGTGCAGCGCGGCAAGATGCAGGGCGATGATGCCGCCCAGCGACCAACCCAGCCACATCGCGTGCGGCGGCGCGGACTCCAGCAACTGTTGCGCGAGCGTGGTCAGCGAATAATGGCCGGACAACAATGGACTGCGGCCATGGCCCGGCAAATCAATCAACGTGACGCGGAAATTCTCCGCCAGCACAGCGGCGGTCTGTTCCCATACGCCGCTGTGCAGTCCCCAGCCGTGCAGCAGCACGAGGTCGGGGCCATGCCCGGCTGTTTCACTAAACAGTGTCATGTGTGTACTGACAGCTCTTCGAGCAGACGATCCACCTGCGCCTCGCTGTGCGCGCAGGAGAGCGTGATACGCAAACGCGCCTGACCCTGCGGCACGGTCGGCGGCCGGATGGCGCTTACCATGATGTTGCGCGCGAATAATTTTTCACTGAGTGCAAGCGCCTGCGCGCTGTCACCGATGAGCAATGGCTGTATCGGTGTCAGTGACGGCATGAAGGAGAGTTTTAATTCTGAGGCGTTGCGGGTGAAGCGCGCAATCAATTGATGCAGCCGCTCACGCCGCCAAGCTTCGGTTTGCACCAGCTTAAGACTGGCGCGCGTCGCTTCGGCGAGCGCGGGCGGCAGCGCCGTGGTGTAGATGTAGCTGCGTGCCTGTTGAATCATTGTCTCGATGAGTTCCTCGCTGCCCGCGACGAAGGCGCCGAAAGTGCCGAAGGCCTTGCCCAGCGTGCCCATCAACACCGGCACGTCGTCCAAATTCAAACCAAGCTGCTCCAGTGTGCCGCCACCGTGTGCGCCGAGCACGCCCAGCCCGTGCGCATCGTCAATCATGAGTGCGGCTTTATGCTCGCGCGCAAGCGCCGCGAGTTGCGCTACGGGTGCAATGTCGCCGTCCATGCTGAACACGCCGTCGCT
Source organism: uncultured Gammaproteobacteria bacterium (assembly GCA_963925015.1). Lineage (GTDB taxonomy): Bacteria > Pseudomonadota > Gammaproteobacteria > SURF-13 > SURF-13 > JAQBXX01. Next base: position 9,143 of record CAWUTX010000102.1, read on the forward strand.
GGCGATGAGAGTTTTTTTTATCTTGCCGGCGGCAAGTTTATGCTCAAGCGCCGCCACGTCACCGTGCAGATAGCGTTGCAGCCGCGCGCCGGACAACTGCGCGGCGTCTATGAGCGAAGCGTGGTTGAGGCGATCTTGCAGCACCGTGTCGCCGCGACCGAGCAACGCACCCATCACGCCGAGATTGGCCATGTAGCCGGTGGAAAATAACAGTGCGCGTGGACGTTGTGTGAAGGCGGCGAGTTCGTCTTCCAGCGCGTGGTGTGCAGTGCTGTGACCGCAGATCAAATGCGCCGCGCCGCTGCCGACGCCGTATTGCGCAGCCCCGCACTGCAAGGCTTCGATTACCTGCGGGTGATTGGCGAGGCCGAGATAATCGTTGCTGCAAAAGTTGAGATAGCGTTGCCCGTCGATGACGACTTCTGCGCCTTGCGGGCCTTCAAGCATACGCCGCGTGCGGTAGAGGTGGTCGTCACGGCGACGCGCGAGTGCTGCGCCCAGGTTTGTATTCCTCATGGGTTCATTATTTAAGGCTACACTCTCCGCCACGTTCCCGCCCCTTGTTTAGGGGGCGGGACAGGGTGGGGGGTAGAGTTAACAGGGTTTTGAATCAGGAGACACCCCCGTAAGCGGTGCATTCTTGGTGTTTCCTGATTCAAATGCGGCACATGCCCAGCTTATCTAGCAACACGTTGTCTTGCTGTGCCTGCGGATTACCGGTGGTGAGGAGCTTGTCGCCGTAGAAAATCGAATTGGCGCCCGCAAGAAAACACAGCGCCTGCACTGCTTCCGACATCTGCTCGCGTCCGGCGGACAGGCGTATGCGGCTGTGCGGCAGTGTGATGCGCGCGGCGGCGATGGTGCGCACAAATTCGAGCGGATCGAGTGTGTCCGTGCCATAGAGCGGTGTGCCCTCCACCTGTACCAGATTGTTGATCGGCACACTCTCCGGCTGCGGGTCGAGGCTGGCGAGTTGCGCGATCAACGCGGCGCGTTCGCGGCGCGACTCACCCAGGCCGACGATGCCGCCGCAGCAGACGCGCAAGCCTGCGTTACGCACCTTCTCCAGCGTATCGAGGCGGTCTTCGTAATCGCGCGTGGAAATGATTTCTCCGTAAAACTCCGGTGCGGTGTCGAGATTGTGGTTGTAGTAATCGAGGCCCGCCTGCTGCAACTGCTCGGCCTGACCGTCGCGCAGCATGCCGAGCGTGGCGCAGGTCTCCAGCCCCAGCGCGCGGACGGCCTTGACCATCTCCAGCACCGGTGCGAGGTCTTTTTCCTTCGGCCCGCGCCAGGCCGCGCCCATGCAAAAGCGCGTGGCGCCGTTCGCCTGCGCCGCGCGCGCGGCCTCCAGCACGGTGGCCAGTGGCAGCAGATCCTCGTTTTCCACGCCGGTGTGAAAGCGTGCTGCCTGCGGACAGTAGCCGCAATCTTCCGGGCAGCCGCCGGTCTTGATCGACAGCAGCGTGGAGAGTTGCACGCTGTTGGCGTCGAAGTGTTCGCGGTGTACGCACTGGGCGCGGTAGAGTAGGTCGTTGAAGGGCAGGTTCAGCAGGGCTTCAACGGCGTCTGTTTTAGTGGTCATGCAGGCTGTTACACTGAGTTTGGATACGGCTTGCATCATAAACGCTTGCGGAGCACTGTCAACTGATGGCGCTGCATTTAATCGACAACTGCTTAAAAAGCATCCACGCCTGGCTGATGCCGCCGGTGTGTGTGCTGTGCGGCCAGACCGGCGACGACGGGCAGGACTTGTGCGCGGCGTGCCGGGCGGAGCTTCCCTACAATACCAGCGCCTGTGCGCGTTGTGCACTGCCGCTGCCGACCATCCGCAGCGACTTGATATGCGGCGCGTGCCAGCAGCAAACGCCTGACTATGCTCGCAGCCACAGCCTGCTGTGCTATACGCCACCGGCGGATCAGCTTATTCAGCGTCTGAAGTTCAACGCCCGGCTGCCGCTGGCGCGGGTGCTGGGCGAACTGATGGCTGTGCATCTCGCACAGCAGCTGCGGGCGTGGCCGGAGCGCATCATTCCCGTGCCGCTGCATCGGGCGCGTCTACGCGAACGCGGCTTCAATCAGGCGCTGGAGATCGCGCGCCCGATTGCGCGTGCGCTCAACATCCCGCTGGATTATCGAAGCTGCGAGCGGATGCGTCACACCTCGGTGCAATCCTTGCTGCCCACCGCCGCGCGCCGCAAAAATATCAAAGGGGCGTTCCGGGTGACAAGGCCGATCAAGGCGCGTCATGTGGCGATTGTGGATGACGTGATGACCACCGGGCATACGGTGCAGGAATTCGCCGCCACACTGCGCAAGTCCGGTGTGGAGCAGGTCGACGTGTGGGTGGTGGCGCGCGCGGCGTGGCGCGGCTAAATTGCTGCTGCGCTTTCCGCAAACACCTCACGATACGCGACGTAGCCCGAGGCAAAGGTCAGTGGCAACAACACCAGCCAGCCGAGCATCAGCGGAATCGTGGCGAGCAGTGCGAGCACGATGTAAATCAATCCAAATACCAGAAACGGTGCCCAGCTGGCCGCCACAGCGTAGAAGCTCGCCTTGAGCGCCGCCACGGGCTCGCGCCCGGAGAGGCACACCAGCGGGATGGCGAAGGTGTAGGCCATGAACAGCGGCAGGCTCAACAGCAGCGCGAGCATCAAGGCTGCGAGCCCGCCTTGAATGACGCCCAACATCATGGCGGGGGACATCTCGTCGTGAGACATAATGCCGCTCATCATCACGCTGCCGATGACAGTCCCGCTTACCACCATGCCGATGGCGATAAGGATCACGATCTCGGCGCCGAGAAGTATCAGCCCCATAATCAGCAGCGGCTGCAGGCGTTCACGAAAGCCGCTGAACAGGGCATCGAACGCCACTTCCTGGCCGTGGTGCATGCGATCAATCGTGTTATACATGCCGGCGGCGAGTACCACTATCATAATCAAGGCGGCCAGGCCGCCCAGCAGCGGAACCAGGCTCAGTGCGGCGAACATCAGCAACGTGATCAGCGTCATGCCGACCAGCAGGCCCGGCCTGCGCAGGAACAGCGGCCAGCGTTCCTTAATCCACGCTACACCGCGTTCAGCCGCAACCGTCTGATGCATCGTCGTGCCCTCCAGGTAGGTCGGATCAAGCGTAACGGAAGTGTGTCGGTTCCGCCTTCGGCTTGAACCGACCTACATGCTGAGCTTAACCACCGTCGGTGACAAGCCTCCCCTTGTAGCCCATCGCCGCCGCAATCCCGGCGAGCAGCAGGCCGAGCAGAATCAGCGATGGGCCGATATAGCCCGCCGGGCTTGCCAGCAATGCCTGCGCCCAAGGCAGGCCCAGCGCCACCGCCAGATAGAGCAGGCCCGAGTGCCCGAGCGCGCCGACAATAAATACCCAACTGATGATCTGTTTGAATAACGCGGGCACGGCGAGAAATCCGAGCACAAGACCGACCACGATATTCAACAGCGCCTCCAGATTACCGTGCGTGTGCGGCCCGCTTTTGATGGCGTCTATCGGTGCTGCGCTGTTGAGGTTGGCCGAGAGCGCGAGCAGCGCAGCGGTGTTGTCCTTGCCGATCTGCTCCGCTGTCATCTTTTCAAGATTAACTTCGAAATCGTTTGCCGCCGCCACTTGCAGCACCCCCATCTTTTCCTGCTTGGCGGCTTCAGCCACCGCAACATCGTCGAAGTAATACAAAATCATCACCGGCCCCAGTGCGGCAGTGAAGAAAAGATAGATAAACCCGAATACGATATTTTTTTTGCCGATCATGCGCAGCCTCCGCGGGAATAGTTCCGAAAGAATACATTAGCATGGAATGCTGCTGCACAGGCATGCGCAGGCGGCCCGCCGCAGACCGGTGTTACTGATAGTACAGTTCTCGCTGGTAGACCCACTCGCGCTCGCGCAGGAAGGCGCTCACCGTGCTGTTGCCAATGGCAAAGTCGCCGATGCCGGTGCCCGCGTCGAGATCGGCCGCGTTGAAATGGACGGTGGCATTATAGCTGGCAAAGTCGACGGTGCTGTCCTTGAGCGTCCAGAAGCGGTTGACGTTGCGCGTCGGGTTGATATCCGTGGAGGCGATGTTGGGGTGACCATCGCCACCCCGGTCATGTTGCCGACCGCAGTGCCCGCAGGAAATACCACATCGATAGGCGAGTAATAAGCGGTACCGCCTACCTGAAAAGTGCAGGTGTACGTGGTGTCGGTAAGCACAGCTTTCTCAGGGTGTCGGTTCGGGCCAACCATCGAGGAGAAGCGTCTTGGTCAATGAAGGCACCGTAGCTCGACCAAGCATGGTGTTCGGCTTTTCCGACCATTCCCGCTTTGACCTTGCCCTGTAAAAACGCATTGTATAGGCCGGGACTGGTGGCGTTGCGCCATAATCCGATCTTGCAGGTGTTCGGGGCAAGGATGAAAACGAACAGGCTGGCACCCAAGGCAGTAGTGGGCGCAGCGATGCGCAAACTCGCGCATCTGATCTATGGCGTGGTGAAATCAGGAAAACCGTTTGATGCAACAACGCTATGAACGGGCTTGCAATGCAAGACGGTATCTGGCCCCTTTCCTCCGGACAGCCAACCGTGTCACTGCGCTATGCATCTTCGTAGGCCGGATCAAGCCTGTCCTGAGCGAAGTCGAAGGGCATAGCGGATCCCACACCGCTAATATAATATAACAGGGGTTGTCGGCTCCGGCCATGCCTTGAACCGACCTACTACTCTTCATAACTTGGATACACAGGAGCGAAACCCATGAGTAAAGGCGTAGACAGCAAGAAGGAAACCAAGAAGCAACCGGCCAAAACCATGAAAGAAAAAAGGGCCGCGAAGAAATCCAAAAAAGAGTCCAAGCGTTGAGGCAATGACACTACCCCTGCAAAGAACATAGCAAAGCTTCATAGGTCGGCTCAAGCTGTGCAAGGCAGACGCATCATTAATGTCGAATCCGCTGCACCCTTCGACTTCGCTCAGGACAGGCTTGATTCGACCTACGTTTATTGCTGAGAGGAACACCAAATAGTGCGCAATTGAAGGTGGGTATAGGCGCTCACTTTACCTCACGCCGGCCCTCTCCCGGAGGGAAGAGCGAAGCGAAGGGTGCGGGGGTAAATACTGAGCACTATTTAGCGGTCTGGTCAGTCAGCATTTAAATCGTTTCTGCCTTCTGTTCGCGTGCAAGCGCCAAGCTTGAATTCGCCATGCGCAGACCACTGCCGCTTATTGTTTCTGCACGACGACCCGGCCCTCGGAGTTTACAAATACCCGGTAACGGTTCCCGTCCTGGCATGACGCGATGTAGTCGCTGTCACCTTGCCGTACGGCACTGACGACCTGACCACATGGCAAGCCCTGGAGCGCAATCAAGGCGGTCATATCCTTGACGAGCGATGGGTCATCCGCCGCGAGCGATGGTTCAGCGAAGAATGTCATCATCACAACGATCAGTGCCCAACCCTTCACGCATTTGCTCACAGCGTTTCTCCTGCTATCAGATTAGAGAGTTGCAAACTTAGCCGGATCCGCAAGGATGCCCCAGATCGCGTCGCGCGACGCCACGATCGCTCTGGCCAGCAATTGGTCGCCGTCCTGCAGGAGAGAGAGCACCTTGAGGAGCAGCAGATCATACGATTGCCGGAGCTGGGCGAGAGTGACGCTGACCCGCCCTTGGTAGTGCGCCCGGAATTGATTCAGCAGGTCATCTACCTGATTCTTGAGCGCGATCTTGGTGAGCACACCGATGGCTTTGGTCTCTCGGAGTCGCTTTTTCAGAGAGGCCATATCCAGCGGCGACGACGCATCCTGCTTCCCAAGGCTTGGGGCGGCGCTCTCCTTCTTCCCGATCTGCTCCGTGGGCACGGGAGACGCGGGGATCTTTACAGGGGTCTTGGCGCCGGGCGAGTCGGTCTTGGTGACGCTCTGGTCTGTGGCGCGGGTTATGGACGGCGTGGCCGGGCGGATCACTGGCGCGGCTGCAACGGACGGCGTGGCTGGGCGAACCACCGGCTCGACTGCAACGGTCCCGCCCTGTGTCGCGCCGGTCTGGGGCGGCTTGCGCTCTAACCCGGCGCAACCTGCCATCAGGAGGAAGCAGAGGAGTCCAATGATGCGTGCTGCAGTTCCAGCACACCCCTCGACCGAACTGTCGCTCATACGTCCTCCCAGTTGCCGCTCATGTTCGTCTCCCGATCTCTAACGTGAATTGGTTGGCAAATCGGTCGGTTTACAAAAAACCATTCTGCGCCTGCTACCGTCATCCTTCAAGCAGATCAGCGTGCTAGATAACGAGGAGGTATGAAAACTCACTGACAACCGGGGAACCCATGAAGGCTGAGCAAGCGTAGCCCGGATGAAGTGCAGCGGGATTCGGGAAATTATTTGGACGAGAGGTTAAATCGTTTCCGCTTTCTGTTCGCGTTGCAGTAACGACTGAACCGCGTTACGCGGGGTCTTGCCTTCATGCAGCACGCTGCATACTTGTTCGCTGATGGGCATTTCGATGCCGTGCGTTTTTGCCAGGCGCATGACTTCGCGCGCGGTGGCGACGCCTTCCACGCTTTGACCGATCTCGTGCAGTGCGTCCGCAAGCGGTGTGCCACGCGCGAGGGCGAGACCCAGACGGCGGTTGCGTGATTGGTCGTCGGTGCAGGTGAGAACCAGGTCACCTAATCCTGCGAGGCCCATGAAGGTTTCGCGTTTGCCGCCGAGGGCGACGCCTAATCGCATCATCTCCGCGAGGCCGCGCGTGATGAGCGCGGCGCGGGTGTTGGCGCCAAAACCGAGGCCGTCCGCGATGCCGGCGGCGATGGCGAGTACATTTTTAACGGCACCCCCCAGCTCCACGCCGGTCACGTCGTCCGAGGTGTAGGCGCGAAAGCCGTCGCTGTGCAGGCGCGCGGCGAGGTCGGCGGCAAACTCCGCGTTTTGCGAAGCGACGGTGACTGCTGTCGGCAAGCCGGCGGCGACTTCGCGCGCAAAGGTGGGGCCGGAGATCACGGCGAATGGGTGTGCAGCGCCCAAAATCTCCTCGGCTATCTGATGCGGCAGGTTTCCACTGCCGGGCTCCATACCCTTGGTGGCGCAGGCGATGCGCAGTGATGACGGTGCGTGCGAGGCAAGCCGTTGCAGCGTGTCACGGAAGCCGTGGCTCGGCACCGCGATCAGGTAATCACGCGCCGCGCCCAGGGCGCGGGCAAGATCGTCCGTAGTCTGTAAATTTTCGGGAAACTCGGCGTCGGGTAAAAAACGTGAGTTGCGGCGCGTTTGCGCAAGCTGCGCCATGAACTCCGCATTGCGCCCCCACAGCACAGTGGGCTGGCCGTTGCGCGCGAGCAGGACTGCGAGCGCCGTACCCCACGACCCGGCGCCGAGCACGGCGATGGGTGAGGAGGCCTTCATAAGCACCCCCCGTTAGTGCGCAACTTCCTTGTCCGCGCCCTGTTTCTGCATGTGTGCGTAGATGGCGTCGAAATTTACCGGCGTGAGCAGGAGTGGCGGAAAACCGCCCTTGCTCACCAGCTCTGCCACCGCTTCGCGCGCGAACGGGAACAGGATGTTGGGGCAGAAACTGCCCAGCGTGCGTGCGAGGTCTTCTGGCGCAAAACCCTGAAGGGTGAAAATACCGGCCTGCTGCACCTCCACCAGATACGCGGTTTTGTCGCCGAGCTTCGCGGTGACGGTAACGGTGAGCACGATCTCATGCACTGTCTCGTCGAGTTGGGCCGCCTTGCTTTGCAGATGCAGATCGATGTGCGGCGACCATTGATCGGTGAACATCTGCGGCGTATTCGGCGCCTCGAACGAGAGGTCTTTGATGTACACCTTCTGGATGGCGAACTGCGCGCCGGTTTCAGAGGGTTTTTGCGTTTCGGATGTGTCGGTCATTTATTTTATTTCCTGAAGGGCGTTTCTAAAAATGATGGATTTTGCTTCAAGACAAGGCGCAGTGCAGGCGAGCAGCGCAGCATACGAGTTAGTATGTGAGCAGCGGAGACAAGCTGCAACGCAGTATTGGAGCAAAAGACGCATTTTTAGAGGTGTCCTGAGTTTTATTTGTAGCGCTTCAGGCGCTGCTGACCTGCAGCAGCGCCTGAAGCGTGCCGTTACGATCGAGCTGCGCGAGTTCATCGAAACCGCCGATGTGCACGTCATTGATGAAGATTTGCGGCACGCTGCGCCGTCTGCTCTTGGCCTCCATTTCGTGGCGCAAATGGGGCTGCTCATCGACGCGATGTTCCGTGTAACGCACGCCTTTGCGTTCGAGCAACTGGCGCGCCCGCACACAATAGGGGCACATGCCGGTGCTATAAACAATAACTTCAGGCACTGGCACCCTAGGTCGTCACCAAGGGCAGATTGGCGTCTTTCCATGTCATCAGGCCGCCGCCCAGCTTATATATCTTGGTAAACCCGTGCTTGCGCAGGATATCGCCTGCACGCGCTGAAAATTGTCCATTCTGGCAGGTCACTATGAGCGGGGTTTCTCTCATTTTATCCAGATCCTTGAGCCGCGCCTCCAGCGCCGTAAGCGGCACGTGCAGGGCATTGACGATATGCCCTGCGCGGAATTCTCTTTCTTCGCGCACATCGAGCACCACTGCGCCTTCGCGGTTGATGAGCTGTGTCGCCGCCGCCGGGGTGACGGACTTGAAGCCCAGCAACACCTCGGACAGCAGGGTGGCGGCCAGCAACACGCTGATCACGACCAGCGCCAGAAATAATATCCAGTGGTTAACTACGAAGGCGAAGAACTGTTGCATGAGACTCGTCGTTGGAAGCGGGGTGTGCCTAAGGGTGTGCTGGCCACGCAAACATTATATAATAATGGCATCGTAAGCTATATGCATAAGATCATTTAAATGTCATCCGTGCCCAGACCCCTGCTCCTTGCCATTCTCGATGGCTGGGGTTATAGCGAAAACCCCACCGGCAACGCGATCTACCACGCACGCAAACCCGTATGGGATAGCCTGTGGAACGGCTGCCCGCACACGCTGCTGCGCACCTCCGGCACCGACGTCGGGCTGCCCGCCGACCAGATGGGCAACTCCGAGGTCGGCCACCTGAACCTCGGCGCCGGGCGCGTGGTGTATCAGGAGTTCTCGCGCATCAGCCGCGCCATCAAGAACGGCGCGTTCTTCACCAATCAGACGCTCACGCGTGCGGTAGATCAGGCCATGAGCGGCAGCCACGCGCTGCACATCATGGGCCTGTTGTCACCGGGCGGTGTGCACAGTCACGAGAATCATATTCTCGCCATGCTGGATCTCGCGGTAAAGCGCGGCGCGAAGCAGGTCTACGTGCACGCCTTCCTCGACGGGCGCGACACCTCACCCAAGAGCGCTGCGGCCTCGATCAAGTTGCTGCAAGACAAGTGTACCGCACTCGGCCACGGGCGCATCGCCTCGATCATCGGGCGCTATTACGCCATGGATCGCGACCATCGCTGGCCGCGCGTTCAGGCCGCATACGACCTCATCACTCAGGGCCAGGCGGAATTTCAGGCGTCTACGGCGAGTGGCGCGCTGGAGCTGGCCTACGCGCGCGGCGAGTCCGACGAGTTCGTTAAAGCCACCGCCATCGTGCCGACGGCAGGGCAACCTGTGCGCATGCAAGACGGTGATGTGGCCGTGTTCATGAATTTCCGCTCCGACCGTGCGCGCCAGATCACGCGCGCCTTCATCGAGCCGGACTTCAACGGCTTCGAGCGCGCGATGAAACCGAAGCTCGCCGCCTTCGTCAGCCTCACCGAATATAACGACGAGTTTGACGTGCCGGTGGCGTTTCCCTCGGAGCGCCTGCACAACGTGTTTGGCGCCTACATCGCGCGCCATGGGTTGCGCCAGTTGCGCATCGCCGAGACCGAAAAATACGCGCACGTGACGTTCTTCTTCAACGGCGGCGAGGAACAGCGGTTCGAGGGCGAAGACCGCATCCTCGTCCCCTCGCCCAACGTGGCGACGTATGATCTCAAGCCGGAGATGAGCGCGCTTGAGGTCACCGACAAGCTCATTCAGGCGATAGACAGCGGCAAGTACGACGTCATCATCTGTAATTTCGCTAACCCCGACATGGTCGGCCACACTGGCAATTTCGCCGCCACGGTCAAGGCCATCGAGACCATCGACGCCTGCCTCGGCCGCATCCAGCAGGCCCTGCACCAGGCGGGCGGCGAGATGCTCATCACCGCCGATCACGGCAACGCCGAACAGCTCATCGGCGAGGGCACGGGTCAGGCGCACACCGCGCACACCACCAACGCGGTTCCGCTGATTTATGTGGGCCGCCCCGCGCATCTCACCGCTGACGGCGCACTGGCCGATGTCGCGCCCACCATGCTGCGGCTCATGGGGCTGCCGATACCGCAGGAAATGAGCGGCGTGCCGCTGCTAGAGATCACGCACTGAACATGCGCCGAGGGTGGCCGCTCCTCGCCGCCCTGCTGGTGTGCATGGCCGCGCCCACCCCTGCGGCTGACTCCGCCGCCAAACGCCAGGAACTTTTACAACTGCGCGCGCACATACAAACCTTGCGCACTGAGCTCGTCGGCGCGCACAAGACACAGGGCGAGTTGCAGAACTCACTCAAGACCAGCGAACAGACCATCGGGCGCATCAACCAGCGCCTGCGCAAACTTGATGCCGAGGTACAACAACACACCGCGCGGCTGGCAGAGTTGCAGCGCGATAAAGGGCACCTGGCCGCAGACATGACCGCCCATCGCCACGCCCTCACTGCGCAG
>CAWUTX010000103.1:0-10905 GCA_963925015.1 uncultured Gammaproteobacteria bacterium
TTCGCCGGTGGTCACCACGCACAGGGCGCGGGTAGTCGGTACGCCGAGATGGTGCATGGTTTCGCTGCACAGAAACTCGCGAACCGAGGAGCGCAAGACGGCCAGGCCATCGGCCGTGCGCGAATAAGGAGTAGGGCCAGCGCCCTTGAGTTGCAACGCCCAGCGTTGCCCCGCGCGGTTCACGGTTTCGCCCAGAATAATCGCGCGACCATCGCCCAACTGGCCAGCCCAGTGACCGAACTGATGACCGCCATAACACATGGCGAATGGATCCATGCCAGCAAGCACTTGATTGCCGGAGAACACCTGCAAAAATTCCGGTGAGGCACAGGTTGTCGGCGTGATATCGAGCAGTTCAGCCACTTCGCGCGCGCAGGCAATCAGGCGCGGCGCGGCAACCGGCGTCGGCGCTACACGCGAATAACAGGCACCAAGCACCTGGCGCCGAAAATTGTCGGCCTGCGGGTCTGCGGGCAGCTCGCGGGTAAAGCGATTGTCGAAAAGAAGTGTGTCGAGCATCATAAAAACACCGCTCCTGGGTCACTATCAAGCACGCGCCGCAACCTCAAAAGGAATGCTCTGCATAAGCCTTTGGCTGATCGCATCAAGGAATTTATAGCGCGCTTGAAGCGCAACTTGAGTGGTTTCCTCAGCTTCTCGCCACTTGTCCGCATCTTCACCGCACAGCGCGACCAACATTCTCATGGCCATCGGCGCATGACGATCCGCATCCGCGTGAATGTGTCTGTCGAGGTAGTAAGCAAAATGGCCCAGCTCGACGGGCAAGCGCTTCTCAATGGTTTTCAATAAATTTTGGAACATCTCCGGGATCACCTCTTCTCGTCCCAGAGTAAAGGCGGCGGCGATACGGTGCGGGGACTGCGATTCGATGATGTCCCAGGTCCTCTCCACGAATGCCCGGGCCGGCTCCGGAATCTCGGCACCGAGCATGGCCTCCCTGATGTCATCGCCGCTCCGGATGCGCTCAATAAAATCATTCACCCGCGTGGTATCTGCACCACATTGCTCCATCGCCCGCAGGTAAATCTCGAAGTGGCTCAGATAGCCGCCGCCCGGGCTCTCGTCACTTTCCTCATCCAGGACAATTTCATTGATCAGGCGCCGGCTAAGGGGATCTCCCCGAGGAATCCAGGGAGCTGAAACGCATGTCAGGCTTTTCTGCAGGGCTTTGACGAGACTCATGAAGTCCCAAACCGCAAAAACATGATGCTCCATGAAGGTGCGCAATCGCTCTATATCCGTGATGGTCGAATAGATTCTATGGGTAGCGACGCTGTCTCGCAGGGGGCGGGTCTGTTCGAGAAGGCTCGCCAATGGTTGGCCGTAGATCGTCGCAGCCAAGGCGCTCTCAAGGAAGTGCTTTTCTTCCAAAGGCAGCTTCATCTGCAGCGCGATTTCTCGTCCCTTGGCGCCCATCTTTTTCCAGGTTTTTCGGACCAGGGTTTTCATCTTGTCGACGGTTGTCTTTTCCATCAGATCCATGAACTGAGTCTCAAAGAACACTAGGCACAGCGCGTCCTCCAAAGTCTGGGCGTCCGTGTCTTCCTTAATGTTGTTCTTCAGCATCAGGGATGTTACCCGCCGGATAAAATCTTCCTCGTACCCAACGTCGCGAAGAATCCCGCCGACCTTCCCGGCGTGAAACACTTTCAAGTCTTCTCGCCAGCGCAGGTAGCCGGAGCGATCAGCGGGGTATTCCGCCCGCGGGATCGTCCAGCGACCGATATGTTGGCCGCGGGCGGCGATACATAGCGCTTCGGAGGCTTGCGGATCGAGCTTGAGCACCCACTTAGTCAGGCTCTTGGAATAGGTCAACTCTTGCGGATGAGCGATCCCGTCTACAATCTCCTGACGAGGATCTTGACTATTGAAGCGATCGATCTCTTTGAGAGCCTTTTCGAAATTTTTAGTGGACATTATTGCTCGTAGCCTTTTTCGTCACATGCTGCAGCGCACGCTGAGCTAGTGTACTGTTGCCACCGGAGCGTTGCACGTCCGGCTTCTGCAAACATGGGTGGCTGGATTGCTCTCGAGCGTAGCTTCCGGGTTCCGGTTCGCGATAAAGGTGGAGCCTGGGAACGAACTCGACGAGGCGCGGAAAGTCATTCATGACATACTCCAGGCTACCGTTGCTCAGTGGGTGTCTGGGTCTTCAGACTGTCAACGGCATGCACCGGAGCCCCGTCCCCTTTCATCAGATCGGCGATGGTGCCGTACACCATGCGATGGCTCTCCAGCATGCTCTTGCCGACGAACATGGGCGAGGTCACCTCGATGTTGAAGTGGCCGCCGCCGTTCACCTCCTCTTTTCTGATAACCTCCGGCACACCTGGGCATCATGGCATCGTCAGGCGGGTACCAGCTGCGATGAACGCAAGGAATTGGGTGGCTGGAAATCACGTGTGATGGTGGATCGGCATGCCAAATACGCGACTGAACACTTGGCTATAGCGGCGGCACGCATAGAATCGAAGCGCGGTGGAAACGTGATTAATCTGTCACGTTTCCACCGCGGTCAAAAAAATTAAGCTTGAATTTACTTAAAGTGTGTCTTTTATATTATTGATTTTATTTGGTGCCCGGGGCCGGAATCGAACCGGCACAGCCGTGAGGCCGAGGGATTTTAAGTCCCTTGCGTCTACCAATTTCGCCACCCGGGCTTTGTAAGAGCAATATACAACTGTACAGAATTGTCTGCCGGAGCTTAGCCAGAGCTTGATGCCCTGGTGTCTACCACAGCGCCACCCGGGCTGTTTGAGAGCAGTATACAATTGTACAGAATTGCCCGCCGGAACCAGAAGGAACTGTGCTAAACGAGGAAATATTGGAGGCTGAGGTCGGAATCGAACCGGCGTACACGGCTTTGCAGGCCGCTGCATGACCACTCTGCCACCCAGCCGCGAGGGCTAAATCATCTCATTATGGAGCGGGAAACGAGATTCGAACTCGCGACCCCAACCTTGGCAAGGTTGTGCTCTACCACTGAGCTATTCCCGCGCAAATGAAGCTCGCTATTGTAACCGTGGTGGCCCGGCTGTCAAGGTAAAGTGGCTGTCAGCCTGCCCTCAGGCTGTGCCAGGCGGCACGTAAGTAGACCACCATGGACCACAAGGTAAGCCCCGCCGCCAGATACAGCAGCACTAGGCCTGCTGTATATACGGGCAGCTCCGCAACCGGTTCACGGTAGAGCAGGAACAGGAGTGCCAGCATCTGGGCGGTGGTCTTGAACTTCCCTATTACAGACACCGCGACTGAGGTGCGCTTGCCGATCTCCGCCATCCATTCACGTAATGCGGAAATGGTGATCTCGCGTCCGATGATCACGGCGGCAGGGATAGCGAGCCAAGGCGTGGGGTCAGCCTGCACCAGCAGCACGAGGGCGACGGCGACCATCAGTTTGTCCGCCACCGGGTCGAGAAACGTGCCGAGGGCGGACACCTGACCGAGGCGACGCGCGAGATAGCCGTCCAGTATGTCTGTCAGCGCCGCCAAGGCGAAGATCCCAGCGGTAAGCGCATGCGCCCTGTTGAATGGGAGATAAAAGGCAAGCACGAACACCGGGATCAGGCCGATGCGTATGAAAGTCAGGATATTGGGCCAGTTCATAAGTACGCCCTAATGAAACACATCGTATATCTTCTGCGCAAGCTGTTTGCTGATGCCTGGCACATGGCTCAGATCTTCCACCCCGGCGCGTGCGACCCCTTGCAGCCCGCCGAACTGACTCAGCAGCTCGCGGCGGCGGCGCGGGCCGATGCCGGGTATGCCTTCCAAGGTAGACGTCGTGCGCGCCCTACCCCGCTGTTTGCGGTGGCCAGTGATGGCAAAGCGGTGCGCCTCGTCGCGCAGCTGTTGAATCAGGTGCAAGGCCGGTGCATCGGGTGGCAGCCGGAGCGGCGTGCGCCGGTGTGCCACGATCAGGGACTCCAGCCCCGCCTTGCGCCCTGCTCCCTTGGCGACCCCGACTATGGTCACGCCGACGACCTGCAACTCCTCCAGCACACGCATGGCCTCGGCCACCTGCCCTCTCCCGCCGTCGATGAACAGGATGTCGGGAAGCACGCCGTCGCCCTGCATGAGTCTGGTATAGCGACGCAGCAGGGCCTGCTGCATGGCGGCGTAGTCGTCGCCCGGTGTAATGCCTGCGATGTTGAAGCGCCGATAGGCCGATTTAAGCGGGCCCTGGCTATCAAACACCACACATGAGGCCACTGTGGCCTCGCCCTGGGTGTGGCTGATGTCGAAGCACTCGATACGGCCGGGCATGTGGTCAAGCTGCAAGGCCGCGCGCAAGGCGTCGAAGCGTTCATTCATGTGGCCTTTGCTGGCCAGTTGCTGCGTCAGCGCATGCTCTGCATTGGTCACTGCAAGCTGCAACCAGCGCGCACGGGCGCCGCGCACGCGGCTTGCAATGGTCACGCGGCGCCCGGCCTTGCTGCTCAGCGCCTGCTCCAGCAGGTCTCTGTCTTCCAGCGGTGGCTGGGTAATCATTTCGGTAGGGATGATCTGCTGTTCGTCGCCCGTGTGGCTGCCGAGATAATACTGCGGCATAAAGGCGTTCAGCATCTCGCTGGCGCTTGCGCCTTCCGGCAGGCGCGGAAAAAAGGCCTTGTTGCCGAGCGCTCGTCCGGCGCGGATAAAAAATACCTCCACGCACCCGACACCGTTTTGCACCCGGGCCGCGATCACGTCGAGATCACCCTTCTCGCGACTGACGTACTGATGCTCCTGCACCTGGCGCAGGCTCGCAATCTGGTCGCGATAGTGTGCCGCCTGCTCAAAATCCCTCTGCTCCGCCGCCTTGCCCATGCGCATCGCCAGTTCTTCGATCACTTCTGGGTTCTTGCCCTCCAGAAACATCACGGTATGGCGCACGTCTTCCGCGTAGCGTTCTTTACTCACTATCCCCACGCACGGCGCTGTGCAGCGCTTGATCTGATGCTGCAAGCACGGACGTGAGCGGTTGCGAAAAAAGCTGTCTTCGCACTGACGTACCTGAAACAGCTTTTGCAGCAGATGCAGGCTCTCACGCGCCGCGTGTGCGCCCGGATACGGGCCGAAATAGCTTCCCGCCACGCGCTTGGCGCCACGGTGCAGCGTGAGGCGCGGGAATTCGTGCTGGCTCGACAGAAAAATGTAGGGGTAGCTTTTGTCATCGCGCAATAAAATGTTGTAGCGTGGCTTGAGCTGCTTGATGAGCGTGCTTTCCAGAATCAGCGCTTCGGTTTCCGTATGCGTAACGGTCACTTCGATATTGCGCACCTGATCAACCAAGGCCTGTGTCTTGGCGGTATGCGGCGTGGCGGTGCGCGACTGGAAATAACTGGTCAGACGCTGTTTCAGATTGCGCGCCTTGCCCACATACAGCACCACACCCGCATCATCGAGCATGCGGTAGACACCCGGTCTGCCGGTCACGGTCTTGAGAAAGGCGCGCGGCTCGAAGGGTGAAGCTGCGTGTGTCATGGATGGCATATCATTCGGGAAACGCTTTATAATCATCGCATTCTAATGACGAGAATCAAAGCATGAAAATCGGCGCCTCCTCCCTCCGCCCCAATGCCCTGATCGACTATCAAGGCCGGCTCTGGCGTATATCGAAGGTTGAGCACGTCAAGCCCGGCAAAGGTGGGGCCTTCGCCCAGGTCGAGATGAAAGATATTGAAATAGGCACCAAGCTGAACGAACGCTTTCGCGCCGAAGACAAGGTGGACGAAATCGAGCTGGAAATGCGCAAACTGACCTATTCCTATGATGAAGGCGCCGCGCTGGTATTCATGGACAGCGAGACCTTCGAGCAGATCAGTGTGCCACGCGATTTTCTGGAACAGCAAATAGGCTATCTGTTACCGAACACCGAGGTGCAGGCCAAGCTGTATAACGAACGATTGATTTTCATCGAACTGCCGGCCAATGTCGTGCTTGAGGTGGTCGAGGCCGATGCGGTCATAAAGGGCCAGAGCGCGAACAGTTCATACAAGCCTGCGAAGCTGGAGACGGGAATCAGCGTCCTGGTGCCGCCGTTTGTCGGCGTCGGCGACCGTATCAAGATCAACACCGGCAGCGGGGAGTATGTCGAGCGCGGCTGATAGTATGTTGGGAAAGGCCATCCTTGGCCTTATGAGGGCGGAAGTGGATGCCATATCAGAGGTTAAGCGCTGTGACGCATAGGGTCAATAATCCGCTTGGGAAAAGTCCGAGACCCAGTATCGCAAGGCCGTTGGCACTCATGGCGATGCGCATGTCGAAGCCTGCCGCCAGCGGCGCCACATCATCGGGCTGGTCAAAATACATCAGCTTGATGATGCGCAGATAATAGTACGCGCCGATCACCGAGAACACCACCGCCAGCACCGCTAGCCACACCAGGTCGGCCTCGACTACCGCCTGCAACACCGCCAGCTTGGCGTAGAAGCCCACCGTGGGCGGCACGCCCGCCATGGAAAACATCAGAATCAGCATCATGAAGGCGAACCACGGGCTGCGCTGGTTGAGGCCTTTGAAATCCTCCAGCCGGTCGGCCTCGAAGCCTGCGCGCGACAGCAGGATAATCATGCCGAAGCCGCCCAGGCTCATGAGCGCGTAAACGATGACGTAAAACATGGAGGACGCGTAGCCGTTGAGCGTACCGCTCAAAATGCCGAGCAGTAAAAATCCCACGTGCGCGATGGCGGAGTACGCCAGCATGCGCTTGAGATTGGTTTGCGCAATCGCAATGATATTTCCCGCCGCCATCGACAGTATGGCGACGATGATGATCATGGTCTGCCACTCGGAGTGCAGGTCACCGAGCCCGTCCACCAGCAGCCGCATCAGCATTGCGAATGCCGCTATCTTGGGCGCGGTGCCGATGAACAGGGCCACGGAGGTGGGTGCGCCGTGATAAACATCCGGTACCCACATGTGAAAGGGTACTGCGCCGAGCTTGAATAAAACTCCGACCAGCACAAACACTAGGGCAAAAACCAGAACCATGGAATGTTGGCCCGGTGTGGCGACAGTCGCGCTGATATGGTGGCTGATGGTTCCGATGTCGAGACTGCCGGTGACGCCGTACAGCATGGAGAGCCCGTACAGCAGAATGCCGGAGGCGAGCGCACCCAGCACGAAATACTTCATCGCGGCTTCGGAGGCGCTGACCGAGTCGCGCCGCAGCGCCACCAAGGTGTAGAGCGACAGCGAGAGCAGCTCCAGACCTAGGTAGATCGTGAGTAGGCTGTGCGCCGAGACCAGCACCATCATGCCGAGTACCGCAAACAGGATCAGTACGAAATATTCACCCTGGTAAAGCTGGCGTGTACGCAGGTAGTTGTGCGAGTAGACGAGCACCACGAAGGTGATGAGGTAGATAAACAGCTTCAGCACCACCGCCATTCTGTCGTTGATGAAGGTGCCGCTGAAGGTAAGCACCGGTTCGGTAGTGTCGAGGTTAGCGGTGAGCACAGCCGCCGCTATCAATGTGATCAGCGACAACAGATAGGTCACCACGCGCGTGTGTTCGGTCAGAAAAAGATCGACGATGAGTATGATGCAGGCCATGCTGAGCACGAATATCTCCGGCATGGCGGGGGCGAAATTGGGCAGTATGAAATCCATGACTAGCGTGCCCTCACAGTTTCGATTGCATGATGTGTTGCAGCAGGTGCTGTACCGAGGGATGCATGATATCCAGTACCGGCGCAGGCCAGAGGCCGAGGCCCAGCACAGCGGCGGCAAGCACGCCCAGCACCAGCGCCTCGCGCGCATTGATGTCTTTAAGCCCCGCGACGCCGTCATTGGTCACCGCACCGAAGATGACGCGCTTCACCATCCACAAGGTGTAGGCCGCACCCAGCACCAGCGTAGTCCCGGCGAGCAGGGCAAACCAGAAATTCGCCTTGAAGGTGCTGAGGATCACCATGAATTCGCCCACGAAGCCGGAGGTGCCCGGCAGGCCGGAGTTGGCGAGCGCGAACAGCACCATGAGCGAGGCGAAGACTGGCATGGTGTTGGCTACGCCGCCATAGGCGCTGATCTCGCGGCTGTGCAGGCGGTCATAAAGCACGCCCACGCACAGGAACAGCGCGCTGGAGACAAAACCGTGCGAGATCATTTGCACCAGGCCGCCCTCCAGCGCCATCACGGCGCCGCTGGTGGAGCCGGTTTGCTCGAAAATCATGAAGACGATGAAAAATCCCAGCGTGACGAATCCCATGTGCGAGATGGACGAGTACGCAATGAGTTTTTTCATGTCCGTCTGCACCAGTGCGACGAAGCCGATGTACACCACTGCAATCAGGGACAGCAGGATCATGAGCCAGTCGAGCTCGTGGCTCGCATCCGGCGTGATCGGCAGGCTGAAGCGCAGAAAGCCGTACGCGCCCATCTTCAGCATGATGGCGGCCAGAATGACGGAACCGCCGGTGGGCGCCTCGACGTGGGCGTCGGGCAGCCACGTATGCACCGGCCACATCGGCACCTTGACGGCAAATGCCACCAGGAAGGCGAGAAAGATGAGTACCTGCGCCGTGATGCCGATCTTGAGCTGGTGAAGGTCGAGGATTGCAAAGCTGCCTGCGGAAAAATACAGATAAAGTAGCGCCACCAGCATCAGCACCGAGCCGAGGAAGGTATATAAAAAGAACTTTACCGCCGCGTACACGCGGTTTGGTCCGCCCCAGATACCGAAGATCAGGAACATCGGGATAAGCATGCCTTCCCAGAATACGTAAAACAGAATGGCGTCGAGCGCGGAAAACACGCCGATCATCAGTCCTTCCATGATGAGGAAGGCCGCCATGTATTGGGCCGACTTGTAGCTGATTACTTCCCAGCCGGCGATGATCACCAGCACGGTGGTGAAGCTGGTAAGCAGTATCAATGGCAGGCTGATGCCGTCTATGCCTAGGTGGTAATTGATATCAAATGCCGGTATCCACGCGAGCTGCTCGGCAAACTGCATTTTGTGGGTCGTGTGATCAAAGTGCGTGTACAGCAGGACAGTGCAAAGAAATGTGAGCAGGGAAACGATCAGCGCCAGCAAGCGGGTATGCTGCACTCGCTGCTCGCTTGAGGTGGCGAGCAGAAGCAGACCGCCGGCGATGGGTAACCAGATCGCAAGACTTAATAGAGGGAAATCGGCAGGCATGGGTGTGTTCTTAGTGGATGAGTAAGGGCCAGCCGAGCATCAGCACGAGCCCGATGATCATGGCAAAGGCGTAATGATACAGGTAGCCTGTCTGTATGTGGCGCACGATGGACGAAAGCCAGCCTATGCCGCGCGCGGTACCGTTTACCATCACGCCGTCTACTACAGTCACATCACCTGTCAGCCACAGCAGGCGTCCGAGGCGGCGTCCGCCGCCAGCGAAGACGGTGTCATTGAAATCATCGAACCCATATTTATTACACAGTATCCGGTAGAGTGTGGTGCAGCGGTTCATCACGCCAGCGGGAATTTCGGGGTGTTTTATGTAACACCACCAGGCCGTTGCGATGCCTGCAAACGCCAGCCACACCGGCGGCTCCAGCAGGCCATGCAATACAAAGCCCATTACGCCATGAAATTCGCGTCCCATGTGCGCGAGTACATCATGTTGCGGCAGCACAAAAATTGCCTTGCCAAAGAAACCCTGAAACAGCATGGGCCCGGCGTAAATCGCGCCGATAATCACTGAGGGAATGGCGAGGGCTATCAGCGGAACGGTCACTACCCGCGAGCTTTCATGCAGGTGTCTGCGTGTGTGCGCATCCACGCGCGACTCGCCGTGGAAGACCAGGAACAGCAAGCGAAAGCTGTAGAGTGCGGTAACGAAAACACCGATCAGCACGGCGGCATAGACCATGCCTGCCCCGGGCAGCGTGGACGCGTAGACTGCGGCGATGATGGCATCCTTGGAGAAAAAACCGGAGAAGCCGGGGAAACCGATCAGGGCCAGCGTGCCGATCAGGAAGGTCCAGTAGGTGATCGGCAGATGCTTTTTCAGCGCGCCCATCTTGCGTATATCCTGTTCGTGATGCAGTGCGATGATCACCGAGCCTGCGGCGAGGAACAACAGCGCCTTGAAGAAGGCATGCGTCATGAGATGGAACATGGCGCCGGCGTAGGCCGAGGCGCCCAGCGCCACCGTCATATAACCCAGTTGCGACAGGGTTGAGTAAGCCACGACGCGTTTGATGTCGTTTTGGACAATGCCGAGCAAGCCCATGGACAGCGCGGTGACCGCACCGATCAGCATCATAAAACTCAGTGCGGTTTCGGAGAGTTCAAACAATGGCGACATGCGCGCGACCATGAAGATGCCCGCCGTGACCATGGTCGCGGCATGTATCAAGGCCGAAATCGGCGTGGGGCCTTCCATGGAGTCCGGTAGCCACACGTGCAGCGGCACCTGCGCCGACTTGCCCATGGCGCCGATAAACAGCAGGATGCAGATCACCGTCATCAGCGACCATTCGTAGCCGGGAATAAACGTGACTGTTTCATGCGCAAGCTGCGGTGCCATTTTGAATATCTGCGCGTAATCGAGCGTGTTGAAGTGCATCAGTATGGCGGCGATGCCGAGCAATAAGCCGAGGTCGCCCACGCGGTTGACCAGAAACGCCTTGAGGTTGGCATAGATCGCGGATTCGCGCTGGAACCAGAAGCCGATCAGCAGATAAGACACCAGACCCACCGCCTCCCAGGCGAAGAACAGTTGCAGGAAATTATTGGACATCACCAGCATCAGCATGGAGAAGGTGAACAGCGCGATGTAGCTGAAAAAGCGCTGGTAGCCGGGATCATCGCGCATGTAGCCGATAGTGTAGATATGCACCATCAGCGAGACGAAGGTGACGACCACCATCATCATCGCGGTCAATTGATCGACCAGAAACCCGATCTCAAACCTGATGCCGTCGCTT
>CAWUTX010000104.1:0-5360 GCA_963925015.1 uncultured Gammaproteobacteria bacterium
ATCTGCTGGTCGCCACAGGGCGGCAACCCAATCTGCAAGACATGGGGATGGAAGCCGCTGGTGTCCTGCTGGATAGCGGTCAACTACGAGTGGATCGGCGTCTGCGCACCACCAACAAGCACATCTACGCCTGCGGTGATATTGCCGGGCCGCATCAGTTCACGCACATGGCGGAACATCACGCCGGCGTGGTATTGCGCAATACCTTGTTCCACCTGCCCGCAAAAACCGAGCAACGCGTCATTCCGTGGTGCACCTTTACCGACCCCGAACTGGCGCGCGTCGGACTCTCCGGGACCGAGGCGCGCACCCAAGGCCTGGCGCACCGTGTCTATACTTTTCCATTGCAGGATATCGACCGCGCCCGGACGGATGGCGTCACACACGGACGCGCCAAGATCATCACCGACCCCAGGGGCCGTCTGCTCGGTGCAGCGCTGGTGAGCGCGCATGCCGGTGAGCTGATTCATGAGTATGTACTGGCATTATCGAAAAACATGAAGGCAAACGATCTGTCGAGCGTGATACATATCTATCCCACGCTTGCGCAAATCAACCGGCGTGTGGCGGATCAACGCCTCAAAGAAGGGCTCACGCCGGGCGCTAAAAAATGGATTAAGCGTATCTTCCGTCTGCGCGGCGGCTGATGCAGACCACATCGTTTAGTGGTAAAATAAAATGTTGGTTGCACCCATCACTGGAGACTCCTCACATGAACACAACCGCACTCAAAGGTCTGATGCTGGCTGGTGCCGCCGCGAGCCTGCTGCTCGGCGCCGGTTTCAGCGCCGCTGCGGAAGACATGCAGCCCGCAGGACATGGCAAGGTGAGGTGCGCAGGCGTCAACGCCTGCAAAGGCAAAGGTGATTGCGCCAGCGGCAACAACTGCAAGGGCAGCAACAACTGCAAAGGCCAGGGCTATCTGCGCATGAGCAAGGAAGAGTGTGTGGCGGCGCGGGCCAAACTCAAGCCGTCACAAGAAGACCCATTTTCCGAACTGTAACACCGCCGCCTCATCCCGCCACATTGCATGTCAGCGCCCTCACTTACTCGTCCTTATCTCGGTTACGGCCTGGGTCTGCGCACCGTACACTATCAAACCCTGCTCAACGAGCGGCCCCGGATCGACTGGCTGGAAGTGCTGTCGGAAAACTATATGGTGGCAGGCGGCAAGCCGCTGCACTTCCTCGACCAAATTCGCGCGCACTATCCACTGGTGATGCACGGCGTGTCACTCTCCATCGGCTCCAGCGATCCGCTGAACCATGACTATCTGCGGCAACTCAAGCAGCTCGCCGCGCGTATCGAGCCGCGCTGGATTTCCGATCATCTGTGCTGGACCGGTGTCCAGCACAAAAACATGCACGACCTGCTGCCGCTGCCCTACACGGAAGAGGCGCTGTGGCATGTCGTCGCGCGCATCCGCCAAGTACAGGACTATCTCGGACAGCGCATCCTGATTGAAAACGTATCGAGTTATCTCACCTATACCAGTTCGGCCATGAGCGAATGGGATTTTCTGCGCGCCGTATGCGAGCAGGCAGATTGCTTGTTGCTGCTCGACATCAACAACATTTATGTCAGCGCACGCAATCACGGCTTTGATCCGGTCACGTATCTGGAAGCCATACCCGTCGAGCGCGTACAGCAGTTTCACCTCGCCGGCCACAGCATGAACGGCGACATGATTATCGACACGCACGATGCCCCCGTGATTGATCCGGTGTGGGCGCTGTATGCGCAGGCGGTGCGCCGTTTTGGCCATGTGAGTACGCTGATCGAACGCGACGATAATATCCCTGAATTGTCAGAACTGATCCATGAGCTTGCCCATGCCCGCGCCATTGTCGAACCGGTGCATGCAAAAGCCACCGCCGCCGCGTGACTGAGCCGTAACTGACCATGAGCCATTTACCTCACCTGCAAAACGCCTTTCAGGGCTTTCTGCTACACGCGAACGACGCGGATGATATAGCGAACTCCATAGTCAGCGATGCCAAGGCCTCGGCACAACAGCGGCTCGACATCTACGCCCATGCCTACCGCATGCGCCTCAGCGAGACGCTGGAACAGGATTTCGAAGCCCTGCACACCTCGCTGGGTGACGACCAGTTTCATGCCCTTTGTCTCAGCTATCTGCAGGCGCATCCATCACAGCACTATTCACTGCGCTATCTCGGCCAGCACATGAGTTACTTTTTGCGTACACATGATCTCTATGCGCGGCAGCCTGTGCTTGCAGAGTTGGCCGCCTTTGAATGGGCGATGACTGACGCCTTCGACGCCGCCGACAGCAAGGTGGTCTCCCTACATGAACTCGCCGGTTTCGCACCTGAGCAATGGGGCGAATTACGCTACTCGGCGCATCCATCGGTACAAAGACTGGAGTTGTGGTGGAACGTGACCGACATCTGGCGCGCCACCCGCCAGGGCGAGGAGCCTCCTGCACCTCAACGTGGTGAACTGGGGGCCACGTGGCTGATATGGCGGCAGGAGCTGAAAACCTACTTCCGCTCACTCAGTATTGAAGAGGTCTGGGCCTGGCAGGCTGCCTGCGCGGGCCATAACTTCGGTGAAATTTGCAACGGTCTGTGCCAATGGGTGAATGAAGAGACCATCCCCGCCACCGCCGCAAGCCTATTGCAACGCTGGATAAACGACGGGCTGATCAGCGAAATCAGATACCCTCTCTGAGCGCCATAAAAAAGCGGATGAGGACACCGCCCTCATCCGCATTACTGCTCAACATATTTACGCCGCTGCGCTGACCACCACCATCTCAAAATCGGCCTTGGCGACACCACACTCGGGGCAGGCCCAAGCCTCGGGGATGTCCTCCCAACGCGTACCGGGGGCGATGCCCTCTTTGGGCAGACCGGCGGCCTCATCATAGATAAAGCCGCACACCACACATTGCCATTTTTTCATGATCGCTATCTCCTTGATTATCAGCTAAACAGCGATCTTCGCTAGCGTGGCGCGATAGGTGTTGGCATGCTTCTCCTCCACCTTGGCGAGTGCCGCAAAGCGCTTGGCCGACTTTTCCAATGTCGCGCGGAAGCGCGCGGCATGATCCTTTGATTCGGCGATCTGCTCGTCATACTCCGCCACCGCAGCACTGTTGCCCTCCTCGACCGCCATGTGGCGGAAGTTGGGATACATCTCGGTGTACTCGTAGGTCTCGCCGGCTATCGCCATCTCCAGGCACTGCTTCACGTTCATCTCCACCTTCGGGTAAAGCAAGTCCATGTGGCCGAAGGCGTGCTGCACTTCCTGCGCGGCGGTCTCTTCAAACACCCGCGCCGTATCCACATCACCGCGTGCACGCGCGATGGCGGCGAAATACAGATACTTGATGTGGGCCATGGACTCGCCGGCAAAGGCGGCCTCGATGTTTTTTATCGTGACTGATTCATGCGTTTTTATATTCATCTCCTCTCAGCTTCAGTTCCATTGATCGCAGTACTGCGACACGGAGAGCATGATAGGTTCCGGTGATATATTAATCTAATTGATTGTTATAAACATTTTGATAGCCGCAGACTATCATAAATGAAAACTTATGATTTTGCGGTCTGAGGTATATTATCCAGCATAGTCACGCAGCGCAGCGGGCAGGCGAGTATCGCCGCGCGCAGCGCTGCGACGGCTTCAGGGCGCGGAAAGCTGCTGCGCCAGGCGAGCGCAATGCGGCGCTTGGGCGCCGGGTCCGCGAAGGGGCGCGTGACCAGAAGGTGATCTTCCGCCTCATGGCCGCGCACCGAGGTACACGGCAGCACCGTGATGCCTGCGCCGGAGGCCACCATGTGACGGATGGTCTCAAGCGACCCGCCCTCCAGTGTGCGCTGCAGGCTGCCGATGGCGCTCGCGCGGTTGAGCGCCGGGCAGGCCTTGAGCACCTGGTCGCGGAAGCAGTGCCCGGCGCCGAGCAGCAGCAGATTTTCCTGCGCGAGCGCGCGCGGCTTGATGCTCTTCTCTTTTTTCCACGGGTGCTGCACGGGCAGCACGACCTTGAACGGCTCATCGTAAACCGCTTGGGTCACCACACCCGGCTCGGCAAACGGCAGCGAAATCACTATCACATCCACCTCACCGCGCCGCAGGCGTTCGGTCAGGTGCGCCGTGTAGCCCTCCTCGATCAGCAGCGTCATGCGCGGCGCGCTCTTGTGCAGCAGCGGGATCAGATGCGGCAGCAGATACGGCCCGACGGTATAAATCACGCCGAAATGGATCGGCCCCGCGAGCGGGTCTTTGTCTTCCTGCGCGATACGCTTGATGAGCTCGGTTTCCTCCAGAGCGCGCTGGGCCTGCGTGATGATGCGCTGACCCAGCGGGGTGATGGTCAGCTCATTGGCAGCGCGCTCGAACAGCGTAACGCCGAGCTCGTCTTCGAGCTTGCGCACGGCGACGCTCAAGGTGGGCTGACTCACATGGCATGCCTGTGCCGCACGCCCGAAATGGCGCTCGCGCGCCACTGCGATGATGTAGCGCAGCTCGGTAAGTGTCATGATGACGGTGCCGGAATGCGTCCGCCGCGCACCCAGCGCTCGCGCCAGTAGCGGTTATCGAGGCTGGCGATCATGACCGCCTTGCCGGTGGCCGGGGCATGAATGAATTTACGTGTTCCCTGATAGATACCCACGTGCGAAACGGTGCTACTTTTGAGCCGGAAGAAAACCAGGTCACCCGGCCTGAGTTCGTCAATCGAGACAGGGCGGGTGTGGGCATATTGTTCGCGCGCAGTGCGCGGCAACGCGACACCCGTCTGCGCGTAGCTATAGGCCACCAGCCCGCTACAGTCAAACCCTGCGGGACCGGCGCCGCCGTTCCGGTAGGGGACACCGAGCATTTGCTGCGCCACGCGCAGCGCTTCGGCGCCCGAACCCGCAGCGCTTTCAGGCCGGACACCGCCTTCTTTCTGCACCTGCGGCTGCACAGGGAAGCCGCCACAACCCACGAGTTGAGTGCAGAGCGTAATGAAAACAGCGCATACCAGCGTATGGAAAAAACCGGGGGTACGGATAGGCACCTCTCACTCTCCCTGCGACCATGCATATCAAGCATTGCGTGCGGCTAGCCTACGTTGCGAGACCGCTTAAATCAAGCGCCACCAAGGTGCCCAGGCCAGCGGCCAGGGGAAAGTGCTTCCAAAAGCCTTTGCGCATGTGGTCGATGTTGATGTCCAGCATCATGACCACAAACAAAAACAGCACCATCACCGCGCCCACGTAGACCAGCACCAGCGCGATGGCCAAAAATTCGGCCTGCAGCATCAGCCACAGTGCCGAGGCTTGGAAAAAAGCCAGCACCAAAAAAAGAGCGGCATGCACAGGGTTGCGCGCGGTGATCACACGAAAGGC
>CAWUTX010000105.1:0-16894 GCA_963925015.1 uncultured Gammaproteobacteria bacterium
GGTCCGCATCATGCTCACCGGCCAGGCCGACACCGGTGCGGTGATGGGCGCGGTCAACGACGGTGCGGTGTACAAATTTATCTTGAAACCATGGAATGACGACGACCTGCGTATCACCGTCGCGCTCGCGCTCGAACAACAAGATTTGATTGAAAAAAACCGCGCGCTGCAAAATGAGAATAAAAAGAAGACAAAGGAGATCGTGACGCTCAACAAGCTTGCGATCACCAACCGCAGCCAGCTTGCCGTGATGTTGCACAAGCGCAACCTGCTCAACAGTCAGCAGGCGCAGGAACTGCACAGGCTGCAACAGACGAAGAAGGAACCGTTGATCCGCCTGCTGCTGGAGCGCGACTGGGTGAGCGAGAAAACCCTGCGTGACATCCTGCGCAAGGATCTGCTGGTGGAGGAAGTGGCACTGCCCGAAATCCAGGTAGACCCCGCCGTCGCGGCGCTGGTGACGCGCAGCTTCTGCGAACGCCAGTGGGTGCTGCCGATCAAGTCCGAGGGGCGGCGTTTGTTGCTCGCCATGGCCGACCCTATGGACGTCGGCCTGATCGACGACCTGCGCTTCATCTCCGGCCTCGAGATACAGGTGGTGATGGCGGATGTAGCCGCGATCAAGGCGAAGATCGCCGAGGTGTACGGCGAGCAGACGACGTCATTCGATGACCTGGAAACCCTGGTCGCCAGCGTCGATCCGTATGAAGGCATCGAGATTGTCATCGAGGCTGACGAAGACCTCTCGCTGGAAGAGCTGCTGCGTGCAACCGAGGAGCCGCCCGCGATCAGGCTCGTCAACGCCGTCATCGTCGAGGCGATCCGGCTTGGCGCCAGCGACATCCACATCCATCCGCGCACCAAGAGCGTAGTGGTGCGTTACCGCATCGATGGCGTGCTGGCGGACAAGATTCACATTCCGCATCATCTGCACATGTCGCTGGTGTCTCGCATCAAGGTGATGGCGGAGATGGACATCACCGAGCGGCGCAGGCCGCAGGACGGCCGCATCACGGTGAAGACGCCGCTGCGCGTGGTCGACCTGCGCATCTCCAGCCTGCCCACCATCAACGGCGAAAAAGTCGTGATGCGCATCCTGGACCGCAACTCCGCGATCCACACCGTGCAGGATCTCGGCTTCTCGCCGCCTGATCTTTCCCGCCTGCTCAACATAGTGGCCAAGCCGCAGGGCATCATCCTCGCCACCGGCCCCACCGGCAGTGGCAAGACCACCACGCTGTACTCGCTGTTGCAGCACAACGCCACCGCCACCAAGAATTACGTCACCATCGAAGACCCGGTGGAATATTATCTCGACATCGCCGGCCAGGTGCTGGTGCGCGAGAAGATCGGCCTCACCTTCCCCGCCATTCTGCGCGCCATCCTGCGCCAGGACCCGGACGTCATCCTGCTCGGCGAGATCCGCGACTTCGATACCGCAGAGGTGGCGTTCCACGCCGCGCTCACCGGTCATCAGGTGTACTCCACCCTGCACACCAACTCCGCCATAGCGACCATCGCGCGCCTGTTCGATCTCGGCCTCAAGCCGTATGTGATTGCCACCGCACTTGAGGGCATCATCGCGCAGCGCCTGGTACGCAGGATTTGCGTGGCCTGCCATGAGCGCACCACGCCCGCACCGGAGTTGCTGGCGCAACTCGGTGCACCGTTTGCAGCGCGCGACCTCGTCTTTCACCACGGCAAGGGCTGCGCCGAGTGCGGCCAAACCGGCTACCGCGGGCGTCTTGCATTGTACGAGGTGCTCACACCCAATGCCGAGCTGCGCCACATGATCGCCTCCAGCGCGAGCATTCTCGACCTCACCCGCATGGCGCGAAAACTCGGCACCACCTCACTGCTCGACGACGCGCATACCAAGGTGCAGCAAGGGCTGACTACAGTGGAAGAGCTATTGCGCGTGCTTGGCCCGCAGGCTGAATAGCCACTCTGCCCTATACATAGCGACATAAATCTTGCCGCAGGATTACTCCTTCCCCCTTGATGGGGGAAGGTTGGGATGGGGGTGAAAACCCATGCGCAGTTTAATCCGGGGTTCCCTTGCTACTTGCCTGTTGTATCTTGTATCTTGTTTTTCCTATGTTCACCGGCATCATTGAGGCCACAGGTCAGCTTACCTCGCTCACGCGCCGGGGCACGGACGCGCGCGCGCAGCTTGCCACCGGCACGCTCGACCTGTCCGATGTGCGCCTTGGTGACAGTATCGCAGTGAACGGCGTATGTCTCACAGTCGCCACACTTGATGCCAGCGGCTTTCAGGCCGACCTCTCCGCCGAAACCCTGCAACGCACCACATTCTCCACGCTCGCACCCGGCAGCGTGCTCAATCTGGAAAAATCAGTGACCCCTGTCACGCGTCTCGGCGGCCACCTGGTCAGCGGCCATGTGGACGGCACCGCCACGCTGCTTGCGCGCGAGACCCTGGGCCAGTCGCTGCGCCTCTCGCTTAAAGCGCCCGATGCCCTCGCCAAATACATCGCGGAAAAGGGTTCGATCTGCGTCGATGGCGTCAGCCTGACCGTGAATGCGGTGAATGGCTCCGAGTTCGAGGTGAATCTGGTGCCCCATACTTTACAGAAAACCACACTCGACACACTCGCCGTTGGCGACAGAGTCAACATCGAAGTTGACATGATCGTACGCTATCTGGAACGACTGCACACATGCCGCTGAACAACATCGAAGATATCGTCGCCGACATACGCGCCGGAAAAATGGTCGTGCTCATGGACGACGAGGATCGTGAAAACGAAGGCGATCTCATCATGGCGGCAACGCATGCGCGTGCTGAAGACATCAACTTCATGGCGCGTTACGGGCGCGGCCTCATCTGCCTCACGCTTACGCACGAGCGCTGCGCGCAACTGCGCCTGCCGCTCATGGTGAGCGGCACCACCACCGAGCACCGCACCAACTTCACTGTTTCCATTGAGGCGGCGCACGGCGTCACCACCGGCATCTCCGCCGCCGACCGCGCACACACCGTGCGAGCTGCAGTCACGCCTGACGCCAAGCCCGCCGACCTCACCCAGCCCGGCCACGTCTTCCCGCTCATGGCACAGCCGGGCGGTGTGCTCACGCGCGCCGGACACACCGAGGCGGGCTGCGACCTCGCACGCCTCGCCGGACTTGAACCTGCGGCGGTGATCGTCGAGATTCTGAATGAAGACGGCAGCATGGCGCGCCGCCCTGATCTCGAAGTGTTCGCACAACACCACGGCCTCAAAATCGGCACCATCGCCGACCTGATCCACTATCGCATCCAGCGCGAAAAGACCGTGCAGCACATCAGTCGCGCCCCGGTGCGCACCGAGTACGGCGAATTTCAGTTGCACACGTATCGCGATGCCATCGACAACCAGTTGCATCTCGCGCTGGTGCGCGGCGAGCTGCATGCTGACACTCCCACGCTGGTGCGCGTGCATGTGGAAAATGCACTGGACAGCATCGCCCTCAAGCGTGATGACGCAGGCTGGACATTGCACACGGCCATGCAGCGCGTGGCGCAGGAAGGCACGGGGGTGATCGTGATTCTGCGCAAACCGGACACTACGCAGGAGCTGCTCGCGTTCATCAGCCATGTCCAACCCCATACGCAGGGATCGCATCCTACCGCTGTAGAAGGCGCCGCCGACTTGCGCACTTATGGCGTCGGTGCGCAAATTCTCATGGACTTGGGCGTGCGTAAAATGCGCGTGCTGGGCCAGCCCAGAAGGCTGCACGGCCTCTCCGGCTTTGATCTGGAAATTGTCGATTATGTAACACCTGCCACAAGAGAAAACAGATAAAGCAACCGGAACAGCGTATAATTTCACCAGCGTTTACTCAGGAGTCACAAAGTAAGGTTGCATTACTTTAGGGTGTGACTCCTGAGTAAAAACCCTGTTTGCTCTACCCCCACCCTGTCCCGCCCCCTCAACAGGGGGCGGGAACGCAGCGGAAAGTGTAGTCTTACTTTATTGACTTATAAGTAACATCTTATATTGCCTCTGTCGTTATGAAAAAAACCAAGCCCGCCGAATCCCATTTCAACCTGCGCGGTGCGCACTTTGGCATCGTCGCCGCACGTTTCAACAACGCCATCGTGGACGCCCTGCTCGACGGTGCGCTTGCCGCGCTGCATGACCACGGCATCGTACAGCGCAATATTGACGTCGTGCGCGTGCCGGGCGCATTTGACATGCCGCTCGCGGCCAGCCGCATGGCGCAGACCCAACGCTACGATGCCCTGATCGCGCTCGGCGCGGTGATCCGGGGCGGCACGCCGCACTTCGAATACGTGGCAGGCGCATGCACCGACGGTCTCGCCGCAGTCAGCTTGCTGCATGACATTCCGGTCAGCTTCGGCGTGCTCACCACGAATACGGTGAAACAGGCCGTGCAGCGCACCACTGCAAAAAACAATAAAGGTGTGGACGCCGCACTGGCCGCCATGGAAATGGTGAGCGTGCTGCGTACGCTCGATGCGCACAAAAAGAAAAAAGGCCGATGAGCCGCGCCCGCAGTCTGGCTCGCCGCGCCGCCGTGCAGGCGTTATATCAATGGCAGATGGCGCAGCAGAACCTCTCCGACATCGAAAACCAGTTTCTGGTCGAGCATGATCTGCGCAAGGCCGATCTGCCCTACTTTCAGGAATTGCTGCACCAGATTCCGGCGCAACTCGACGAAATCGAAAAAAGTCTGGCGCCTGTGCTCGACCGACCGCTCGCCGAGATTGACCCGGTGGAGTGCGCCATCCTGCGCATCGGTGTCTATGAGCTGCGCGCCCACCCCGAAATTCCATATCGCGTGATCATCAACGAAGCCATCGAACTCGCCAAACGCTTCGGCGGCGATCTCGGCTACAAATACGTCAACGGCGTACTCGACAAAGTCGCACGCACCCTGCGCCCTGACGAGAAACGCAGCAGGCCATAGTCGTATGGCACTCACCGAGTTCGGCCTCATACAGCAGTATTTCGCGCGCCCTGCGGTACAGCTTGATCCGCACGTGGTACTCGGCATCGGAGACGACGCCGCGCTGCTGCGCGTGCCGGAGGGCATGGAGCTCGCGGTGGCGACGGACACGCTGGTGGAAGGCGTGCACTTCCTGCCGCACACAAAACCGGAGGATGTCGGCCACAAGGCGCTGGCGGTAAATCTGAGCGACATGGCGGCGATGGGCGCGGAACCGCGCTGGGCGACGCTTGGGCTCACACTGCCCCAGGCCGATGAGTCCTGGCTTGCGGCCTTCAGCGCGGGGTTTTTTGCGCTCGCCGATGAGTACCGAATACAACTCATCGGCGGCGACACTACGCGCGGCCCGCTCTCCATCACGGTGCAGATACTCGGCCTGGTACCCGCAGGCACGGCGCTGCGCCGCAGCGGGGCACATGCGGGTGATCTGATTTATCTCACCGGCACACTGGGTGACGCGGGGCTGGGCCTGCGCGTGCTGCAACAACCTCTCGAACTTTCCGCAGAGCATGCGGCGCATGTCATGCAGCGCATGAACCGCCCACAGCCGCGCGTCACAGAAGGCATTGCGCTGCGCGGCATTGCCAGCGCCGCGATTGATATTTCCGACGGCCTCGCTGCCGATCTCGGCCACATTCTGCAATCCAGCGGCGCAGGTGCGCGCATCAATCTCTCCGCGCTGCCGCTGTCTGACGCCGTGGCGGCTTATGTGGGCAACTCCGGCGACTGGCCATTGCCGCTGTGCGCGGGCGACGATTACGAATTATGCTTCACTGTGCCACCACAAAAACGCTCCGCACTATTGGAGGCGATGAAGTCCTCCACCGCTGGCTGCACTCACATCGGCGTGATTGAAGCGGCACCTGGCCTGCGCTGCATCTCGGCCAGCGGCGAACTTATCACACCCCGCGCAGGCGGCTACCAACACTTTTCCTCAGATGAATAAACTCACTGCACTGCGCCATCTGTGGCGCAACCCAACACACCTGTTTGCCTTTGGCTTCGGCGCCGGTCTGCTGCCCGCGCCCGGCACCTTCGGCACGCTCCTCGGCGTTGCGGTTTATCTGTGGGCGCAAACACTGACACTGGAGTTTTACGCCGCGCTGTGCGTGATCCTGTTCGCTATCGGGATATGGCTGTGCGGAACCACTGCGCGGGAACTTGGCAGAGAGGATCATCCCGGCATTGTGTGGGATGAAATCACCGGCTATCTTGTCACCATGATGTTCGCGCCGCGCGGCTGGCTGTGGATCGCGCTGGGGTTTGGATTGTTCCGCCTGTTCGACATCTGGAAGCCGTGGCCCGTGAATATCGCCGACCGGAAAATAAAAGGCGGCTTCGGCATCATGCTGGATGATATCCTCGCGGCGCTTTACGCCATGCTGGTATTACAAATAATTCATTTCCTTACACACTGAAAATATAAATCTTCATGGATAAATTTGAAAAACTG
Organism: uncultured Gammaproteobacteria bacterium; assembly: GCA_963925015.1. Classification (GTDB taxonomy): domain Bacteria; phylum Pseudomonadota; class Gammaproteobacteria; order SURF-13; family SURF-13; genus JAQBXX01. The sequence continues at coordinate 6,428 of CAWUTX010000105.1, forward strand.
CGCGATATGGAGGCTTTTACCGAGGCCATGTTCAACCACATCTTTGAATTCCAGCAGAAGCTGCATCCGGCCTGGAATGCCGAGCTGCCGTTCGACGAGCGCATCAAAAGTCTGCCGCTGCACTATCTCGTGTTCAGCGCCGCTGATCGTGACCCGAAACTGTTCGCCCCCACGGTGGCACCGTACTACCCACTGCACGAAGAGATGCGCAAGATCGCGTGGTATGCGCGTCGTGTCGTGCAACAGCCGCTGGTGTGCGATATCTGCTGCGGCAACGGCTTCATTGGCAGCCTGCTGGCGCGCGAAGGTATAAAAGTGATTGGCGTGCGCGATCCGGAAGCGAGACCGAATCAGATCGCCGATTTTTATGATCCGGTCGGCTACGAAATCCGCAGTGCGAAATGCACTGACATCGACTTCGCGTTCGACGTTGCATTCTCGTCGTGGATGCCGTCTGGTGAAAATCTCACGCCGGAGATTGTAAAGCACACACCAAAACTCATCGTGTACATCCATACCGATCACGTCAACGAAGAAACCGGTGCAGCGCAGACCGGGACAACAGACGCGTTCCGCCAACTGCCTGCGCGCTACAAGCTTATTGATGAGTGGTCAGTGGTGCGCCCGGCGGATATGTTTTATGAAATCTGGCCAGACCTGAGCCGCAACATGGAAGAGACGCGACACGTCAAAGTATACGCGGACGAACCCTGGCATGATCTTGCGTATTCTGCATCGGCAGAAAACAGTGAGGTGTATAACTGGGAAAATGAACTGGAGATTATCAACCTCGCACTGGAAGCCAGGTCCATGCTGCTCGCACGCGGCCATCGTCTATAACCTCCGCCCCCCCTTCAGGTGGAGGGAGTGAAAAGCATCGACATATCGACGGCGCGCACGTTTTTGGTGAGATCGCCCACTGAAATAAAATCGACATCGGTTTCCGCCACGCTGCGGATATTCTCCAGCGTCACGCCACCTGAGACTTCAAGCCGCGCACGCCCGCGATTTTCCTGCACCGCGCGCCGCACATCGGCCAGTGTGAAATTATCCAGCAGCACGCGTTCTGCACCGGCATTTAATGCCTCGCGCAGTTCATCCATATCTTCCACTTCGACCTCAATCATCATGCCGGGTGACGCCGAGGCACGCGCGGCATGCAGCGCCGCCGTAATGGAGCCCGCCGCGAGGATATGGTTTTCCTTGATGAGGATGCCGTCGTAAAGACCCGCGCGGTGGTTATGGCAACCGCCGCAGGTGACGGCATATTTCTGGGCGTAACGCAGACCCGGCAGAGTCTTGCGTGTATCGAGCACCTGGGCGCGCAGTCCTCCCACCGCATCGGCGTAGCATCGCGCGAGCGTCGCAGTGCCTGACAGGGTTTGCAGAAAGTTGAGTGCGGTACGCTCGCCGGTAAGTAACTCGCGCGCCGGGCCGCGCAGCGTACACAACAATTGATCTTCAGTGATGCGGTCAGCATCGCGTGCGTGCCACGCGATATGTACTTGGCTGTCGAGCTGCCGGAAAACAGCATCACACCACGCCGTCCCGCACAACACCGCCGCTTCGCGGCTGATGATGCTGGCCTGCGCCTGCGCCGACTCCGGAATCAGCGCCGCAGTAACATCGCCGCTGCCGATGTCTTCACTCAGCGCACGGCGCACATGGTCTTGTATCTCGGCGTCATTCAACATGGAGGTTACTCACGCCGACGACGATCCCGGCCAACGGTTTCCCATGCGCTTATTTTTTCCTGGACACCACACGCGTTTTTTCATGTCGCCTCACCAGGTTGTGGTAAGCTTAATGTCATTTTTACACGGCCTATTTTAACCACAACGCTGCGCACGGAACAGGGTTAAGAACAGATTCATGGCTCTGCCTTTTAATATCCCTATCGAGTTTGCACTGTTCGCGCTCACGCTGATCGGGGTGGCGGTGTTTCACCGCCGCACGCTGGAGGTCACGCTGGTGGGGCTGGCGTTGATCCTTGCCTACAAGTTCCTGTTTACAGGCTTTGAGCTGCTGCCCCATCTGGCGCACGAGTGGCATTTGCTGCTCAATCTGTTCGGTCTATTGATCGGCTTTGCGATGCTCGCCAGGCATTTTGAGGATTCCGGCGTACCGGAACTGCTGCCGCGCTGGCTGCCGGACGACTGGAAAGGCGGATTCATGCTGCTCACCCTGATCTGGTTGCTCTCCACGTTTCTCGACAACATCGCGGCGGCGGTGATCGGCGGGGTGATGGCGAAAAATGTATTTAATGGCCGCGTGACGGTGGGCTACCTCGCCGCCATCGTCGCGGCGGCCAACGCGGGCGGCGCGGGCTCGGTGATCGGCGATACCACCACCACCATGATGTGGATCGCCGGTGTGCCGGCGCTGCAGGTAGTCGATGCCTTCATCGCCGCCATCGTCGCGCTGATCTTCTCCGGCGTGATTGCGAGCCGCGCCCAGCATCGCGTGCAACCCATACGCAAAAATCTTCCGCGCGGCACCCATGTGCACCCTGATGAGATCGGCGTGTTCGGTGTGCTGGTGCTGGCGCGGCTCGCCATTGTACTGCTCATTGTCAGCGGGCTCATCACCGCCAATGTGCTGCTGGATTTCCCGGCCATCGGCGCCTGGCTCGCCATTCTGGTGGGCGGTTTGTTTCATCCCATCCCCTGGGGCGAGGCGCGCAGGGCCATCAAGGGTTCATTGTTTCTGGTCGCGCTGGTACTCGCCGCTTCGCTGATGCCGGTCACAGCCCTGCCTGATCCTTCCTGGCAGACCACATTTGGATTGGGCTGGATCAGCGCGGTATTCGACAACATCCCACTCACCGCACTCGCTTTGCAGCAGGGCGGCTACGACTGGGGGCTGCTGGCCTTCGCCGTGGGCTACGGCGGCTCCATGATCTGGTTCGGCTCGTCGGCGGGCGTGGCGATAAGCAACCTCTTCCCGGAGGCGAAAAATACCCTGCGCTGGATCAAGGAGGGCTGGCATATCCCGGTGGCCTACGTGCTGGGATTTTTTGTCATGTTATGGCTGCTGGGGTGGAATCCCGATTGATTCCTGTGTGGAATGTAGGGCGTGGAAGCAGCTAGGCCAGTCGGGAAATCCAGGCGGCTATGGTAGCGCCGATGAAGGGGGTGAGGACTACGAGGAGCAAATTCATTGCGCTGGATTATAACTGTTTGAAATGCGCATACCCATCAGACCTTCCACATATACATTTAGGGTCAGCGTCTACATCAAATAACCAGCTTGACTGACATAGGCCAGCGGCCTACTCCACGCGCATGGAATTCGAATAGGCTCAAGACAAAAACGATGCCTGCTTTACAGAGCGCGGATTCGACTTCGCTTATGTGCTGCGCGCGTTCATGGATGTGGATCGATTGATCCACAAGGACACGCGCTGGGATTACGGAGAAGATCGTTATCAGCTGCTTGGAGCCATCGACGGGCGAGTGTTCTTTGTTGCATCCACCATTCGTGGAACGGTACTCCGGATTATTTCAGCACGTAAAGCCAGCCAACGAGAGGTAAATTTTTATGAAAACGGTGAACGTGAAAATTGATCCCGTGACTCTTGACGGAGGGGTCCACTTTAGAGGTTGTGACCATGACAAATGAACAGGCCATAGCGACGGCAACCGATAATTTTTATACCGCCCTCAACACACTATTTACCGGTGACGGTCAGCCAATGAAAATGGCCTGGGCCCATGATGATAACGTCACCTATATGGGCCCAGATGGCCTGTATCTAATAGGGTGGGCACAGATAGAGCGGATGTGGGATACCGTCGCCGCACTCAAGCTTGGGGGGCGGGTTAACCCGCAACAGCTGCACACCGTGATCGGGATCGACGTAGCCTTGATTACCTGCATCGAGGCTGGCGAGAACGAAGTTAATGGGAAGGTAGAGGCTGTCTCTATACGCTCATCCACGGCATTCCATAAGAAATATGACACCTGGAAAGTCGTCGCACATCAAACCGACTTACTCAGGTACTTGTAGCTCATTGTCAATTTCTGAACTGCCCATAACGAGAATTCCCCGACCCCCTAATTCCGTCAAGCCCACATGCAATAATTGGCAGATTCTAGCATGAAGTGCAATTTTAAATAATGCAGGTCAAGTGGGTGAGATGCGGTAGCATCCATGCCTTTTTGACCGGCAAGTCGAAATTACACAAATGAACTACACACACGCTACGCGCCCCTCGCTAAGCTCTCCCCGAGAAGAACGATACCAGATTTACGTCCTTAAGAAGACAGGACACAAACAATACGAGATAGCTGAAGTATTGAAGCGAAGCGAGTCAACCATCAGTAGAGAGTTGTCACGAAACTGTGGACGGCGTGGCTACCGGCCAAAACAGGCACATAGCAAGTCTGTGGAACGGCAGTCGATCAACGCTCGAATAATAGACGATGCGACATGGCAATTCGCACAAGACAGGCTGCTAGAACAATGGAGTCCGGAGCAGATCAGCGGGCATGCCGCCATCAGCCCAGAGGCGGTGTATCAGCGGATCTATGCAAACAAGCGAGCTGGCCGATTGCTGTGGAAGTATCTGCGCAGCCAGAAGTTAAGAAAGAAGCGTTACGGCAAAGCGGAACGACGTGGCACGATACCCAAATCGACCAACCGATGACGGCGCGAGAGTAAAGATCAATCACCACCGCCAGATAGAGCCATCCCTCATGAGTGCGGATATAGGTAATGTCGGTGACCCAAGCCTGGTCAGGCAGCGCGACCGTGAGTTGCTGACCCAACCGATTGAGGGCCGCACAGGCAGGCTTGCCCGCTTTGTGGTGGGGGCGCTTATAGCTTTGCCCCGACTGGAGGTGTGCCTGACCCATGAGGCGCGCGACCCGCTTTACACCACACCGTGTGCCTGCTTCACGCAGATCACGATGAATACGCGGACTACCGTAGATACCATGACTCTCCTCAAAGGATCGCTTGATGTCGATTAACAGTGCCTCATCGGCCAAAGCACGCTCCGATTGGGGGCAGGCTTTCCAGGCGTGAGCCGCTGCGATGGACTTTGAGGACGCGGCACATACTGCTTAATCTAAACTCATGGCGATGCCGATCGATGAAGGCGTACTTTAATCGGACACTCTGGCAAAGTACGCGGCCTTTTTTAGGATGTCACGCTCCTCAGTGGTGCGCTTCAACTCGGCCTTCATCCGTGCCCGTTCAGCCTTGAGGGCTGATACGTCGGCCTTAACAGGCGACTGTGAGCGCTGCTGACTACGCTTTAGCCAGACATATAAGCTCTTGTCGGATACGCCCAGTCGCTTTGAGACTTCGAGCACCCCATGCCCACGTTCGGTGATTTGTTTGACGGCCTCGGTCTTGAATTCGTCTGTATAGGTGCTGCGCTTCATTTGACTCACTCCTCTTCAGTTTCTACATTATCATGTGTCTACTGAAGCGGGTGAAGTCCGGGGAGAGGCGGTGAGGATAGTTCTATCAGTGGTTCTTTCAGAGCAGGTAGAATTGTACTGTTGATTGAGAATTTGAATAGCAACCGTTTTCGGTGGATGGAGAATGACCATGTTCAAGAATAGAATGCGGCTGATACAGCATGGCGAAATCCTGTGGAAGGACTATCTGATCGCTGCCCTTGTTGCATGTGTTCTCGGCATACCTGCTGTTGCCACTGCTGCCGACAAGGTGGTGAAGGTCGAGTTTACGCAGACTCCGGCGCCCGTCAGCGAAGCAGAAATGGTTTCCATCTACACCAAATCCAGCGCCATCGTTACTTATGCCAGCGGCGCCCGCAAGGTGTTTCCGCTCTCGCATCAGGTGTTGTTCCGCTCCGGCGACAAAATCGGCAAGGGTGAAGCCGGCTTGATTGTTGACAAGGATGGCCAAGCAATTCAGGTTTCCGTAGCGGACGCGCTGGGCAATGCAGCAAAAGGCCCCTTCCACGCCTATGCTCCCGATGCCAATTCGCTGATCCGGGTGCAGGATGGCAAGGTCGAGAAACTGTTTCTGGTCACCCAGTACGAGTACCACACCGAGGCGCCGCTGGTCTCCGGAAAAGGCACGACTGGACTCTACGGTCGGCTGCCGATGGCGATGAATCTGACTACCCTCAAGCAGGACAGCAAGACCGGCAGGCTCACCGCTGCGGCGCTATCGAACATTGACATGAGCGGCATCGGCGGGCTGTGGATTCCCTGCGCCGCTTCGCTGACGCCCTGGAACACGCATCTTGCTGGTGAGGAATACGAGCCCAACGCCCGTCTGTTCGAAAACGAGCCGCTGGAATCAATGAATCTTTATCTGAAAACACCGGGCAAGTTGGGGCGGGATGGCGGCGCCAATCCTTATCGTTACAGTCATCCGGTCGAGGTGGTGGTCAAGGCAAATGGCTTAACGGAAGTGCACAAGCGCTACGCTATGGGTCGTTTTTCCGTAGAACTGGCTGACGTCATGCCCGACGAGCGCACGGCTTACATGGGCGATGATGGCCGTGACGGCATGATGTTCATGTTTGTCGCCGATAAGGCACGCGATCTCTCCGCCGGTAGCCTCTATGCCGCCAGGTGGGAGCAGCAGTCCGCCGATCACGGCGGCAGCGCTAACTTGAAGTGGATCAAGCTTGGTCAAGCGAAGGAAGCGGACATCAAAGCCCTGGTGGATCGCGGTATCGGTTTCTCCGACATTTTTGAAGTTGTCAGTGATGTGGCAGTGAGGGTCAAACCCGGCATGGAAGCCGCCGCTGCCTTTCTCGAATCACGCCGCTATGGCGCCCTGCTCGGCGCCACCAGCGAATTCACCAAGATGGAAGGCGTTACCCACAACGCGGAAGGCCGTAAACTTTACATTGCCATGTCCTCCATCGCGGCGGGCATGATAGACGGGCAGGACGGCGAGCGTCCGCAGGATCACATCGAACTGAAGGGTGACCCCAGAGATCTGCTCTGTGGCGGCGTCTATGAAAGCGCTCTCTCCGGTTCACAGAAAGACACGACCGGCGAGACTATCAGGAGTGACTGGGTGGCGGCAACCATGCAGGCACGGGTGCTTGGCGTCAGAAAACCGCAAGGACAGACAGTTGGCCAGCATGACCAATGCGACACCGAACGCATGGCCAACCCGGACAACATTAAATATTCCCCCGAGATGCGCACCCTGTTCATCGGCGAGGATTCTGGCTTACACCTCAATAACTTTCTCTGGGCTTACAACATTGACAGTGGCAGCCTGACGCGCATTCTTTCTGCTCCGGCTGGCGCCGAGCATACTGGCTTGCAGGTAGTGACCAACCTCAACGGCCATAGCTACATCATGAGCAACATCCAGCATCCGGGCGCCACCAACGATCTCAAACAGTATCCCGATGCCATAAAAGCAGGGCTGCGCAAGAAGATTGATCAGCGTGGCCGCGTGGGTTATCTGGGCGGGTTGCCAGCACTACAGCGGTAACTTCGGGGAGCAATGGATGTTGATCCTTATGAGTCAAAGGGGTCTTGTTCGAATTTTTTTCTAGCTCAATACAGATTCCGCCAGCATCGCCGATGATAAAATGGACACTCCCTGAATTGTTTTCCCGTAAAACTGGCCGAAATGGGTGCGGTCGCCTGTGACTAGTATGTTGCAGTGGTGGTGGATGGCGGCAGCAAGTACCGGCCTGTCCTGCTCTGGCAGATTAACCGTATCCGGCAGTAGCGAGTTGACGGCACTCATGCCGCCGATCTTGATTCGGGCAGTCATCGCATTCAGCACGGGAAGGCCGCTTGGGGTTTTTACGGCCAGATTACGCCGCGCCTCCTCGAACACGTAAGCATCTGCCCATAGCTCATGTCCGGCGGACTCGGTGAGAGCGAGTAGCTGCCTTACCGCGCCATCAGACCGGGCCGCCGAGAAAAGGATGTTTGCGTCCAGGAAAATCCGCACTGCGATTAGCGCGACTTTGTTTTTTTGTTCAGCACGGCAGCCAACTCGGCCTCGGCCTCTTCAAATTCACGCAGGCGTTCAGCACTGTATAACTCGATGGGCAAGGTAACTGCAGGTCGCAACAAGATGCCCTCGGGCGTCGTTTCCGCGATCAACTGATCTGCGGCGGAGATGCCGAGCGCTTTGCGAAATTGGGCCGGGAGTGTGATGACGCCACGCCCGGTGATGGTCAGTGTTGTTTTCATGCTTGGCAGTTTTACAGAAAAGCAGCAAAAGTGCAAACGTACATTGCTGCTTGACATCGTTCTTCCATAGAACCAGACTAAGTTTGGTTTAATTCAACGGGGTAAGGATCAATATGGAAATAATCAATATTCATGAAGCCAAGACCCATCTCTCGCGTATTGTTGAAACGGTGTTTCGGGGATCAGAGGTGATATTGGCCAAGGCAGGCAAACCGATGGTGAAGATCGTGCCGCTGCAAGCGCAAAAAAGAGAGATTAAATTTGGGGTATTGAAAGGCAAAATACGAGTCGCGGATGATTTCGATGCGCTTTTGCCTGACGATGTCCTCGCTTTGTTTGAGGGGAAGTGATGCGTTTGCTGCTCGATACGCAAATATTTTTGTGGGCTGTCATGGGTAGTGCAAAACTGAAAGCTGAGGTTCGAAAAGCAATGAGGGATGCTGATGAAATTTATGTCTCATCCGCGTCCATCTGGGAAATTGCGATTAAGAGCGGGTTGGGGAAATTGAATGCCGACCCAAAGTTGATCGTGGCCGCTATTGGAGAAAGCGGTTTCATGGAGTTGCCGGTTTATTCAAGACATGCGGCCATGGTCAGTGAACTGCCACAGCATCATCGTGATCCTTTTGACCGATTGTTGCTTGCCCAGGCGATGAGCGAGCCTTTGCAATTTTTGACAACGGATACGACGCTGGCGAAATATAGCGAATTGGTCAGAGTCATATAACGGTGATCGATATTCTGGGCGTACGATAGAAGTAGGGTGTTGCGGTTGATTATTGAGTGCGCCCTTCCTTAGGCGGACGGCGCTGACCGCGTCGCTCCGGCATTTCCGATATACTGCCCCCAAATTTCCCCCGGCTACGCCGGTGAAGCAAGGAAAAACTTGTCGAACGCTGCGTACATCCTCAACGTCTGCATCCTCTATCTATATGGAACCTGACTGCGGAGTGTTAGCGCATGGAAGATAAGCAGCTCACGCCAACGGTCGCTCCCGGCGTCCTGCCTCCCGCGACACTGAGCCATCCTTGGCTGGCGCAGCAGGGCCCGGCGCCCGTCTGGCACACGCTCGCGCGCGAGCAGGCGGCGGCCGAGCTCAAGGCCGACGCCCGTCTCGGGCTGGCGGCGCGCGATGCCGCTCGGCGTCTGGCCGAGTACGGCCCCAACCGGTTGACGGAAAAACCGCCGCGCTCGGCTTGGCTCAAATTCCTCGACCAGTTCAAGAGCGTGCTGATCGTGATCCTCATCATCGCTGCGGGGGTGGCGCTCCTTGTCGGCGACGTCAAGACCATGGCCGTGGTGCTGATCGTGGTGCTGTTCAACGCCCTGCTCGGCTTCTACCAGGAACACCGCGCCGAGCAGAGTCTGGCGGCGCTGAAGAAAATGCTGGCGCTCAAGGCGCGGGTGCGACGCGACGGCCACAAGATCGAAGTCACCGCCGAGGAGCTGGTTCCCGGCGACCTGGTGCTGCTCGATGCGGGCGACAAGGCGCCGGCCGACGGACGGCTGTTCGAGGCACACAGCCTGGAGATCGACGAATCGGCGCTCACCGGCGAATCCCACGCGGTAGGCAAGCATAGGGAGCCGGTGGCCGACGCCGCCGCGCCGCTGGCCGAGCGCACCAACATGGTATTCATGAACACCGTGGTCACCCGCGGCCGCGCTGAAATGCTGGTCACCGCCACCGGCATGCAAACCGAAATGGGGCGCATCGCCGACATGATGCAGGACGCGCCAGAGCCGGCCACGCCGCTGCAGATCCAGCTCGACCAGTTGGGTAAACGCCTGGCGCTGATCGCCGGGGTGGTGGTGACGCTGATCTTCGCGCTGGTGATCTACCAGGGCGAGCCGCTGGCGCAGGCGGCGATGATCGCCATCACCCTGGCGGTGGCGGCGATCCCCGAGGGGCTGCCGGCGGTGGTGGTGGTGACGCTGGCCCTGGGCATGCGGCGCATGGCCGGGCGGCGCGCCATCGTGAAGAAACTGGCGGCGGTGGAAACGCTGGGCTGCACCACCGTCATCTGCTCGGACAAGACCGGCACGCTGACGCTCAACCAGATGACGGCGCGCGCCTTCCTGCACGGCGGGCGGCGCTACACGGTGGACGGCGAGGGCTACGCTGCCGAGGGCGAGATTCGCGCGGAGGACGGCGCGAGCGTCCCCGACCTCTCCGCCCTGCTGCTGCCGGCGGCGCTGTGCAACGACAGCCACATCCGCGATGGGCAACTCATCGGCGACCCGACCGAGGGCGCGCTGGCGGCGCTCGCCGCCAAGGGCGGCGTGGACGCCGCCGCCGCCGCCGAACACCTG
>CAWUTX010000106.1:0-2868 GCA_963925015.1 uncultured Gammaproteobacteria bacterium
GCGTGGTTGTGCCTTGATCAAGACGCACCTCTCCCTTGGTATGAGCTGGAATGCATGAAAACCGGGCCTTTCACGCCGGTGATGGATCAGGCGGAGGCCGCAGTTCGGCGATCAGCCGCAGAATGTCGGCGAAGAGTTGTCTCGGGATAGCGACTTCGGCCATCTGGAAGGCAACATAGCGGCCGTGGCTGATGATCTTCGCGCCGATCTTGATCAACTTCTCCCTCAGGCTGGTCAGCGACCAGTCCTTGATCGGTTCGGGTGTTGCGAGGGTGCGCAGGAAGTTGCCGAGATTGTAGGCGAGGGCGTGAAGCTGGAGACGGACTGCATTGGCGGCGAACGTGCGGCATGACAGGCGGGTCCACTTGATCGCGCCCTTGCCTTCCTTGATCCACTGCTCGCAGGTGCCGCGCATGTTGTAGAAGGCGACGACCTTCACCGCCTGACGGCTCAGGTTGGTGACAATGAAGCCGACGCGGGGATAAAGCTCGCCGGGGTGCCACTCAACTTTGGCGACGACGCGGCGCTTCCTGTCCCATGACCCTGCCTGATAGCTGTTTCATCCCGGATGATCACATAGACCCTCGCCGCTCGGCCCTTTTCATGGCACGTTCGGTTTTGAGGAACATCCGAGAAAGGTGCGCAAATGCTTGTTCGACTTCATAGCCAAGCGACAACAACACCCAAAGTGCGTGCGGATATTCAGGCGAGCGAAGATCCTGCTTGGGTTTTGGCCGCACGGCACGGCACGACTGAGCAGACGGTGTATAAATGGCGTCGTCGCGACAGCGTAGAGGATCGCAGTCACACGCCCCATCGACTGCAGACGACGCTGACGCCGGCCCAAGAGGCCGTCGCTGTAACTCTGCGCAGGACGCTGCTAGTTTCGCTCGATGATCTTCTGGCTGTCGTCCGGGAGTTTCTGAACCCGAATGTCTCACGCTCGGGGCTGGATCGTTGCTTGCGCAGGCATGGCGTAGGCAATCTGCGCGACCTGCAGGCCAAGGAAGCCAGGCCAAAACACAGTGCCTTCAAAGCCTATGAGCCCGGCTACATCCACATCGACTTGAAATACCTGCCCCAGATGGCCGATGAAAGCCGCCGCCGTTACCTCTTCGTGGCCATCGATAGGGCGACACGGTGGGTGTTCATTAGCATTTACAACGCAAAAACCGCGGCTAACGCACGGCGATTTCTGCGCGACCTGGAGCGAGCCTGCCCAATGCGCATCCGTACGATCCTCACGGATAATGGAAAAGAGTTCACAGATCGTCTCTTCGGCTTGCGCAAGCGGGCCGCCACTGGCGAGCATGAATTCGACACCTTGTGCGTAGCCCTTGGCATCGAACATCGACTGACACCACCAAAGTCGCCGCAGACCAACGGCATGGTTGAGCGGTTCAACGGCCGGATTGAGGAAGTCCTCCAAAGCCATCACTTCCGATCCGGCGAGGAGTTGGAGACCACGCTGCTACGCTACGTCTGGCTCTACAATCAACAACTGCCGCAATCAGCCTTGGACAGTGAGACGCCCTTGCAAGCGATGAAGGGCTGGTACATACTCAAACCGGAGTTGTTCAAGAAACAGCCCTACTACCTGCCGGGATGTGACACCTACGAGCATGCCGAAGACCTTGATGCCCAGCACCGCGGCGTCGCTCTGTTCCAGACCATGGGCCTGTCCGAAATGGCCTATTGGGCGAAGGTTCACCTCGACATCATTGCCCGTTTTGGCCGCTTTCCGCATCGCAATGCGGTGCTGGGTCGGGCGTCGTCGCCTGCCGAACTGGCCTTCCTGAAAGCTGGCGGTTTCTCCGGCTGAGTGTCGGATTCCGCCCTGCCCCGGTCGTTCCGCCTCACGACTGTTGAATGGGGCTCACTATTGTGCGCTCAATTCCATTCCGGGGCTCTTTGAGGGATTTACCCATGAAATCACATGCGCGCGTGGTCGTCATCGGCGGTGGCGTGGTGGGCGTCGGCACGCTCTACCACCTGGCCAAGAAGGGCTGGAGCGACGTCGTCCTGATCGAGCGGAAGGAACTGACATCGGGTTCGACCTGGCACGCCGCGGGCCTGCTGCCACTGTTCAACCTGTCCTACTCGGTGGGGCAGATTCACAAATACTCCGTCAAGCTGTACGACTCGCTTGAAGCCGAAACGGGCCAAAACGTCGGTTTCAAGAAAGTCTCCAACATCCGCCTCGCCCGTACCAAGGATCGGTGGGACGAGTTCATGTATTATGCCGGCGTTGCCGAGACGATCGGCATCAAGGTGAACGTGCTCACGCCCGCCCAGATCAAGGAGATCTGGCCGTTGTGCGAGACGGATGGCCTGCTCGGTGCCATCCAGCATCCGGATGATGGTTACATCCAGCCGGCCGACCTCACCCAGGCCATGGCAAAGGGCGCGCGTTCGCGCGGGGCAGAGATCTACCGCAACACCACCGTCACCGGCATTGAGCAGAAGCCGAATGGTGAGTGGGTGGTGAAGACGGACCAGGGGGACATTACCTGCGAGCACGTCGTCTCCGCGTCCGGAAACTTCGCCCGGAAGACAGGCGCAATGGTCGGCCTCGACATTCCCGTAATTCCGGTCGAGCACCAGTACATCGTCACCGAACCGCATCCGCTCATCCGCGAGCGTCAAGCCAAGGGCCTGCCTGAAATGGGCGTCCTGCGCGAGGCCGACTCCTCCTGGTACATGCGCGAGGAAAACGGTGGCCTGCTGCTCGGACCTTACGAGCACGGCGCACCCTGCTGCTACATGGACGGACCGTCCGACCAGAGCGAATACGAGCTGTTCCAGGAAGATCTCGACCGCTTGGCGCCGCACATCGAAACTGCCATTGCCCGCGTTCCTGCCTTTGGT
>CAWUTX010000107.1:0-15431 GCA_963925015.1 uncultured Gammaproteobacteria bacterium
AGCTCAGCAGTGCGTGCTCGAAGCCCTGAATCTTGGCCACTTCGACGTCGTCGAGGAAGCCCTGGCTGGCGGAGAATAGTGATACCGCCAGCTCCGCCACACTCATCGGCGCGTACTGCTTCTGCTTCATCAATTCCATCACGCGCTGACCGCGCTCCAACTGCTTGCGCGTGCTCTCGTCGAGGTCGGAGGCGAACTGCGCGAACGCGGCGAGTTCGCGGTACTGCGCGAGGTCGAGGCGCACGCCGCCGCCCAGTTTCTTAATGATCTTGGTCTGTGCCGCACCACCCACGCGCGACACCGACAGGCCGGCGTTGATGGCGGGCCGGATACCGGCGTTGAATAAATCGGTTTCGAGAAAGATCTGGCCGTCGGTGATCGAGATCACGTTGGTGGGCACGAAGGCCGATACGTCGCCGGCCTGCGTTTCGATGATGGGCAGGCCGGTGAGTGAACCGGTCTTGCCTTTCACCTTGCCGTTGGTGATCTTCTCGATGTGCTCGGCATTCACGCGAGCTGAACGCTCCAGCAGGCGCGAGTGCAGGTAGAACACGTCGCCCGGATACGCCTCGCGGCCAGGGGGGCGGCGCAGCAGCAGCGACACTTGGCGGTAGGCCCAGGCCTGCTTGGTCAGATCGTCATACACGATGAGCGCGTCTTCGCCGATGTCGCGGAAGTATTCGCCCATGGAGCAGCCGGAGTAGGGCGCGATGAACTGCATCGCGGCGGAGTCCGACGCGGTGGCGGTCACGACGATGGTGTGCGCCAGCGCGCCGTGCTCTTCGAGCTTGCGCACCACGGCGGCGACCGACGAGGCCTTCTGGCCGATGGCAACGTAGACGCACTTCACGCCCGTGCCTTTCTGGTTGATGATGGTGTCCACCGCCAGCGCGGTCTTGCCGGTCTGACGGTCGCCGATGATGAGCTCGCGCTGACCGCGACCGATCGGCACCATCGCGTCGATGGCCTTGAGGCCGGTCTGCACCGGCTGGCTCACCGACTGGCGCGCGATTACACCCGGCGCCACTTTTTCAATCGGCGAAGTCTGCGTGGTCTTGATCGGCCCCTTGCCATCGATAGGGCTGCCGAGTGCATCCACCACGCGGCCCAGCAGCGCCTCGCCCACCGGCACTTCCAGAATGCGGCCGGTGCACTTTACGCTGTCGCCTTCGCTGATGTGTTCGTAATCGCCCAGCACCACAGCGCCGACCGAGTCGCGCTCAAGATTGAGCGCCATGCCGTAGGTGTTGCCGGGAAATTCGATCATTTCTCCCTGCATCACGTCGGACAGCCCGTGTACGCGCACGATGCCGTCGGTCACCGAGACCACGGTGCCTTCGGTACGCGCTTCGGTGAGCACCGCAAAATTCTCGATGCGGCTCTTGATCAAATTGCTGATTTCTGAAGGGTTGAGCTTCATGTAAGCTTCCTCAAATAAAGTACTTGAATTCGGTTAAGGTTCTTGTCGGTCAGCGCGCCAGCACTTGCGCGAGCTTGGCGAGCTGGCTGCGCACGGAGCCGTCGATGACTCGGTCGCCGGTGCGGATCACCGCACCGCCCAGCAGACGTTTATCCACCACACTGGAGAGACTGATCTCGCGCTTCATGCGCGACTTCAGCGCGGCGGTTATCTTGCGCTCTTCTTCACTGGAGAGCGGGAAGGCCGACGTCACCTGCACCTTGAGCACGCCCTCGGCCTCGGCGCGGTTCGCCTCGTACAATGCGGCGATCTCCGGCAACAGCGCCAGCCGTCCGTTTTCGACCACCAGCCGGATGAAGTTTTGTCCGGCGTCGCTCAGACTGTCGCCGCAAATTTCCAGCACCAGTTTGGCCAGTTGCGCTTTATGTACACGCGGATGGCCGATCAATTTGCGCAACGTGTCGTCGCCCGCCACGCTCACGGCGAGCACCAGCATCTCCGACCAGCGCTTCAGGTCGCCGTGCGCCTGCGCCAGCTCAAATACGGCTTGCGCGTAAGGACGGGCAGCGGTGATTTTGTCGGCCATGGGGTGCGGCGTCCGGGTTAAATTTCAGCGACCAGATGTTTCAGCAAGTCGCTGTGCGCCTTGGCGTCGATCTCGCGGCCCAGAATCTTCTCGGCACCGCTCACGGCAACCGCCGCCACCTGCGTGCGCAGTTCGGTCTTGGCACGGTTCACTTCCTGCTCGATCTCGGCCTTGGCCGCAACGATGATGCGCTCACCCTCGACGCGCGCGTTACCCTTTGACTCTTCCACGATTTCGTTGGCGCGGCGCTCGGCCTGCGCGAGTATCTCGGCGGACTGGGTCTTCACCTTGTGCAGCACTTCTTTGGCGTGCTTCTCGGCGAGCTCCAGATCATGACGGCCCTTTTCACCGGCGGCCAAGCCGTCGGCGATGCGCTTCTCGCGCTCCTTCATCATCGCGGTCAGCGGCCCCCACAGCAGCCGGTTGACGAACCAGATGAGCAGGACGAAGGCCACGATCTGGCCAAACAGGGTAGCTGTAATATTCATGCGCTTCTCACTCGATCAAGCTGAATGTATGAACGGACAATTAGCCCGCCGCGCCGATGGCCGCCTGGAGCGCGCCCACGAACGGGTTGGCAAACAAAAACCACATGCCGAAGGCGAGAATGATGAACGGGAACGACTCCATCAGGCCCGCGAAGATGAACATGTTGGTCATCAACGCCGGGCGCATCTCGGGCTGGCGTGCGATGCCTTCCAGCGTCTTGGCGCAGATCAGACCCCAGCCGATGGCCGAACCCAGACCGGCGGCGGCGAGAATAATGCCCACGCCCACTGCGGTGTAGGCATAAATCATTGCAATCATGTCAGGTGTCATGTTGATGCTCTCCTTAATTTAATATTCAAATTCAACTGCTCAACGCAAAGTCGCAAAGACGCCAAGAACCATAAAACAACAACTGTCTTTACCTTTGCGTCTTAGCATCTTGGCGTTGGGTTTTATAAGCCTTAATGTTCCTGATGCGCCATGCCGAGATAGACGATGGACAGCACCATAAAAATAAACGCCTGCAGCGTAATCACCAGCAGATGGAAAATGAGCCAGCCGAGGTCAAGCGTCACCTGCAACGGGAACCAGAACAGCCAGCCAGCCACACCCGTGACCAAGGTGCCACCGATGAGCGCGATGAGCAGAAACACCAGCTCGCCCGCGAACAGGTTGCCGAACAGTCGCAGGCCGAGGCTGAGCGGCTTGGCCACCTCTTCAACCAAGGTCATGACGATGTTGACCGGTATCAGGAACTTGCCGAACGGATGAAACAGAAACATCTTGAGGTAGCCAACCGGCCCCTTGATCTTGATGTTATAAAAAATGACCAACGCAAACACGGTAAGTGAGAGTGCAAGCGTAGTGCTCAGATCCGTGGTGGGCACCACCTTGAGGTAAGGTATTCCCACCAGCTGACCCAGCCACGGCAACAAGTCCACCGGGATCATATCCATGGCGTTCATCAGAAACACCCAGATGAAAATCGTCAGCGCGAGCGGCGCGATGAGCGGGTTGTGGCCGGGAAAGCTGTCTCTTACCTGACCGCCGACGAATTCGAGCACCGCCTCCACCGCATTCTGAAAACCGCTCGGCGCATCATGCGACAGGCGGCGCCCCAGGCGCCAGCTCGTAATCACGATCAGCGCGCCCAACATGAAGCTGATGGCGAGCGTATCCACATGCCACGACCAGAAGCCGCCCGTGCAGTCACCGACGCACAGATTGGTCAGGTGATGCTGAATATACTCGACTGTTCCTCCACCCGAGGAGGCTGGTGCTGCACTCACGGCTGTGTTCCCCTATCTAAATCTGTCACGCATTCCTATCAGGTAGCCCAACTGCGTCAGGGCAAACCCGGTGATGGTGGCCAGCGCGTGGAGCTTGAACACGCTCAACCCCGCACCCAGCAACACCACCGCCAACATAAAGCGCTGCGCGAGGCCGGCAAACAATATCAGCATGCCCCGGTTGCGGCTTTGCCACGCCGCCTTGCCCGCGCGCGTTATGCGCCGACTCAGCAATAACGCCAGCGCCATGGCCACCAACCCGCCATACCCGGCCGAGAGCCCCGCCCAACCGCCCGCGAACGCAAAAAACCCCAGCGCGCTCAGCGCCGCGATGAACGCCTGTGTGGCGATCACGGCGCGCGCGCCGCCGGACATGGCCTGGGTGAGCGCGTCCTTCTTGCTCACGTCACGGCCTGGTCAACAGCTTGTAAACCTTCAGGATTCCGCCCGCCAACCCCAGGCAGCCCAAGATGAACATAAAGAGTGGGAGGGTACCCAGCCACGCATCGAGGCCATAACCCAACAACAACCCGGCCAGCACCGTGGAGGACAACGTCGTACCCACTCCAGCGAGCGCCAGACCCGTTCCCCCAGCCTTGCCCATAGGGCGCGAAGTATAAAGGCTGAGACGGTATGTCGTCAACGCTGCGGACGTTCGGCGCGCATGGCCTGTCGCCCCGCAGGCGCTGCTACACATTTATGCTAGACTGAAATCAGCCCATTATCCGACAGCCCGTGCTGTAGGAGGCACTGCCATGCGCACACTTGCATTGACGACATTCGCAGCAGTTTTTGCGGCGCTGCTCAGCACTCCGCTGGTGGCAGCCACCAACGACAAAGACACCTACGACAAAGACACCACCCTCAAGGAGGCCACCGCCTTTTTTGGCGAGAGCACCGAGGGCTTGGCCAAGGTGATCGAAAAGGCCTTTGACGAACATGGCAGCCCGAACGGCTACATCAAGGGCGAAGAGGTGAGCGGCGCGCTGGTGTTAGGCCTGCGTTACGGTGGCGGCACCATCACGCTCAAAAACGGCGGCGCGCGTAAGGTACACTGGACCGGCCCCTCCATCGGATTCGATGCCGGCGCCAATGCCTCCAAGGTGTTTGTGCTCGTGTACCACCTGCCCGCCGCGAGCGCCATCTACCAGCGCTTCCCGGCGGCGGAAGGCAGCTTCTATTACGTCGCGGGCGCGGGCATCAACTACCAGAAGAAAGGCAAGATCGTGCTTGCGCCCATCCGCCTCGGCGTCGGCCTGCGCGGTGGCGTGAACATCGGCTACCTGAGCTACTCGCGCACCAAGACGTGGGTGCCGTTTTAAGGTTTCGCCAACCTAAGAAGAAATGTCATCGAAACTCCGGGCCTGCGGATGCGCCGGGGCGGTCATCTCGCCGCCTACCCTTAACAACCACACCGTCTGCATGCCCGCTGTGCGCGCGGCATCGAGCTCTTCCTTGATGTCAGAGAGAAACAGAATATCGCACAACGCAAGGCCAATACTCTGCGCGATTTTGTGGTAAGAATCCGCCTCGCGTTTCGCCCCCACCGTGGTATCGAAATAGCCTGAAAACAGCGGCGTGAGGTCGCCGTATTCCGAATGCGCGAATAAAAGTTTTTGCGCCTGCACCGAGCCGGAGGAGAATACATACAGTTTTATTCCCTGCGCATGCCACTGTTTGAGTTTGCGCACCGCATCTTCGTACACATGGCCTTTGAAATCGCCCTGCTTGAAGCCGGTCTCCCAGATCATGCCTTGCAGCGCCTTGAGCGACGTGACTTTTTTATCTTCATCTATCCACTGGATAAGTTGGACGATGATTTTTTCGTCATCGGCGTGCCCACCCACCATCTCATGCACTTCGTCCAGCAGCTTGCGCACCGCAGCATCGTTCGCATGCGCGCGCACGAACTCCGCTACGCGCTCGCGCGCATAGGGGAACAATACGTCTTTCACAAAAGACAGTGAGGACGTGGTGCCCTCGATATCGGTGACGATTGCCTTAATTGGCCCCCTCATTTCTGCGTATGGAGCACCAGTGTCTGTTCTCGTTTTTGGTCGCCTTCGCCGACACTGAGCTTCACTTCGTAGCGCGTTCCGGGTACGACATAGCGTGGTTCGAAGGTGAAGGTGAAGTTACCTTTTGCGTCACTCCTCACAGTGCGGTTGAAGATGTTTTGATTCATTCCAATGATGCCGGCGAGCGAGGCGAGGGCCTCGACATTTACGCTCACGTCCACATTGGGGGCGCTTCTCCCCTTCACCTCGACGGCTCCGGAGCCGCTCACCTGACTGTTGTTGGCGGGGCTTAGGATTTCGAGCGGCAAGGCGGCTTTTGTATCTGGCTTAACCTCGCCGCGCTGCACCTTGAATTTCCACTGCATACGCATTGCATTACCGGCTAGGTCTTTGGCGCTGACCTCTAATTTATATTCCTTGATGGAAAGCGGGGCCTCGGGCTGATAGCTGAAAAAGCTTGCCGTGATAACGGCGCTATCGGTGACGTCGCGCCCGTCAAATAGCACGCGCACCGCATTGGGATCTACACCGGAGCCTGCGCCGTCATCAAAACTGCCTGAGATGAAGATACGGCTGCCCAATGACACAGTTTCATCATCGCGCGGCGTGAGATTTTTAATGACCGGCGCGTCAGCGTCTTTGACCAAGGGTTGTTTGAGCGTTGCGCTCACCGATTGCACATGTGGCGAGAGGGTGGCCGTGATCTTCAAGCCGGGTGGGAAGTTGTCGCGCTGGCGTATGGTGTACGTACCTGCGTAAACGCCAGCGCTGGTTTCCGTCATCAGCGCGTTGGTTACCACCCCTTCGATGGTAAATGTAGCCTTGGCGCGCGGTGTGCCGTTCAGTGTCAAATTGAGATCGGCGCCGGGCTCAATACGATCCACGGCTTGCACGGTGAAGCGCTCAATGCTCAAACCGCCGGTCTGTGGCCTGGGCGCTGGCGCGACGGGATCGGGCGTGAGCGACTGCCCCAGACGCCGGGTGATCAGCAGCCCTCTCTTCTCAAGCGTGGCGCTTACGCGGGCATTAGCCTTAAGTTTGTCCGTACGCTTGATGGTGTAGCTGCCTTCATACACGCCCGGCTCAACCTCTTGCATGGGAATGGTGCGCGCGACACCGCTGATACGTAACTTGGCCGTACTGCCCGACGTACCTTCTAGGATAAACATCAAATCGGTGTCCGGGTCGAGGCTCTCCACCTGCTCGACGTAAAATTTGTCTATAACCGGCGCGGCTTTTGCATCATCTGCGGCGGCGGGCGCAATTAAAATGAACGGGATTAATAAAGATACGATTAAAAGAAAACGTTGGTTGAACATAGACCATCCTTAAATTGGCTGCTGCTTATTAGAAGTGGCTCCGCTCGTTTGAACAGCTCGTAGGATGGGTGAAACCCATCGGCTATTCTCTCGCATGTGGCTGGTGAATGATGGGTTTCACCCATCCTACTACACTGGTTCTGGCTGTGGGCGAACCTGCACCGGCGGGTTATTTGATATGCTTCAGGATGCCTTCCAGTTCGTCGAGGCTGTTGTAGTGGATGACGAGGCGGCCTTTGCCTTTTTCGCCGTGCTCCACGCGCACGGGCGCGCCGAGTTTTTCGGCGAGGTCGGTTTCGAAGCGGCGGATATCGGGATCGATATGCGGTTTTTTCCTGGTCTGCGTGGATTCGGACTGCAGGCGTCGCACCAGTTGCTCGGTCGCGCGCGCCGAAAGGCCGTTGGCTACGACGCGTTGCGCGGCCTCGCTCTGCGCCTTGCCGGTGAGCCCGAGCAGTGCGCGTGCGTGGCCCATGCCCAGCTCGTTTTTTTCCAGCAGCTTGCGCACATCTGCATTCAGCGTGAGCAGGCGCAGCAAATTAGTCACCGCCGCGCGCGAGCGGCCGACGGCCTCGGCGGCGCGTTCGTGCGTCATGTCGAATTCGCTGATGAGGCGCTGCAGGGCGTTGGCTTCTTCCAGCGGATTCAGGTCTTCGCGCTGGATGTTTTCGATCAGCGCCATGGCGATGGCGGCCTGATCCGCCACCTTGCGCACCACCGCCGGGATGTCGGACAGGCCCGCCATCTGCGCGGCACGCCAGCGGCGTTCGCCGGCGATGATTTCGTATTGCCCGCCCGCCATCGGGCGCACCACGATGGGCTGCACCACGCCCTGCGCGCGTATGGAGTTGGCGAGATCTTCCAGCGTTTCCGGGCGCATATCCATGCGCGGCTGATATTTGCCGCGCCGGATCATATCGAGCGGCAGCATGCGCAGGTCGCCCTCGTTGCCCTGGCTGTTGGTGAGCGCGCCGCCGAGCAGCGCATCGAGGCCGCGCCCCAATCCGCGCTTTTTAATGGCCACTGGCTATCTTTTCCTTGTTCATTGCCTGCACCTGTTTGTCTTTTTTCAGTATCTCGCCGGCGAGCGCAAGATAGGCTAGCGCGCCGCGCGAGGCCTTGTCATATATCAGCGCCGGCATGCCGTGACTGGGCGCCTCGGCGAGACGCACGTTGCGCGGAATCACGGTGCGGTAAACCTTGTCGTCGAAATGCTGCGTGAGTTGTGCGGAGACCTCGTTGGAGAGATTGTTGCGCGGATCGAACAGCGTGCGCAATAGCCCTTCAATGGCGAGCGCGGGGTTGTGCGTCTGGCGCACGCGCTCGATGGTGTCGATCAGGGCGGACAGCCCCTCCAGCGCGTAGTACTCGCACTGCATGGGAATCATCACCGATTGCGCGGCGACCAGCGCATTCACCGTGAGCATGTTGAGCGACGGCGGGCAGTCGATGAGGATGTAATCGTACTGCGCGCTGATCTGCGCAAGCCCCAGCCGCAGGCGGTGTTCGCGCTGCACCTTGCCGATCAGCTCCACTTCGGCGGCAGTGAGATTGGCGTTGCTCGGCAGCACGAAAAAGTTTTTCATCAGCGTGGGCAGGATAGCCTCGGCGGGCTGCGCGTCACCGATCAGCACATCGTAGCTGGAATGGCTGACGGCATTTTTATCAATGCCGCTGCCCATGGTGGCGTTGCCCTGCGGGTCGAGATCCACCAGCAACACGCGCCGGTTGCACGCCGCGAGCGAGGCCGCGAGATTGATGGCGGTGGTGGTTTTGCCGACGCCGCCTTTCTGGTTGGCGAGTGCGATGATGCGCGCCATCACACCGGCTCCTGCGGCGCGGCATGGCGCAGACGCACCAGATGGCGCTGCTCGTTCAGTCCGGGGACGGTCAGGGCATACACGCCGATAATCTCAAAACTAGCCGGCACCTGCGCCAGTTCGTCTTCGGGAAACACGCCCTTCATGATAAGAAACTCACCTTGCGGCGCACACAGCGGCGCGGCGTCTTCGAGTATTTGTGCAATGGTGGCATAGGCACGGGCGATCAGTGTAGCGAATTTCTGCGTGGGCCGGTACTTCTCCGCCCGTGCATGCACCGCCTCGACGTTGCCGAACTTGAGCTCCACCGCCGCCTGGGTAACAAAGCGCGTTTTTTTTGCGTTACTGTCCAGCAATACAAAGGAAAGGCCGGGCCGGGCGACGGCCAGCGGGATGCCGGGCAGCCCCGCGCCGGTGCCGATGTCGAGCACGCGCGGGCCTTTCACATAAGGCAGGATGGCAAGGCTGTCCAGCAGATGGCGTGCGACCATGTCGTGCGGATCACGCACTGCGGTCAAATTGTAAACCCGGTTCCACTTTTCGATGAGCCGGAGAAAATCGATCAGGCCTTCCTCGGCAGCACCGGGAAGCGCCACACCGAGCTGCACCAGGCCGGCATGGAGCGCGCCCCTCAGCAGCTCATTATTGTGCACGCCGTTTTTTCACATGCACCCACAACAGCGAGATGGCGGCGGGGGTAACACCGGAGATGCGGCCCGCCTGGCCGAGCGTGGCGGGCTTGTGCGCATTGAGCTTGAGCTGCACTTCTTTGGAGAGGCCGCGCACGCTGCTGTAATCGAGGTCCAACGGCAGCGCGGTTTCTTCGCTCCTGCGGCTGCGCTCGATCTCGTCACTCTGGCGCGCGATGTAGCCGTGATATTTGGCTTGTATCTCGACCTGCTCCGCTACCTTTTCATCCGCCACCGCGTCACCTGCGCCGGAAAGTGTCATCAACGAGCGATAGCTCACGTCCGGACGGCGCAGCAAATCTGCCAGCGTCGCCTCGCGCGCCAGCGGCTGGCCCAGCACGCGCGCGGCATCCTCTTGCGGCAGCTTCTCCGGGCGCAGCCAGGTCGCGCTCAGGCGTTGCTGTTCTTTTTCAACCGCCGCGCGCTTGGTTTCAAACACGCGCCAGCGCGCATCGTCCACCACGCCGAGTTCGTAGCCCTTCTGCGTGAGACGCAAATCCGCATTGTCTTCGCGCAACAGCAAACGATACTCCGCGCGGCTGGTGAACATGCGATAAGGCTCAGTCGTGCCGCGCGTGATCAAATCATCAATCAGCACGCCGACATACGCCTCGTCGCGGCGCGGACACCACGGCGCCTTATCCTGCACGCGCAACACGGCGTTGATGCCCGCTATAATGCCTTGCGCCGCCGCTTCTTCGTAACCGGTGGTGCCGTTGATCTGGCCCGCGAAAAAAAGATTTTGAATAATTTTGGTTTCGAGCGAAAGCTGCAAATCACGCGGATCGAAATAGTCGTACTCAATCGCGTAGCCGGGGCGTGTAAGATGCGCGTTTTCAAAGCCCTTAATCGAGCGCACCAGTTCCACCTGCAAATCAAACGGCAGGCTCGTCGAAATGCCGTTAGGGTAAACCTCGTGCGTGGTCAGCCCCTCCGGCTCGACGAAAATCTGGTGCGAAGTCTTGTCGGCAAAGCGCACGATCTTGTCTTCGATGGACGGACAGTAGCGCGGCCCCACACCTTCGATCACACCGGTGTACATCGGCGAGCAGTCGAGGCCGCCGCGGATGATGTCGTGCGTGCGCTCGTTGGTATGCGTGATGTGGCACGGCACCTGGCGCGGATGGTCTTCGGCCCGCCCCATGAAAGAAAACACCGGCAGCGGTTCGTCGCCGGGCTGCGGCGTGAGCTTCGAATAATCTATCGTGCGCCCATCGATGCGTGGCGGCGTGCCAGTCTTCAAGCGCCCCACATGAAACGGCAAGTCACGCATGCGGCTCGCCAGCGCGTTCGCAGGCGGGTCACCCGCGCGCCCGCCCTGATAATTGGACAGCCCGACATGAATGCGCCCGGCGAGAAACGTGCCCACCGTCATCACCACGCACTGCGCGCTGAAGCGCAAACCCATCTGCGTGACGACACCCGTCACACGCTCGCCTTCGATAACTAAATCATCCACCGCCTGCTGAAAAATCGAGAGGTTGGCCTGTGACTCCAGCGCATGGCGCACTGCCTGCCGGTACAGCACACGATCCGCCTGCGCGCGCGTGGCACGCACCGCCGGGCCTTTGCTCGCATTCAAAATACGAAACTGTATGCCCGCCTGATCTGCCGCGCGCGCCATCAGGCCGCCGAGCGCATCGACCTCTTTCACCAGATGCCCCTTGCCGATGCCGCCGATGGACGGATTGCAACTCATCTGGCCCAGCGTCTCGATGCTTTGCGTGAGCAACAGCGTGCGCGCACCCATACGCGCAGACGCCAGCGCCGCCTCGGTGCCGGCGTGTCCGCCGCCGACGATGATCACGTCAAATTTTTCGTTGTACTCCACGTCTCAGCACCTAAATACCGAATATTCCAGCCGCAAAATCTTCAATTCATCTGTGGCATTATCAACTATAAAGCCACTAGTCACCGCAAAGGGTTGCCCGCGCAAAGGGAATTCGATGTGATCGTTGAGCGCGACAGCGAGGGCTATTATGGTGCGGCCGGTCTTCTGCGCCAACTCTTCCAAACGCTGTTCAATCTCCGGCGGTAGTCTCAGGGCTAACATAGCGACCTCTTGTTAGCTCTATACAAGTATAGCCTTGGGGATCGGAGTAGCGCTAGGCGCGCACGACTCAACTCGCCGCTATTCAGCGCCATGTGTTCGCTTGTGATCGTTGGAGTTATTGACAACAAAGGCACGTGTTGGTATTGTCTCCAACATGAAGGCTGTTCAGCTTGTCCGCACCCGAATTACTTACTCTGAAGCAGCGTTTGCCGAGTTGGTGCTGCGGCAAGTTCCGAAGCTTGCTGCTGGCTCCGGCCACCGGCTCAAGTACAGGTTAGCGTACGTGGTGCATAGTTTGTGCGTCCTTCGCTACGACAGCGAGGTTGGCAAAGGCGACCACCGACATTTCGGCGGCAAAGAAAGTACCTACAAGTTCAGCACACCGGATCAACTGGTTGCTGATTTCCAACGAGACATAGCAAGGTGGAACAATGAAAACAGTAACTCTTGACGTACGTACACCAGCCGCTTCAATGGCGGATTTCGTGCAGGCATGGAAGACAGGAAGGTCTCAAAAGTCCGCGCGCATCAGCTTTGCTACCCCCGAGTTGCTTTGGCGAGTGCTAACCGCCAAGCGGTGGGAGTTGCTTAAAGCACTGTGCGGAGCTGGCCCGGTATCCATCCGCGAAGCGGCTCGACGTGTAGGTCGTGACGTAAAGGCTGTGCACGGCGATGTGACTGCACTGCTTAGCGCTGGCGTTCTTGATCGCACAGAAGAAGGCCGCATCGTGTTTCCGTTCGAGGCCTTGAAGGTTGAGTTTCTGTTACAGGCCGCGTAGCCTGTTTGCGCAGGGAAAGAGGGTCACTTTGCCCCCTTAACTGCGCCGATTATTTTGGGGTACACTTCACGACGGTGGGATGAATTGTTCGGGGAGGTGGGTGACGTGCATCTTTGCTAGACCTGTCCCTGAGGTCTGTTTGCCCGCCGCTGCGATATTTGGGATAGCCGCTTGTCGATCAGGCCTTCCAGCCCGGCATCCTCGTAACGATGCAGATAGCGACGGAAGCTCCGCTCGCATATGCCAAGCATCTGTGCCGCTTCTTCTTGGGTCAGTCGCCCGGCTTGCCAGCCTTCATGCGCTTCTTCGAATCTCACCTTCCGTATCTCCTGTAACAGTTCCGTCCGTCTCATGGTTGCCTCCCTTCTATCTGGGGACGGAAGCATTTGTGCGCAAGATGCAGGCGCGGATTGAACAAAAATCCGAACTGGATGAAATTCCCCGCGCGCAACGCCAGGCGATTACCCGGCCGCTGGCAGATTTCGAGCGGCGCTATGACCGGAATGAAGCCATGGCAAGGGGGTATCTGTCGGGCCAGCATTCTATGGCAGGGATTGCGCGCTGCGCTATAGCGCACGACCCCCGGCGCACGCCTTATGGCAACTGCGCCAAGCCGTGCGGGCTTTTCGCGCCTGATCTTGCCCCGCACTAATTTACCTATAATCTATAAGGGTATTCAGTCGGCGTTACGCCGCCACGGAGCACAACCGCAGGGAAGCACGGATACGCCAAACCCGCCTTTAGAGCATTTAACAGAAGGTTGTATCATGGGCGACGATGGCCTGGTGCCCACCCTGCTGCTTGTCTTTACCTTCGTGTTCTTTGTTGTCTTCATGTAACCCGCGATAATGCCCGGCAAGTCAGCACTGCTTGCCGGGCATGTTGTGCGTGTCCGCTCCCTTACCCATGCCTCATTGAGGGATATTATGGGTCGGATCCCGCCCAAGGAGATTGACCCGGGTATAACCATCGTTATACTTAGCGCATGAAAACAGCCATCTCCATTCCAGATCGTGTCTTTCGCTCCGCTGAGCAACTCGCCGCACGCATGGGGGTTTCTCGAAGTGAGCTTTATTCCAAGGCGCTTGCAGCGCTTGTCGAGAAGCACCGGGACGATTTAATAACGTCCCGGCTTAACGAAATCTACGGCCCCGGCCGGGAAAACTCATCGCTCGATCCTGGGGTCGCCTTGCTTCAGCATCGCACGCTCGGACGAGGCAAGCGGTAATGCAGCGCGGCGAGATTTGGTGGGCCTCTCTGCCTGAGCCAGCCGGGACTGGCCCAGGCTTTCGACGACCGTTGCTGATTGTTTCGGCAAACGGCTTCAACGACAGTCGTATCAGCACCGTTGTAGCGGTGGTCATTACATCGAACTTGCGCTTGGCCGATGCTCCGGGAAACGTCCGCATTCCCGCCAGGGGAACAGGGCTTACGAAGGCGTCCGCCGTAAACGTCTCCCAAATCATCACGGTGGACAAGGCTTTTCTTACGACGCGAGTCGGGCGACTCAACCCTCGCCTGCTTGCCGACGTTGATGAAGGGCTGCGCCTCGTCTTGTCGATCTAGGCATAACCTATCCGTGCGCTCGACACGTGCGTCTGCACAATCAACACCTGCACAAACATTCAAGCGGTTAATGACTAAAATCGCGTTACCCGTTTCCGACATTCAACTGCTTGCGCAGTGTGACGTGCAGACCTTTCGCGCGAGCGGCAAGGGCGGGCAGCATGTGAATAAAACCGACAGTGCGGTGCGTCTCATCCATCGGCCCAGCGGCGTGGCGGTGAGCACGCAGCAGGAGCGCAGCCAGCATCTGAACAAGCGCCTCTGCATTCAAAAGCTGCGCGCCAAGGTGGCGCGGCTGAATTATCAGCCGCCCAAGCGCGTCAAGACCCGCGTGCCGCGCAGGGTGCGGGAAAAAATCCTGGTGACAAAGACAAGGCAAGGGCACAAGAAGCGGCTGCGCGCCAAGCCCGGCCCCGAAGACTGATAGCTACTTGCCGATGCAAAAGCTGGAGAAGATTTTCCCCAGCAAATCTTCGGTGGTAAATGCACCGGTAATTTCCGAGAGCGCGTTTTGCGCCTGACGCAGCTCTTCGGCGAGTAATTCCCCGGCGCGGTGTTGTTGTTGGGTGTATCCGCTTTCTAGTGCTGCGCGCGCCTTCAGCAGCGCCTCCAGATGGCGGCGGCGGGCGCTGAAAGTGCCTTCACCTGCGTCTTGATAGCCTGCGCTGTTTTTGAGGTGGGCGCGCAACAGCTCCATTCCCGCACCGGTTTTGGCGGACAGTCGCACGCGGCTGTGTCCTTCGAGCTTGTCTACTGTCGGCGCGCGTTGGCTGAGGTCGCACTTGTTATACACCAACGTGAGCGCGATACCGGTGGGCAGTTGTGCGATGATGGCGCGCTCGGCATCGCTGAATCCGGTGACGTCATCCACCACCAGCAGCGCATGATCGGCGCCCATCAGTTCGGCGTGTGTGCGGCGCATGCCTTCTTGTTCGATGGCGTCGCCGCTTTCGCGCAGGCCTGCGGTGTCGATGATATGCAGCGGCAGGCCGTCAAGCTGGATCGGTTCGCGCAGCACGTCGCGCGTGGTGCCGGGAATATCCGTGACGATGGCGGCCTCGCGTCCGGCGAGACGGTTGAGCAGACTCGACTTGCCCACATTGGGCCGCCCCGCGATCACCGCGCGCAGGCCTTCGCGTAACAAGCTGCCCTGGCGCGCACCTTTCAACACCGCGTCGAGCTCGTTCAGCAATGACTGCATGCGCGTGCCGATGCGCGCATCGGACAAAAAATCCACTTCGTCTTCGGAGAAATCTATCGCGGCCTCGACGAACGCACGCAGCTCAATCAACTGCTCGACAAGATGGTGGATGTGTGCCGAAAATTCACCGGCCAGCGAGCGTTGCGCCGCGCGTGCGGCGTGTCCGGTTTGGCTCTCGATGAGGTCGGCGATGGCCTCGGCC
>CAWUTX010000108.1:0-9305 GCA_963925015.1 uncultured Gammaproteobacteria bacterium
TTGCGCGACCGTCATGCGCGGAATGCCAGCCAGGTCAGCGAAATCCTGCACGCAGGTATAACCGAGAGCAGAAAGCATCCGAATCATCTCACGCCCTTGATCGTAGCCATGCTCCAGCAGCAACCAGCCACCCCTCACCCGGCTTGAACGGGGGGCGGGGGTGAAATACTCACGCGCCTGTCCGACAATAGTGCGCAGATACTGCAAACCGTCCGCACCCGCCACCAGCGCAACTTCCGGTTCAAAGCGTAAATCATTCAAATGCGGATCATCGCTCCTCACGTAGGGCGGATTGGAAACGATCATATCGAAACTTTCGTTTTGTAAGGGAGCAAACCAGTCGTCCGATCCCAAACGAAATTCGATGTTGCGGATGTTCAGTTGTGCGGCGTTGGCGCGCGCGATCTCCAACGCCGCCGCGGAAATATCCGTCGCAATAATATGACAGCGCGGACGCTCATGCGCGATGGAGAGTGCAATCGCGCCCGAGCCGGTGCCGAGATCGGCGATGCGCCATGCCGCATCCGGCAGAATGCGCTTCAGCGCCTGCTCGACCAGCAGCTCCGTTTCCGGGCGTGGGATGAGCGTGTCTTGCGTCACCCTCAACTCCAGCGACCAGAACCCGCGCACGCCGGTGAGATAGGCCGCCGGCTCGCCGCGCACGCGGCGTTCAATCAGATTCTCAAGCCGTCTACGTTGAGGAGCGGTGAGCGAATGCCCGGCGTGCGCACGCAGAAAACTGCGCGGTTGATTGAGTACGTGACACAGCAATAATTCTGCATCGAGCGTAGCGCTGTCGTGATGCCGCAGGCGCAGGCTCGCATCCGTGAGCGCCTGCGCCACACCGTATGCGCTGGCGGCGTGGGCGCGCATCAACCGGCCAGCGCCGCCAACTGGTCGGCCTGATACTCGTTGATGAGCGGGTTGATCACGGCATCGAGCTGGCCCTGCAAAATACTGTCGAGCTGATACAGCGTGAGATTGATGCGATGATCGGTGAGCCGCCCTTGCGGAAAATTGTAGGTGCGGATCCGGTCGGAGCGTTCGCCGCTGCCGACCAGATCGCGCCGTAGTTCGGCCTCCGCCTTGTGTTGCTTGGCCTGCTCGGCGGCGAGCAGGCGCGACTGCAACAGCGACATCGCGCGCGCGCGATTTTTATGTTGCGAGCGTTCGTCCTGACACTCGACCACGGTGCCGGTCGGCAGGTGCGTGATGCGTATCGCGGAGTCGGTCTTGTTGACGTGCTGGCCGCCCGCGCCGCTGGCGCGAAAGGTATCGACTTTCAGATCGGCGGGATTGATCTTGATCTCATCCACCTCGGCCACTTCGGGCATCACCGCCACGGTGCAGGTCGAGGTATGGATGCGTCCCTGCGTCTCGGTGGTTGGCACGCGCTGTACACGGTGCCCGCCGGATTCAAATTTTAGGCGCGAAAAAGCGCCATGGCCGATCACGCGCAGAATGCTTTCCTTGTAGCCGCCGTGTTCGCCTGCGCTGCTGGTGATGACCTCCACCTGCCAGCGGCGTAGCTCGGCGTAGCGCGTGTACATGCGCGCGAGATCACCCGCGAACAACGCCGCCTCGTCGCCGCCGGTGCCGGCGCGGATTTCGAGAAAGATGTTGCCTGCGTCGTGCGGATCGGTGGGCAGCAGCAGGCGCTGCAATTCGGTTTCCAGTGCCTGCTGCCTGGCCTCTGCCTGCTTCACTTCCTCTTGCGCCAGCGCGTGCATCTCTGCATCATCCTCGCGCAGCATCTGTTGCGCGGCGTCGAGATCGGTGAGCGTGGACTGGTAGCGCTGAAAACACTCGACGATGGGGCGCAGTTCGGCGTATTCCATCGAGTAACTGCGGAAGCGTGTCTGGTCGCGGATCACTCCGGCGTCGCCTAGCAGGGCGCTTATTTCGTGCAGGCGTTCGGAAAGGTTCTCGAGCTTGCTTTGGATAGAGAGGTTCACAGTTTAATTTCCTTAAGACTCAACGCAAAGACGCAAAGACGCCAAGTAGGCGAAAATTCTTTAAGAAATTACTTTTTGGAAGCTACATACCTTGGCGTCTTTGCGTCTTTGCGTTGATAGTTGTTAACTATCGGAATCTTTCAAATCAAACAACTCGCGTGCGGCGAGCAGTAATTCTGTGCGGCCTTCAAAACCGGCCTGCTTCATCTGGATGCAGGGCGCGTGCGTGAGTTTGTTGGTAAGCGAGCGCGCCAGCAGATACATCACCTGTTCGGGGTCGCGCCCCTGCGCCAACAGCCGTCGCGCATTGTCGATCTCGTCATCACGCGTACGTTCGGCGCTGCTGCGGTAGGCGCGAATGGTGGAGACGGCGGAGAGCGATTGCAGCCAGCCCATGAAGTGCGTGACCTGGGTGTCGATGATCTCCTCGGCCTGCGCGGCGGCGGCCTTGCGCGACTTCAGACTCTCCTGAATCACTTCTTGCAGATCATCCACCGTATACAGGTACACGTCGGCCAGATCGCCTACCTCCGGCTCGATGTCGCGCGGCACGGCGATATCCACCATGAACATCGGGCGATGTTTGCGCGCCTTGAGTGCGCTCTCAACGCTGCCCTTGCCGAGTATCGGCAACTGGCTGGCGGTGGAGGAAATGACGATATCGGCCTCACTTAAGTGCGCCGGTATTTCGGACAGCGAAATGGCGTAACCGTTGAACTCGCTCGCCAGCGCATGCGCGCGATCTACCGTGCGGTTGGCGACGATCATGCGCCCGATGCCACTCTCATGCAGATGGCGCGCGACGAGTTCGATCGTCTCGCCCGCGCCAATCAACAGTGCTGTGTGTCCGGAGAGGTCGGTAAAAATCTGTTTTGCGAGCGTGACGGCAGCGAACGCCACCGACACCGGACTCGCGCCGATGGCGGTATCGGTGCGCACCTGTTTGGCGGCGGCGAAGGTGTGCTGAAACAAACGGCTCAACAACGCACCGACCGTGCCTGCCTCCTGCGCATCCTTATAGGCCACCTTGATCTGTCCCAGAATCTGCGGCTCACCCAGCACCATGGAGTCGAGCCCGCTCGCCACGCGCAGCATATGGCGCACCGCAGACTGGTCTTCAAAGGTATAAAGATAGGGCAGAATCGCGTCCGCTGGAAGCTGGTGGTGGCGCGCAAGCCAGGCGCTGATGACGCTGACATCGGGGCCGTCGGCGTGGCAATATAGCTCGGTGCGGTTGCAGGTGGAAAGGATCGCCGCCTCGTGCACGCCGGGCTGGGCCGTCAGCTCGCGCAGCGCCTGTTGCAGGCGCGCGGGCACAAACGCCACCCGCTCGCGTATCTCCACCGGCGCGGTCTTGTGATTGACTCCCACTGAAAATAACGGCATACCCTGTCTCAAACTCACACACTCAAGCTTGGAAATTCTGAGGGATGGGCCGCCGGAATACAAGTTTTGCCCGTCGTCGCCCCCAAGCCGGCCTACTTTTAGGTATAGTAGCCCTGTTGAATATCGTCTCTTTAAGGAGCCCCCATGAAGTGGTCCATCACCGCACTGCCGCCCCATAAGCTCCTGCTGTGCATGGCCCTGCTGACCACCGCACTCGCGGCGGGCTGTGCGCTGCCCCACCAACAGCCCCCTCAGACTGCGGCCCTGCCCACGTCTGCACAAAGTGCGCCCGGCGCCGATGCGATGTATGGCCTGCTGGTGGCGGAGATCGCAGGCCAGCGCGGGAACTACGCCGTAGCGTTCGATCACTACCTGCAGGTAGCACGCAGCACGCGCGACCGCTACGCCGCCGAACGCGCCATGCAAATCGCGGTGTTCATGCGCGACAAGGAAAAGTCGCTCACCGCCGCGCGCCTGTGGGCAGACATCGACCCCGACAGCCTCGACGCGCGCCAGAGACTCATAGTGTTCCTGCTGCGCAACGGCCAGTCCGAAGAGGCCCTGCCGCATCTGGACAGCCTCCTCGCCGCCGTACATGCTGCACCCGCACCCAAACCCGCACCCCCTGCGAACGACCTCAGCCTTGATCTCGGCGCCTCCGCGCAGGGCTACATGCAGATCGCCGCGCTGCTGGGCACGGAGCAGGATAAACAGGCCGCGCTCAGTCTCATGCAGCGCTTTGTCGCCCGTCACGAAAACGATGCCGACGCACACTTCGCCTACGCCAATCTCGCGCTCAGCGCAGGCGATCTCGCCAGCGCGCAAACCGCCACCGACGCCGCGCTGCAACGCAAGCCCCTCTGGCCGAGCGCGCTGGTGCTGCGCGCGCGCATCCTGCAGGCGCAGGGCAATGCCAGCGCGGCCATCATCGCACTCGGAGCAGCGGTGAAACAATCGCCCAAAGACCTGCCGTTGCGGCTCGCCTATGCACGCATGCTGGTGGACAGCCATCGCATGAAAGAGGCGCGCGCGCAATTCGGGGTGATGGCGCAGCAGGCCAGGAACAACGTCGACGTGCTGCTCGCCCTCGGCTTGGTGTCGATGCAAATCAAGCAGCAGGACGACGCCGAGCGCTACCTCAATCAGGTGCTCAAACTCGGCAAACGCGGGACGGAGGCACACTATTACCTCGGCCAGATTGCGGAAACCAAAAAGCGTCCGCGCACCGCCATCGAGCACTACAAAAAGGTGGCCGAAGGCGACGCCTGGCTCGACGCGCAACTGCGCATCGCGCGCCTCACCGCCAAAGAGAGCGGGCTCGCGGCGGGGCGCGCCTACCTGCAAGCCATCCAGCTGCAAAATCCGCTGCAGCAAGTCCAGATCATCATGGCCGAGGGCGACCTGCTGCGCGAGCAAAAGCGCTACACCGAGGCGCTGGAGCTCTACAACGCCGCACTCACCGAGCAACCCAACGACAGCAACCTGCTCTACTCGCGCGCCATGCTGGCGGAAAAGATGGATCGGCTCGATCTGCTGGAACAGGATCTGCGCACGGTCATTGAACGCGAGCCGGAAAATGCCACCATCCTCAACGCGCTAGGCTATACCCTCGCCGACCGCACCACGCGTTATCAGGAGGCGCTCGGCTATATCGAGCGCGCACTGCAACTCAGGCCGCAGGAGCCGTCCATCATCGACAGCATGGGCTGGGTACTCTACCGCCTCGGCCGCCACCAGGAAGCGCTGCGTTACCTGAAGACCGCACTCGACCTTGCCGACGACCCGGAAATAGCCGCCCACCTCGGCGAGGTGATGTGGGTCACGAGCGACCAGAAAGGCGCGCTCAAAATCTGGGAGCAGGGGCTGAAGGTAAACTCCGAAAATGAGGTGCTGTTGAACACCATGAAACGCTTCAGCCGCTGAAGAACGTCCAGTGAAGGCAGTAAAGGGCGCCTCTAAAAATGATGGATTTTGCTTCAAGGCAAGGCACAGCGCAGGCGAGCAGCGCAGCATACGAGTCAGTATGTGAGCAGCGGAGACAAGCTGTAACGCAGTATTGGAGCAAAAGACGCATTTTTAGGGGTGCCCATAGGCATACTATAGAGAACTCCGGGACGCGCGTCCATAGGCCTCCGCCCCTCGAACCAGAAAACCCTCATCAAGATGGCACGTTATGAGCATATTCGAAGACATTTACGTATTTTAGCAACAAGTTTGGCCACATCACGTCAAAAGCGTTCATTTCGAGTCATTTATACCGGCAGGGCGCCCCTCACAGCGCGAGGATGCTATTTTCAAACCCCATAGCGTGTACGGTAGCTCTGGATGGCATCAAGATGAGGCCGTACCGCAGCTCTTTGCTCCACGTAACCCAGCAGCGTCTCCAGCGTGACGATACTCACCACCGGAATGCCGTAATTGTTTTTCACCTCCTGCACGGCGGACAGTTCGCCCTGACCGCGCTCCTGGCGGTCAAGCGCGATCAGCGCGCCCGCAGGCTGCGCGCCCGCATCCTTGATGATAGCGACGGCCTCACCCACAGAGATACCCGCGCTGATCACGTCGTCCACGATGAGCGCGCGCCCTGCGAGCGGCGCGCCGACGATCAAACCGCCTTCACCGTGGCGCTTCACCTCTTTGCGGTTGAAGGCATAAGGCACGTCGCGCCCGTGATGGTCGGCCAGCGCGATGCTCACCGTCGCCACCAGCGGAATGCCCTTGTAGGCCGGCCCGTAGAGCATGTCGTACTCCACGCCGGAGTGAACCAGCGCCGCTGCGTAATAGCGCCCAAGCCGCGCGAGGCTCGCGCCGGTATTGAACAGGCCGCTGTTGAAAAAATACGGACTCACGCGCCCGGACTTCAGCGTGAACTCACCGAACTTGAGCACGCCGGTATCCAGGGCAAAATCGAGAAATTCGCGTTGATAGTCTTGCATGATTGTAATTGTCAGGTAATCAAGGAGTGCAGTATACCCAATACAGCGCAGGCGGCGATCACCCAAACAACACCCACGTTAAAACGCATCAGCGCGATGAAGGCGGCCACGCTCACCAGCACGGGAAACACATCGAGGCCCGCAGCGTAGCCCTGCGGCCAGAACACATGATAGGCAAAAAACAGCGCGAGATTGAGTATCACCCCCACCACGGCGGCGGTGATGGCGCTGAGCGGCGCGGTAAACTTGAGCGCGTGGCGCGTGGCCTCGATGAGCGGCGCGCCCACCAGAATAAACAGGAATGACGGCAGGAAGGTAAACCAGGTCGCCACCAGCCCGCCCGCGAGGCCCGCGAGCACCAAGGCGTCCGGGCCGAACAACTGCTTGGTCCAGCCCCCGACAAACCCCACGAAGGTGACCACCATGATGAGCGGCCCCGGCGTGGTTTCACCGAGCGCGAGGCCATCTATCATCTGCGTGGTGCTGAGCCACTGGTAATGCTCAACCGCGCCCTGATGCACGTACGGCAACACCGCATAGGCCCCGCCGAAGGTGAGCAGCGCCGCCTTGGTGAAAAACCAGCCCATTTGCGTGAGCGCGCCGTCCCAGCCGTAGCGGCTGTAGAGCAGCGCCATCACGGCGATCCAAAGCGCCGCCCCTGCCGCAACAAAGCTCAGCGCGCGCCTGGCGCTGAAATGCGCGTGCTCCGGTAACGGCGTGTGGTCGTCTATCAGCGCCGGGCCGTGACTGGCAGCGGCAGCAAAGTGCTGATGGGCGGCGGAAAACTACGCGGGGCGTAAGCGCCCGGCGAGATAGCCGATGAGCGCCGCGCCTGCGATGATGTAGGGAAATGGCACGTTGAATACAAATATGGCCGCAAACGCACCCGCAGCCACCGCCCACAGCAGCGCGTTCTTGAGCGTGCGCCTGCCGATGCGATATGCGGCGAACAACACGATGGCCGTGACGGCCGGCTTAATCCCGTAAAAAATCCCCGCCAGCAGCGGCACGTCGCCAAATACCAGATACACCCAGGTCAGACCCAGTAACACGAACAGCGACGGCAGGATAAACAACGCGCCCGCCAGAATGCCGCCCTTGACGCCATGCAGCAGCCAGCCGATATAGGTCGCAAGCTGCTGCGCCTCGGGTCCGGGCAGCATCATGCAGTAATTGAGCGCATGTAAAAAGCGCCCCTCTGAAATCCAGCGGCGGCGCTCCACCAGTTCCTCGTGCATCAGACTGATCTGCGCCGCCGGGCCGCCGAAGCTGATGAAACCCAACTTCAACCAATAACCCAAAGCGCTGCGCAGGGAAGGGTGGTTAATGGGATGTGGCAAGGGCATCTAAAGCCAACTTATCTTGATTTCGTTTTCGATTTGCTTGAACTCTTTATCCCCGGTTACCAGTTCTGCTTTGCGCTCCTTTGCCAGTGCAGCGGCAAAGCAATCCGCAAAGGACATGCGGTGCTTGGCTTTGAATGCCCCGGCAATACGCGTCAGCTTCCAGTCGGCGTCTACAAACTCGATCCCAAGCAGCCTCAGCGTATCTATTGCCTTGTCCGCCTCGGTTTCGGACACTTCCCGGGCGATTATGTACCAAACCTCTCCGGCGTTCACGACCGACATGAGCATCGGTATCCCGTGCTCATGGGCATCACCGATCAGGCTCGCCACTTTCGGGCCAGCGCTTTCGTCCTCCAGATAGGCCAGCACCGCCCACGAATCAAGCACGATAGCTTTCGACCGGCGGGCCATTAGATATCCCTCTCACGCTTCTTTTCCGCCGCCAGCGCCTTGAGCAGCCCCTTGCCCTTGTATTTTCCCCGCATGCTCTGGATGTATTCAGGGGTAATCGGGGTGAGAACTATCTTATGCGTCTGTTCGTCCACATCAATCTGGATTCTTGTCCCCTCCTTCATTCCAAGCCTCCTCCGCACCTTTGACGGGATCACGATCTGCCCCTTGACGGTCAGGTAGGTTTCCATGGCGACGCCCTCCATTTCTGATATTAATGGATTTAATACTATTATCTAAAATGTAAGTCAAATATAATATTTCTTACTTTTTTCATAAGGCGGGTATTCTGACGGCTTGCGCCCGCAGCCGGCGGGATGCGCCACAGTGGAATTTCAGGTAGGCTGCGCGCATGCGCATCATCACCCTCAACATGAACGGCATCCGTTCGGCGAACACCAAGGGATTTTTCCCGTGGATGCTGAAACAAAAACCCGACGTCGTCTGCCTGCAAGAGACCAAGGCGCAGGAACACCAACTGACGGACAGCGCATTGCACCCGGACGGCTACCACAGCTATTTTCACGACGCCGTGAAAAAAGGCTACAGCGGCGTCGCGCTCTACTGCAAACACAAACCGGACAAGGTCATAATGGGCCTCGGCTGGCCGGACTTCGACGCCGAAGGGCGCTACATCGAAGCGCGCTTCGGAAGCTTAAGCGTAGTGTCGTTATATCTGCCTTCCGGCTCATCCGGCCCGGAACGCCAAGCGGTAAAGTTCGACATGCTCGAACGCTTCGTGCCGGTGCTGAAAAAAATGCGCAAAAGCAAACGCGAATACATTATTTGCGGCGACTGGAACATCGCGCACAAAAACATCGACCTCAAGAACTGGCGCAGCAATCAAAAGAACTCCGGCTTCCTGCCCGAAGAACGCGCTTGGATGGATCAATTATTCGGCAAGCTCGATTTCGTAGATGCGTTCCGCGTGGTGAATCAGGAGCCGGAACAATATACGTGGTGGTCGAACCGTGGTCAGGCCTGGGCGAAAAACGTGGGTTGGCGCATTGATTATCACGTCACCACACCGGGCTTGGCGGATAAAGTCAAAGCCGCCTCGATTTATAAAGCGGAACGCTTCTCCGACCACGCGCCGTTGATAGTAGATTACGATTACACCCTCTGAATACAAATTGCTTGAGGGGGGTGATGGGTTACGCTTACGCTCCACCCATCATCCTGGGAGCAAAATAAATTTGAGCAGGGGTAACATATTAAACTGAAGCAAATCT
>CAWUTX010000109.1:0-14251 GCA_963925015.1 uncultured Gammaproteobacteria bacterium
TTTTTGACCCATCTGGCGGTACAGGGGAGGGTGAGGGGCGCGGCACGCCAGATTGTTAAAATGGTGGTCTGTCCCCGATTGTTCAGAATCAATAGCCAATCACTCATACATCACAGGCCAGTGCTTTGTTGTACACCTGTAAATCTTCTTCAGAAAAACAACAGAAAATGACTTCCTTTATAGATGAATTCTGATCAAGTGATGATCTAACCGTCTTAACAGCAATCATCGAGGCACTTTCTATCGGATAGCCGTATATCCCTGTGCTGATGCTTGGAAAAGCAATCGAAGTCACACCATTTTTTTCAGCGAGTTCTAAAGATTTCTTATAGCACGAAGCCAGGAGTTTACTTTCCTCATTGCCTCCACCTTTCCAGACTGGACCTACCGTATGTATAACGAACTTAGCAGGCAATCTATAACCCTTGGTCATCTTGGCATCACCTGTCTTACAACCGCCTAACAGGCGGCACTCATTCAGTAACTCCGTGCCAGCAGCGCGATGAATAGCACCATCTACCCCACCGCCACCAAGAAGCCTTGTGTTTGCTGCGTTAACAATTGCATCAACTGAAAGTGTTGTTATATCAGCCTGTATTGCTCGAAGAACGGGGTGTGAATTATTCATAAACCACCTGTGCTCTCATGTCTCGCTGGAATACCGGGAAATACTTTTTATCCATTTCATTTTCTGCTTCACCACAAACCATGGTTGGGTATTGTTGTATAAGCTACATCATCCTTACCGCATCAAGCCTCTGCCGAGTTTCTTTATGGCGAAGGTGCCCGTAATGTTTTTCGATCATGGCAACACTTGTACCTGCCAGACGAGCAACGATAAATGAGTCCATGCCACCCATGATTAACTCTGAAATGGCAACATGACGTAGGGTATACATTACCGTGTCGGCTGGAAGCCTCGCTTCTTTCACGGCAACCTTAAACATTTTCTTCCATGCGTCTTTATTCCAATGGTCGCCATATTCGCGTGAAAGTAGCGGAGCCGCTGGCAGCTTGCCTTTGGATTGTTCCGTAAAAAACTGACGTGCCGCAGTCGATACGGTAGCTGTGCGATGCCCAGTTTTGCCATCAAGATCGAGCGTACCTTGTGATTTGTTGAAGTCGCCAACAATTAACGTAGCCAACTCGCCGGGGCGGGCGGCCGTTAGCAGCATACCTTTAACCAGCAGCGCCAGATCATCGGGGCATGCGTCAATAAGAGCCTTGCGCTGCTTCATATCAAGAAACCCAGTGCGGCGCTTCCCAACACCTGAAAACCCTGTGACAGTTTTCCATGCGGCATCTGTAGCAACAAGCCTGTCTGTGAGCGCCAGATTGAGTGCTGCCTTAAAGGAGTTTAGATTTCTATTGGCGCTATCTTTGGCTTTTCTTATGTCGCCATCGTCATCGTCATCAATATCTACTTGACCGTTGAGCCATTTTTTTACATCGGTAGTTTTTAACTTAGATAGTTGAATGTGGCCAATTTTCGTTCCATAGACAAGCCGTTTGAACCTGCCTTCTGCATCTGCTGCACTGGCCGCTGTCTTTTGCATCTTTAAGTGATCCACATAGGCGTGGCACACCTCTTCAACGGTAACAACTTTGTTTGATGCACCCTGCTCCAGCGAATCGTGCCATTCCTTTGCCGCATCAACGGCATTGTCAAAAGCGCCTTCTTCCGCAAAAGTGCCGATGGCACGATATTGCTTCTTTCCGTTTTCCTGGTGGCGAGCAATCCAGGTGCCTTCGCCTATCTTGAGTTTGCGAAAGCCGACATATAACCCGGTGCGTACACGCGACCAATAGGGTTCGCGCTTAGCCCGAAGCGCTGCTCTTCCAGACTTTGATTTGATATTGAAGGTCATGATTTTGCCCGTACGGATTCTGTACGGACATTCTATACTGGATGATATAGGATTTCAATGGACTGTGTATTGAGGTATTTCAATTACTTACAGTACTCAGCAAACATCTCTGGACACTAAGTCCTGCCTTCACACGGCAGGGGTCGCAAGTTCGAACCTTGCATCGCCCACCATCACAATCGGCACGCCGTTACAAATTACGCACTTGCATGTTTTGTTCTTCCAGTTTTGCCAGTGATGAGTGTATTTCATCCACACGCTGTCTGCCTGCGCTGACCACCTGCGCGGGTGCGCGTTGCACATAGTCTGGATTGCCCAGGCGGTCGCTCAAGGTGGTCAGTTCTTTGCGTAACTTTCCAATCTCCTTTTCCAGCCGCGCGAGTTCCGCCTGTTTGTCTATCAAGCCCGCCATGGGAATCAGCAGCTTCATTTCGCCGAGCAGGGCAGTCGCTGCTTCAGGGGCGGGGAGATCATTGGCCAGCCACTCGACGGAGGCGAGGCGCGCGAGCGTGGTGAGATAGACGCGATTGCGTGTCAAGTAGCTGCGGTCGGCATCGAGGCCACCCTGTAATAGCAACGGCAGCGGCTTGCCGGGCGCGATGTTCATGCCACTGCGAACCGAGCGCACCGCGAGTATGAAAGACTGCACCCACTGCATCTCGTTCAAGGCTGCGGCGTCTATCTTGTCCGCTTGAGGTGCGGGATACGGCTGCTGCATGATCGTGGCGCCCTGTTTTCCTGCCAGTGACGCTACGCGTTGCCATATCTCTTCCGTGATAAACGGCATCAGCGGGTGCGCAAGCCTGAGTAAGGTTTCCAGCACGCGTACCAGCGTGCGGCGTGTGCCACGCAGGGTGTCCGCATCACTTTCCGCGGACATCAACACCGGCTTGGAGAGCTCCAGATACCAGTCGCAGTAATCATTCCACGCGAATTCATAAATCGCCTGCGCGGCGAGATCAAACCGGTAGGCCTGTATGGAGTCAATCACTGTCTGCTCAGTCGATTGCAGACGCGAGATGATCCAGCGATCAGGGAGTGTGAGTTTCACCTCACTGCCAGTTTGACCACAGTCCTTGTCCTCGGTGTGCATCAGCACATAACGCGCGGCGTTCCACAACTTGGTGCAGAAGTTGCGATAACCTTCAATGCGTCCGGTATCGAAGCGGATGTCGCGCCCCTGCGTGGCGAGCGAGGCGAAGGTAAAGCGCAGCGCATCGGTGCCGTAAGCGGGAATGCCGGCGGGAAACTGCTTGCGCGTCGCGCGCTCGATCTTCTGCGCCATCTCCGGCTGCATCAGCCCGGTGGTGCGCTTGGCGACCAGTGCCTCCAGCTCAATGCCGTCGATGAGGTCAATCGGATCGAGCACGTTGCCCTTGGACTTCGACATCTTCTGGCCTTCGCTGTCACGCACCAGACCGTGGATGTACACCTCGCGGAACGGCACCTCACCGGTGAACTTGAGGCCCATCATGATCATGCGCGCGACCCAGAAGAAAATGATGTCGAAGCCGGTGACCAGCACGCTGGTCGGATAAAATGTTTTCAACTCAGGTGTTTTTTCCGGCCAGCCGAGCGTGGAGAAAGGCCACAGCGCGGAAGAGAACCAGGTGTCGAGCACGTCTTCGTCTTGTTTGAGTGACTTGCCCTTGGCCTGCTGTTGCGCCTCTTGCAGGGTGCGCGCAACGTAAATTTTTCCGTCGTCGTCATACCACGCCGGAATGCGATGTCCCCACCAGATCTGACGCGAGATACACCAGTCCTGGATGTTGCGCATCCATTCGAAGTAGGTCTTGCTCCAGTTCTCTGGCGCAAACTTGACACGCCCGTCTTCGACGGCTTTGATGGCCTCGGCGGCAAGCGGCGCGACCTTCACGTACCACTGATCGGTGAGATAGGGCTCAATCGCTGCGTGCGAGCGGTCGCCGCGCGGCACCATGAGTTTGTGCGGCTTGATCTCGGCGATGAGGCTCAAGGCCTCTAAATCCGCGACAATCTGCTTGCGCGCCTCGTAACGATCCAGGAAGTTGTATTTTGATTCAGGTAATAGAATGCGCGCCTCACGCGTGAAAATGTTGATCAACGGCAGTTGATGACGTAGGCCGACCTCATAGTCATTAAAATCGTGTGCCGGCGTGATCTTCACGCAACCGGAGCCGAATGCAGGATCGACGTAGTCATCGGCAATGATGGGAATTTCTCGCCCGGTGAGCGGCAGTTTGACGTTTTCCCCGATGTGTTTTTTATAACGCTCGTCGTCAGGATGCACGGCGACGGCGGCATCGCCCA
The DNA here is from genome assembly GCA_963925015.1 of uncultured Gammaproteobacteria bacterium. GTDB lineage: Bacteria > Pseudomonadota > Gammaproteobacteria > SURF-13 > SURF-13 > JAQBXX01. The sequence continues at coordinate 4,158 of CAWUTX010000109.1, forward strand.
GCATGGTCTCCGGGCGTGTGGTGGCGACGGTCAAATGTCCGCTGCCATCGGCGAGCGGATAACGGATGTGCCAGAGAAAGCCGTCTTCTTCCTGCGCTACCACTTCGAGATCGGACACCGCCGTGTGCAGCTCCGGATCCCAGTTCACCAGCCGCTTGCCGCGATAGATCAACCCTTCCTCGTGCAGTTTCACAAAGACTTCGGTGACGGCGTTCGATAAGCCCTCATCGAGCGTGAAACGCTCGCGCGACCAGTCCACCGATGCGCCCATGCGCCGCAACTGGCGCGTGATATGGCCACCCGACTCCGCTTTCCACTTCCACACTTCATCGGTGAATTTTTCACGTCCAAGATCGTGGCGCGTCTTGCCCTGCGCGGCGAGCTGGCGCTCCACCACCATCTGCGTGGCGATGCCGGCGTGATCGGTGCCCATCTGCCACAGCGTGTTGTCGCCGCGCATGCGGTGGTAGCGAGTGAGGGCGTCCATCAGCGTGTCCTGAAACGCATGGCCCATGTGCAGCGTGCCGGTGACGTTGGGCGGCGGGATCATGATGCAATACGGCGCACCTTGGCCCGACGGCGCGAAGTAATTATTTTTTTCCCAGAGTTCGTACCAGCGTTGCTCGATGCCGTGCGGGTTATAGATTTTATCCATAATTTATGCGGAAGAAGATGGAAAGAGACGACTAAGCTTCAATCGTGTGCGATGCGGGCGTAATGCCGTGCTCGCGATAAAAGCGGAAGCGTTCGCGCGCGGTCTGCTTGGCGGATTCGTCCGTGTCCACAATTTCAGCGACACGTGCGAAGCGATCAAAAAATGCAGGCACCTTGGGCGCCAGATTGATCAGCACATCATGCGATTCCAGCTCGCTCTGCCAGCCGATGTGTATCGGCAGATCATGGTCGTTCTCTGTGCCGTAGAGCGCATGCGGCAGAAAGCTGCCTTGGCGGAAGGTCCACAGTAGATTATCGAGCTGCATAGCCTGCTCTTCTGATTCGGCGTGGATGTAAGTGCGCTGGCCATGGTCGAAGGCTTTTTCCGCCAGACGACACGCAAACACCAGTCGCTCGTTTTTGCTGCTGGCGGGGAGTACATAGAAATCTACGAGCGCCGCACATGGACGTGCCAGTGTCGCGGGAGGCAGGATGCCGGGGGCGACCATGACCTCGTTTGTTACTGGCAACGCTGCAGCAGGTAGTGCATGAGCAGCGGTACCGGGCGGCCGGTGGAGCCTTTCTTGTCGCCGGAGTGCCAGGCCGTGCCGGCGATATCAAGATGTGCCCAGTGAAATTGCCTGGTAAAACGGGCGAGAAAACAGGCGGCGGTAATCGTGCCGCCATCGCGTCCGCCGATGTTCGCCATGTCGGCAAAATTGCTTTTCAGTTGATCCTGGTAATCTTCCCACAGCGGCAGCTCCCATACGCGGTCGCCGCTGGTCTCACCCGCCTGCATCAGATCGCGCACGAGCGGCGCATGGTTGCCCAGCAAGCCGCTCGGGTGCTTGCCAAGTGCGACCACGCACGCGCCGGTGAGTGTGGCGATGTCGATTACCACGTCGGGCTTGAAGCGTGCGCTGTAGGTGAGTGCATCACACAGGATCAAGCGGCCCTCGGCATCGGTGTTCAGTATTTCGATGGTCTGGCCGGAGAGGCTGGTGACGATGTCTCCGGGCTTCACTGCGTCGCCGCTCGGCATGTTTTCCGTGGCGGGAATCACGCCGACTACGTTGAGCGGCAGCGCGAGCGCCGCGCAGGCGGCTAGGGTGCCGAGCACGCTGCCCGCGCCGCTCATGTCGTATTTCATCTCGTCCATGTTGGCGGCGGGTTTGATGGAGATGCCGCCGCTGTCGAAGGTAACGCCCTTGCCGACCAGCACGATGGGCTTGTCCGTTTTTTTCGCGCCGTGATATTCCAGCGTGATGAATTTGGCAGGCTCTTTTGCGCCGCGCGCGACGGCCAGCAGTGCACCCATACCGAGGCGCTGCATGTCCTTGACCTCAAGCACGCTGACTTTGATATTTTTATGTGTCTTTTGCAGCGCCTTGGCCTGTGCGGCGAGATAAGATGGCGTGCAGACATTGGCCGGTTGGTTGCCGAGATCGCGCGCGAGATGGCTGCCTGCGGCGATGGCCTCGCCCTCGCGCAGCGCGCGTGCAGCGTCTGCCGGTTTGTGGCGCTCGGTCGTCGCGAGTGTAATGTGGCGCAGTTTGGGCGCCGCCTGTTTTTTGCTCTTGTGGCTTTCAAAGCGGTAAAGGGCGTTGTGCGCGGCGAGGACCGCCTGGCGTATTTTCCACGCCACGTCGCGCGCCTTCAGTTCAAGCTCCGGCAAACAGATAACGGCCTCGCGCGCGCCGGTGCCGCGCAGCATGTTCACTGCGGCAGTGATGGCCTTGCGATACTGTGCGTCGCCGAACTCGTCGCGCTTGCCGCAGCCGACCAGCAGGATGCGCTCGCACAGCGCGTGGAGGACGTTGTGCAGCAGGCGCGTCTCCCCTATAGTGCCCTTCATGTCATCCCGTTCCATGAGCCGCGACAGAAGTCCGCCACACGGCTTGTCCAGGCGTGCAGCCGCTGACGAGAGGTGGCTCGACTCGAACACGCCGACCACGATGCAGTCGGCGCGCAGCTTTTCCGGCGCTGTGGTGGTGATGCTGAATTTCATGCGGACTCCTGAAGGATCGGGGTTTAGACGTCAAGTTTACTTGAAGCGGTGTTTATTTTCAGCCCTGGATTGCTTGTGGTTGTGTGATCGTGCGGATATTTGAACGCTATTTGATGAGGGAGGTGCTGGACAGCATGCTGGGCGTGACGCCTGTGCTGTTGCTGATCTTTCTCAGCGACCGTTTTGTGCGTTATCTGGCCGAGGCGGCGGCGGGCAACATGTCGAGCAGTGTCATACTCAATCTGCTCGCGCTCAAGTCTCTGATTGCCCTGGTGCTCATCCTGCCGCTCGCCTTTTTTATCGCGACGCTGTTGGCGCTCGGGCGCATGCACAAAGACAGCGAGATGATCGCGTTCGCGGCCTGCGGAGCGGGAACCGGTGCGGTGCTGAAAACGCTGCTGCGCTTTTCTCTGGGTCTGGCGTTGGTGGTGGCGGCGCTGTCTCTGGTTGTCGCCCCGTGGGCCGCCGGACGCAGCGATCAGATGACCCATCTGGCTGAGACCGCTTCTGAAATCACCAGCATCATACCGGGCAGTTTCAAGGAATCGCGCGCGGGCGATCATATTCTGTATGTGGAGAGTCTCTCCGCCGATCAGAGCACCATGCAAAACGTATTCATTCAAACCCGCGAGGTGGATGCGCTGAACATCGTTGCTGCGCACAGCGGAAAACGGCAGACGGACGCCGCAAGCGGTGACCAGTTCATTGTGCTGGAAAACGGCAGTCGCTACCAGGGCGTGCCCGGCAAGGCCAGCTACACAATCGCCAACTATGAGAAGTATTCGTTCCGCATCCACGAAAAAGCACCCGCCCCGCCGGCAGAGGAGCATGACGCAAAGTCATCATGGGCCTTGTGGCGCGCCACCGATGCAAGCTCTAGCTCCGAATTACACTGGCGCATCTCGATGCCGGTGTCGGTGATCATGTTCGGCATGCTCGGTGTGATGATGGCGCGCACATCTCCGCGCGAGGGCAAATATGCAAAATTGTTCGTGGCCTTGCTGGCCTACCTCATTTACAACAACATGATGGGGGTGGCGCGCGCCTGGATCGATAATGGCGTGGTGGCGCCCATGGTCGGCATGTGGTGGGTGCACGCCATCGCGCTGATGGTGACCGCCGTACTCTTTCTGCAGCAATCCGGGCTGAGATGGGTGCTGTGGCTGCGCTGGTCGGCGCGCGCCATAAACATGAAACGGCAGACACCATGAAAATACTGGATCGTTACATCGGCGCCGCCGTCGTCACCGGCACGCTGCTCGTCATGCTGGTGCTGCTGGCGCTGTTTTTCTTTATTGATTTTGTGAACAATCTGAATGATGTCGGCAAGGGCAACTACAATGTGCTGCGCGCGGTGCAATATGTGGCGCTGACCCAGCCGCGTCGCGTCTATGAACTGTTTCCGCTCGCCGCACTGCTGGGGAGCATGCTGGGCCTGGGCTGGCTCGCAGCCGGCAGCGAACTTACCGTGATGCGCGCTGCAGGTGTGTCACTCACTCGCCTGATGCTGTCGATAATGAAAGTAGGCGCGGTGATGATGCTGGCGGTGATGTTGATCGGCGAGCTGATCGCGCCGAAGAGCGAGCAATACGCGCAGAGCCTGCGCTCGATGGCGCTGTCATCCAAGATTGCGCTCGATACCCGCTATGGCTTCTGGACGCGTGACGAACGCACCTTCGTCAATATCCGCACGCTGCTGCCGGGTGGTTTTTTCAGCGATATCTATATTTACGAATTTGACGACAAGCATCAACTGCGCGTGGCCACGCACGCCGCCAAGGCGAGCCGCGAGGGCGAGCAATGGTTGCTGGAAGACATCGTGCAGAGTGAGATTAAGCCGTCGGGTGTAGTCACGCGGAGCATTGCGCGCGCGCAATGGAACTCGCTGCTCAGCGCCGATCTGGTGGGCGTGGTGCTGGTCAAGCCTGAGAGATTGTCCAGTTGGGATTTATATAAATATCTCGGCTATCTGCGTGACAACGGGCAAAGCACCCAGCGCTACGAGATTGCGCTGTGGAACAAGGTGGTCGCACCGTTCACGACCGGCGTGATGGTGTTTCTGGCCATCCCGTTTGTATTCGGCTCACCGCGCTCGGTGAGCATGGGACAGCAGGTTCTGGTGGGCAGCCTGATCGGCATAGGCTTTCACCTGTTCAACCAGATATTTTCCCACGTGGGCCTTGTTTACAATCTGAGCCCGCTATTTTGCGCACTGTTTCCGACGACGTTGTTTTTGCTGGCGGCGCTGATGATGCTGAGCAAGCGGTACTGGGCGCGCCTTGTGCGGCGCGTAAAAATGGCGCTCCCTAGGGGGTTCGAACCCCTGTTACCGCCGTGAGAGGGCAGTGTCCTGGACCGCTAGACGAAGGGAGCGTGGATAGCCGGGTTGGCCGAGTGCAGAGCGTGGTATTATACGCGAAGCAGGTGCATGCTCAAGCGACTTCCGCATAAAGGGCGCCCCTAAAGCCTTATCGACAGGACAACCATTATTACTCCCCATGTCATCCCCCGCGCTGAACACACCCTTTCACGCGCCCAAGTCAGTGAATATGCCCTCAAGGTGCTCTATCGCCTGAAGGAGGCCGGTTACGAGGGTTATCTCGTGGGCGGCTGTGTGCGCGATCTGCTGCTCGGGCGCGAGCCCAAGGATTTCGATGTCGCCACCAACGCGTTGCCGGATCAGGTGGCGCATTTGTTCCGCAACTGTCGTTTGATCGGGCGCCGCTTCCGCCTCGCGCACGTGCACTTCGGGCGCGACATTATCGAGGTCGCTACTTTCCGCAGCGCGCACGTCGAAGATCAGGATCATGACGAAGCACACAGCGAAAACGGACGCATCCTGCGCGACAACGTCTACGGCACTACGCTGGAAGACGATGCCTGGCGGCGCGATTTCACGGTGAATGCCTTGTACTACAACATCCGCGATTTCTCCGTGGTGGACTGCATGAGCGGCATGGATGATCTCCGTGCCGGGCTGTTGCGCCTGGTGGGCGAGCCCGAACAGCGCTATCGCGAAGACGCGGTGCGTATGTTGCGCGCGGTGCGTTTCGCCGCCAAGCTCGGCTTTCGCATTCATCCCGAAAGCGAAGCGCCGATGACCAAGCTGGGGCATCTGCTGAGCGAGATACCGTCCGCGCGCCTGTTTGAAGAAGTGCTCAAGCTGTTCATGGGCGGTTGTGCCGTGCAGACCTTTGAGCTGTTGCGGCATTACCGTTTGTTCGGCCATTTGTTTCCGGACACCGAGGCGAGCCTCACCCGGCAGCGTGAGCATTTTCCGCTCACCCTGCTGACGCAGGCGCTGGGCAACACCGATGAGCGTATCGCGCAGGGCAAGCCGGTGACGCCGGCGTTTTTGTTCGCCGCCCTGTTGTGGGAGCCGATGCGGCAACTGGCCGAGAAGAAGCAGGCCGAAGGCATGAATGAGATCGAGGCCATGCAGATTGCCGCCGAAAGCGTCGTGATGCGCCAGGTGACGCGCATCGCGTTGCCGAAGCGCTTCAGTGTGCCGATGCGTGAAATCTGGGCCCTGCAATACCGCCTGCCGCAGCGCGCGGGCAAACGCGCCCTGCGTCTGCTGGCGCACCCGCGTTTTCGCGCGGCGTACGACTTTCTGCTGCTGCGCGCCGCCGCAGGCGAAGAGGTGCAGGAACTCGCCGACTGGTGGACACACTTTCAGGAGACCGACGGCTCCGGCCAGCAGACCCTGCTGGGCACTCTGGACCCGTCCCCCGCCAAAAAACGCAGACGCAGACGCGCGCCGCGCGGGCGATCGGCAGGACAGGCCGCGCCGGAGTGATTGGGTGTGCGTGCCTACATCGGCCTCGGCAGTAATCTCGCTGATCCCCTGCAACAGGTAAAGTCCGCGCTGAGTGAGCTCGGCGCGCTGCCTGAAACAATAAAAATTACGCACTCCAGCCTTTACCAGAGCGCGCCTCTCGGCCCCGTCGACCAGCCCGACTACATCAACGCCGTGTGTGTACTCGACACGCGCCTGCCGCTGGAGCGGCTGTTCGACCGTCTGTTGGAGATTGAAGACCGGCATGGGAGAATACGGGGCGCGGAACGCTGGGGGCCGCGCACGCTCGACCTCGACCTGTTGCTTTACGGTGATGTGCAGATGGAACACGCGAGAATCACATTGCCGCATCCGCGCCTGCACGAGCGCAGCTTTGTCCTGCATCCATTGTATGAAGTGGCGCCGGAGCTGGTGATTCCCGGACACGGGCCGCTGGCTGAGTTGCTGAAGCGCTGTCCGGCGAAGGGATTGAGAAAACTTGATGATCAATGACGAAAAATCCTCCGCTACCGTGCGGCGCGGCTACATCGCCGTGGAAGGCCCCATCGGCGTCGGCAAGACCAGCCTCGCCACACGTCTTGCGAACTCGCTCGGCGGCGAACTGCTGCTCGAACAGGCGTATGACAATCCGTTTCTGGAGCGCTTCTATCAGAATCCGCGCCAGGCGGCGTTGCCCGCCCAGCTTTACTTCCTGTTTCAACGCGCACGGCAGATCAACGCGCTGCGTCAGACCGATCTGTTCCGGCCCCTGCGCGTGGCCGATTTCATGATGGAGAAGGACCGGCTGTTTGCGCAGGCCACGCTGGATGAGGATGAGCTGCGCCTGTACGAACAGGTGTACGCACAGACCGCCGTGCAGACACCGCAGCCGGACCTGGTGATTTATCTGCAAGCCCCGGTCGAAGTGCTGCTGACGCGTATCGCGCGGCGCGGTGTGCCGTACGAGCGGCTGATCGAGTCGGCCTATCTGCACCGCCTCACCCATGCCTACGCAGATTTTTTTCATCATTACGATGACGCGCCGCTGCTCATCATCAACGCCGCGCAGATCGACCCGGTGAGCAATGAGCAGGATTACGCGCTGCTGTTGGAGCGCATCGCCAGCATGCGCAGCGGGCGGCATTACTTCAACCCGCTGCCGGTAGCCTTATGAAGCCGGTGACTCTGAGCACTTTGCGCGAGATGAAGCAGCGCGGTGAGAAGATCGCCTGCTTGACCGCCTACGACGCAAGTTTCGCCGCTGCGCTTGACGGCGCGGGGGTTGATCTCATCATGGTAGGTGATTCACTAGGCATGGTGGTGCAGGGCCATGACAGCACGCTCCCCGTCACGCTCGCCGACATGATCTATCACACGCGCTGCGTTCGGCGCGGCAGTCAACGCGCGTTCATCGTCACCGACCTGCCGTTCATGAGTTACGCGAGCAGCGCGCAGGCGCTCGGCAACGCCGCGCGCCTGATGCAGGAAGGCGGCGCGCACATGGTGAAGCTCGAAGGCGGGGCATGGCTCGCCGACACCGTGCATGAACTCACGCAACGCGGCATACCGGTGTGCGCGCATCTCGGCCTGTTGCCGCAGTCCGTGCACCAGCTCGGCGGCTACCGCGTGCAGGGGCGCGACGTCAGCAGCGCGCAAACGCTGTTAAGCGATGCGCGTGCGATGGAGCAAGCGGGCGCGGGCTTGCTGGTGCTGGAGTGCGTCCCTGACACGCTGGCACAGCAGATTACGCAGGCCTTGAAACTTCCGGTGATCGGCATTGGCGCAGGCGCACACTGCGACGGTCAGGTGCTGGTGCTGTATGACGTGCTGGGTCTCACACCGAAACCGCCGAGATTCTCCAAGAACTTTCTGCATGGCGCGGCAGACATTCATGATGCCGTGCACACCTATATACGCGCCGTGAAAGCAGGCGAGTTTCCCACTCCCGAACACAGTTTCCAATAATTCCCATGCGTGTAATCAAGACTATTGCCGCCCTCCGTGCTGAACTGACGGAGTGGCGGGCGAGGGCTGACCGCATCGCCTTCGTCCCCACCATGGGCAATCTGCACGCCGGGCACCTCACGCTGATGGATGAGGCGAAAAGCCGCGCTCAACGGGTGGTGGTGAGCATTTTTGTGAATCCCTTGCAGTTCAACGATCAGAACGACTTTCGCTCATATCCAAGCACGTTTGCAGAAGATAGCGACAAATTGGCACAAAAAAACGTCGATATCGTGTTTTTTCCTGAAGCAAGGGAGATGTACCCGCGCGGAATGGAGCACCACACCACCATCACCGTGCCTGATATCTCCGACACCCTGTGCGGGGAGCACCGCCCCGGCCATTTCACGGGTGTGGCGACGGTGGTGAACAAGCTGTTCAACATCGTGCAGCCCGATATCGCCCTGTTCGGCGAAAAAGACTACCAGCAACTGCTTGTCATCCGGCGCATGGTGAGCGATCTGGCCCTGCCCATCGAGATCGTCGGCCTACCCACCGTGCGAGAGCCGGATGGACTGGCCCTAAGCTCACGCAACAGCTATTTAACCGCCGACGAGCGCCAGCATGCGCCGCGCCTGTATCAAGCCCTCACGCAAGCCAAGACGCGTATCGAGCAGGGCGCACGGGACTTCCACTCGCTCGAAAACGACGCCCTGATGAGCTTGCAACAGGGCGGGTTACGCCCCGAGTACGTCAGCGTGCGCCGTGCGGACAACCTCGCTCCCGCCGGGCCTGAAGACACAGACCTCGTCATCCTCGCCGCCGCCTGGCTGGGCAAGGCGCGCCTGATTGACAATGTGCGCCCGGTCTCTTCGGTATAGCTCAGGGCAGGCTTGCCGCCTGCGGCGCAAGATCGGGTATAATGTTGCCACGGCAGTAAAATCTATCCCCTCCCCCTTGGATGGGGGAGGGCTACGGTGGGGGTGAAATGCTTGTATGGCATCACCCCCATCAAAAATGACGGAGGCCCCCATGCAGTCCACCCTGCTCAAAGCCAAGCTCCATCACGCCCGTGTCACCCACTCCGAGCTGGAGTACGAAGGCTCGTGCGCCATTGACGGCAAGCTGCTGGATACGGCGGGCATCCGCGAATACGAGCAGATCCACATCTACAACCTCGCCAACGGCGAACGCTTCACCACCTACGCCATCCGTGCCGAAGACAACTCCGGCATCATCTCCGTGAACGGCGCCGCCGCTCACAAAGCCAACCCCGGCGACCGCGTCATCATCGCCGCCTACGCCGTCCTCAACCAGCACGAACTCGCCAACTTCCAGCCCACCCTCGTCTACCTCAACGAACACAACCGCATCACCCATTGTCGTAACGCCATTCCGATGCAGGTGGCTTGAGAAGGTGATGAAAGAAAAAACGGGTCAAGTCTGTGCATTAACACTTAAAAAAACTATTAATACACAGACTTCACAGACTTGACCCCTGTTTCTCAAACCCAAATCACTCGCCAAACGATAGGCCGGTTGCTATTGGTAAAAGCCCTGCAAGATGGTAATCTCACAGCGCAGCTTGTTCAGGCTTTTTTGCTTGCCACAGCGCATGCCTTTCACGCAGCTTCGTGCGGTCTTTGCAGTCTTAAAAGAACCACAAAAAATGCACTTGCGACCATTCAAAAAGTTGGTCGCACAACTAAA
>CAWUTX010000110.1:0-5084 GCA_963925015.1 uncultured Gammaproteobacteria bacterium
AGTAAATGTACTGCGTATTTTTTGGTAAAGCCGTCTACCAAATCTTCCTTATGCTCCCATACTCGCCTTACTAAATCAGACGTTACTCCCGTATAAAGTGTGCCGTTTCTACGGCTGGCGAGTATATAGACGCATGGGCGTTTTTCCACTGTAAGAATATACTGGATTCCCGCCTTCGCGGGAATGACGTTACTGGATTCCCACCTTCGCGGGAATGACGTTGATTGGAAAGTTAGCCCTAGCTTTGAGCTTAGTCCCTCAACTCCCGTCCGGTGAGAATTAAAAACACATCCTCCAGATTGCCGGGGCGGTGCATGAAGCGCAGTTGCGGGCGCTGACGCAGATCATCGAGCAGCGCGCCCTCGTCCTCGGTATAACAGAACACCGTTTCGCCCACGCGCTCGGTGCGGCGTGCGTGCTGCCGCGCCACGTCATCTTGCCAGGCCTCGACCTCCGGCCCGTACACCTCCAGCACATGCGGCTCGATGTATTGCTTGATGAGTGCGTGCGGACTGCCGCAGGCCAGGATGCGGCCGTGATCCATGATCGCCACCCGGTCGCACAGGCGCTCGGCCTCTTCCATATAATGCGTGGTGAGAATCAGCGTCTTGCCCTGCGCGAGCAGCGAGCGCAACCGCTGCCAGATGATCTGGCGCGCCTGCGGGTCGAGGCCGGTGGTGGGCTCGTCGAGCACCAGCAAGTCGGGCTGATTGATGAGTGCGCGCGCGAGCGTGAGCCTGCGCTTCATGCCGCCGGAGAGTGTGCCGATGCCGGCCTGCGCCTTGGCCTCCAACTGCACGAAGCCGAGCAGCTCGTCGATGCGGCGCTGCAACACGGGGCCGGACAGGCCGAAATAACTGGCATACACGCGCAGATTTTCGAGCACGGTGAAGTCGGGGTCGAGATTGTCCTGCTGCGGCACCAGGCCGACGCGCGCGCGCATGTCGCGCGCATCTTCGGGTATGCGATGGCCGAGCACGGTGAGGCTACCGGCGTCAGGCGGGGTCTGGCCGAGCAACATGCGCAGCGTGGTGGTCTTGCCCGCGCCGTTGGGGCCCAGCAGGCCGAAACACTCGCCGGGGAAAACGGCCAGCTCGATGCCGTCCACCACCGTCTGCCCGCTATAGACCTTGGTGAGGCCCAGCGCCTGCACCGTGGCGGCCATGCTATATCTTCAAGCGCTCGACCACACGCCCGTGCACCAGGTGTTCGTCGATGATCTCGTCAATGTCTTCCTGATCCACGTAGGTGTACCACACACCCTGCGGATAGACCGCGATCACCGGGCCCTCCTCGCAACGATCCAGACAGCCCGCATTATTGATGCGCACGCCGCCCTTGCCGGTAATGTTCAGCGCCTTGGTGCGTTCCTTGGCGTAGTCGCGCATGGCCTGCGCGCCGCGATTATTGCAGCAGGCCGCGCCGCCTTCGCGCTGGTTGGTGCAGAAAAATACGTGGTGGCGGTAGTAAGGTTCGCTCACGCTCGGTTTCCTTTCGATAGATGAGCCAAATTACTCAGGAGTCACAAAGTAAGGCGACGACGTGAATGATGTGACTCCTGAGTAATACCCTGTTTTACCTACCCCCACCCCCCGTTCGAGCCGGGGGCAGGCTCTGTCCCGCCCCCTCAAAATGGGGCGGGGACCTAGCGGGTCGCTCCTGCGCATCCATGCGCCCGCGACATTCGCACATCCCTGTGCAGCAGAAGTGTAGCCTTAGTTACTGAGAGTATACCTGACGAATCCGGCCCAAAAAGCATCCTTTCAGGCAGCTTGCGCAGCCTGACCTACAATACTTGTGAGTTTATGAGTAAACTTGTATCCATGGACACCCGAAGAATATCGCCGCTGGATCGTTTCATCACCGGGCTGGATCAGGCGCTGCGTACCGTGTGCGCTCCGACGCATAGCGAGCGCGCGTCACCTGCGGCGGGCGTGAGCGAGACCGATATCAGTGCGCAGCAAAAGGCGGCGGCGGCGCGGCTGATGCGCGTCAATCATGCGGGCGAAGTCGCCGCACAGGCGCTGTATCGTGGTCATGCGCTCAGCGCGGCCAGTCCCACCGTGCGCGCACAAATGGAGCGCGCGGCGCGGGAAGAGAGCGATCATCTGGCCTGGTGCGAGCAGCGCGTGCACGCGTTGGGCAGCCATACCAGCATATTTAATCCGCTCTGGTATGCGGGCTCGTTTGCGCTGGGTGTGGTGACGGGTCTGGCGGGCGACAAGTGGAGCCTGGGGTTTGTGGCGGAGACCGAGCACCAGGTGGTGCAGCATCTTCAGGGTCATCTCGCGCGCCTGCCCGAAGCGGACACGCAAAGCCGCGCGATTCTGGAGCAGATACGTGTGGACGAGGCCGAACATGCGACCCAGGCGGTCGCGGCCGGGGCGGCGGAGCTGCCGCCACCGGTCAAGGCACTGATGCGCCTGACTGCGCAGGTGATGACGCGTACGGCGTATTGGGTGTAGGGGCAGCAGGCTTAGCTGCCCGCTTTTTTCTTCTTCTTTTTTTTCGTTTTACTCACTTTTCTCAAACGCCCCATCTTGGGGATGTTGCGGCCGTAGAAAATCTCCGCCATCTCGTGCTTCAGACTCTGCTTGACGATTTTGCGCTCGTCCGGATCAAGCCCTTCCTTGGTGGCACCGAACAGATAATTGTTGAGATCGAACTCCTTGAGCAACATCTTGGTGTGAAAGGTGTTCTCCTGATAGACGTTGACGTCGATCATCTGATAGCGGTCGCGCGTCGGCTTGGCGATGAAGTTCTGAATCGAATTGATGCGGTGATCGATGAAGTATTTCTTGCCGGAGACGTCGCGGGTAAAGCCGCGTACGCGGTAGTCCATGATGACGATGTCGGAATCAAAGCTGTGTACCAGATAGTTCAGGGCGCGCAACGGCGAGATGCGCCCGCAGGTGGAGACGTCGATGTCGGCGCGGAAGGTGCTGATACCGTTGCCGGGGTGGCTCTCCGGATAGGTGTGCACGGTGATGTGGCTCTTGTCGAGATGCCCGACCACCGCCTCCGGCAACGGGCCGGGCGTCTCGGCGTTGCTCATGTCGCGCGCCAGGGTCGGCTCCTCGGAGATCAGCATGGTGACGCTGGCGCCCTGCGGGTCATAGTCCTGATGGGCGATGTTGAGGATGTTGGCGCCGATCAGGTTGCACACTTCGGTGAGGATGTGCGTCAGCCGTTCGGCGTTATAGACCTCGTCGATGTATTCGATATATTCACGGCGCTGCTTCAGCGATGTGGTGTAGCAGATATCGTAAATGTTGAAGCTGAGCGTCTTGGTCAGGTTGTTAAAACCCTGCAATCTGAGCTTCTTGAGTTGCTTCACCATGCCGTCGCAGTCTCCCGTTTTATGCGGCCCGTACCGAAAGAAAAATGTATTGTACCGTGTTACCGTCCGGATCGAGGCAGTAAAAGCTGCGCGAGCCGTCGCGGTGCGTGCGCGGCGCGGCCTTGATGGTGACGCCCTGAGCGCTCAGGTAGACATGCCAGGCGTCCACCTGATCGGGGCTATCGAGCACGAAGCCCAGGTGGTCTAGGCGCTGATGCGCCGGGGGATCAAACGCGGCAGGATTATGGTGCAAGGCCAGATTGTCACTGCCGGAGGTAAGGTAAAGATTGCTGGCATCCGGTCGCCAGTCTATCTGCATACCGATCAGGCCGACATAAAACTGCTCACACGCGGCGATGTCATGCACCTTGAGGGCAAGGTGGCGCAGGCCGACGATGGGGCTGGGCTTAGTCATAGGCTTATAGCTCTGATCAAATCTAACGCAAAGACGCCAAAAACATTACTGCTGCCGGTTAAGGCGGCGGGCATTTCAGGCGAGAATGGGTACCTTTGTTGAGTCGAATTACTTATCATAAACCCTTGCGTCTTGGCGACTTGGCGTTGAGTTGTTAGTCAGTCTTCACAATTTCATAGTCGTGCGTCATCACGGCGCTCTTGTTCAGCATCATCGACACCGAGCAGTATTTTTCCGCCGACAGCTCCACCGCGCGCTGCACCGACTCTTCCTTCACGTGGCTGCCGCGCACGATGTAATGCAGGTGGATTTTGGTAAATACCTTGGGCACGGTGTCGGCGCGCTCGGCGCTGATCTCCACTATGCAATCGCTGATGGTCTCGCGCTTTTTCCTGAGGATATCCACCACGTCAAACGCGGTGCAGCCGCCCAGCCCCATCAGCACCATCTCCATGGGCCGCACGCCGAGGTTCTGCCCGCCCGCCTCCGGCGGGCCGTCGAGCACCACGGAGTGACCGCTGCCGCTTTGTGCGACAAACATGCTGTTCTCCACCCATTTCACGCGCGCCTTCATCTTCTTGGATTAAGGCTTATTTGATGGTGGGTACGCCTAAATCTTTGCATATCTTTATGGTGAGGATGTCATTTATTTCATTATGCCGTGGGATGGCGGAGCGCTTGTTCAGAAACGGGTTGTGCCACCAGGAATGCCGCGCGCCTTCTCTGAGTTGTTCACAGTGATGAGACCGGAGATGCCGAAGCAGTTCATTCCTTTTCATTCATTTATGGCAATAGGCTCTTCAGTGAACCCACTGCCTGCGGCATTGAGGGCATCCTGCCGATTAAACTCCAGCGCTTCTTTTAGAGCAAGCTTTAGACTTTCCCTGAGTTCTTCGTGGGTACGTTCCTGACAGTTGACGCCGGGAACCTCCTCTATCCAGCCAATCCACCAATCATGCTCATTCTTGGTAACGGCAGTATACACGTTGTTCATGGTTCGCCTCGGAAGTCGCTGGGTTCAATATTATGCGCCGTTTTTAGCGCGGCACAATCGGTTTGAACAACTTGCTGAGTTCGGCTCCCGGATCGGGCGCCACCATGAACGCCTCGCCAACCAGAAAGGCGTGCACGCCGTGTTTGCGCATCAGGGCGACGTCCTCTTGTGTGCGGATGCCGCTCTCGGTGACCACGACATGGTCGTAAGGAATTTTATCGAGCAGGTTGAGCGTAGTGGAAAGTGCGGTCTCAAAGGTCCGCAGGTTGCGGTTGTTGACGCCGATGAGGCGCGCATCGAGCTGGAGCGCGCGCGCCAGCTCTTCGTCATCGTGC
>CAWUTX010000111.1:0-6002 GCA_963925015.1 uncultured Gammaproteobacteria bacterium
TGTTGTTCGAGCGCGAGCGCGACGGTGATACGCAGGTCGTCGTCATTCCATGGTTTCAAGATAAATTTGTACACCGCACCGTCGTTGACCGCGCCCATCACCGCACCGGTGTCGGCCTGGCCGGTGAGCATGATGCGGACCATCTCCGGATGCGCCGCTTTGGCTTTTTTCAGCAGTTCCGCGCCGTTCATGCCGGGCATCATGTAGTCGCAGAGCATGAGATGAAATTTTTCTTGGCCGAGCAGCGCCATCGCTTGCTGGCCATTGGCTGCGAGCGCGACGGTGTAATTTTCCTGGCGGAATACGCGTTGCAGCGCCTTGAGCACGTTGGTGTCGTCATCCACCAGCAGCAGGCGATAGACGGGCCGGGCAGGTTCGGCGGGTGCCGACGTGTCGGCGGCTGCGCCGGTGAACAGGGAGGTGTACTGTGACATGGCTATTCCTTCGGCAAGGCCAGGAGCGGCAGATAGACGCTGAATGTGCTGCCCACATCCACCTCGCTCTGTACCTCGATACGCCCGCCGTGCGCGCGGATAATGTCGTGGCTCACGCTCAAGCCAAGACCTGCGCCCTGACCCACATCCTTGGTGGTGAAAAACGGGTCGAAGATGCGTGGCAGAACCTCCGGCGGAATGCCGCAACCATCGTCGCTGACACGTATGCAAATCTCGTCTCCCAGTCGTTCCGTCTTCACGTGAATGTGTCCGTACGTTTTCATCGCCTGACAGGCATTGAGCAGCAGGTTGACCAGCACCTGGCCGAGGCGCCCCGGGTAGCAGCGCACCAGGGGCAACTCGCGCAGGTCGGTGTTGAGCGCTGCGCGTTCCTGCAGCGTGTTTCTCACGACGTTGCACACCTGAATGATTTTCTGGTTGATGTCGGCAAGCTCTTCCTCGGCGCGGTCGATATTGGAGAAGCCCTTGAGGTCCGCCACGATACGCATGATGCGGCCTGCCCCTTCCGCACTTTCCCCCAGCAAGGCGGTGAAATCCTCCAGCAGGAAGGCGGTGTCCTGTTGGATCAAAACAGCCGCTGCACGCTGGATGTCCTGCGCATTGCGGATGAAGCTGATAGTTTCACCTAGCTTCTGCACATACGTGCGCGCGGTATTCAGGTTGCTGATGATGAAGCCGATGGGATTATTGATCTCGTGCGCTACGCCGGCGGCCAACTGGCCGATGGAGGCGAGTTTCTCGGCCTGGTAGAGCTGGCGCTGTGCGGTATCAAGGGTTCTTATCTGTTCCGTTACGCGCTGCTCCAGATTTTCCGCCAGCGCCTTATAGCGTGCCTCCGATTCCAGTAGTGCCGCATGGTTGCGTTGCAGTTTTTCATAATCGGCAGCTACGGATTCAAGATGCAGATCGGAGGCCATGTGGTAACGCTGCACACCCTTGATCAGCATTTCGACCAAGGTGGCGGCGGCTTCCAGTTGCGGCGAGGCCGGTGCTGCGGTTTCCAGATAGCCAAGCGTCTCCAGTTCGCCACCCAACGCCTGCCGTGCGCGCTGTGCCGGGGGCGCATCTCCGCCCAGCACCGTGTCATCGTGCGTGCTTGCGATACGAACATGCGCGCCCAGCAGAGTGCGCAGACTCGCAAGCAGGCGCTTGCCGTCCAGACCCGCGAGCAGCTCGCGCAGCTCGGGTTCGCGGTCGAAGTGGGGCAGGGGCTCGGCACTCATGCGCACGCCTCATGTGCCGTTTCACCCAGCGCTGCGGTGACGAAGGCGTGCTCACCGACGCCATGCTGCGAATTCAGCGCGTATTCACCCTCGATGGCGCGGTATACCTGGGACAGCAGTGCGCTGAAGGTTTCGCGCACGCCCGCGCCGATGAGCGCGCTGCTGTACGTGAGTGGCCAGGGTGACTTCCCCCAGCGCTGCCGGATTTCATCTTCGCTTAGAATATTGGTCAGGTCACGTTTATTGAACTGCACCACGAGAGGCAGTTTGTTGAAATCAATCCCTACGCGCTGGGTGTTATGCGACAGATTGTCGAATGACTCGGCGTTGTTCACGCCTTGCGTACGCTGCGAGTCGGCCACGAACACCACGCCGTCGGCACGCGACAGCACTGCCTTGCGCGTGCCGTCGTGCCCTATCTGGCCGGGCACGGTGAACAGTTTGAATTTTATCAGCAGCCCGGAGGGCGCGCGGAAGCCGAGCGGCAGCAGATCAAAAAACAGGGTGCGGTCGTTGTGCGTCTCCAGTGCCATGATGTCGCCCTTGAATTCCGGCCGCAGCAGATCGTGCAGGCGCATCAGGTTGGTGGTTTTTCCGCTCTGTGCCGGCCCGTAATAGACGAGCTTGAGCGTCAGTTTACCACCTTGTTCGTCGTAGTCGGCCATGGCATCCGCTCCTATAACCCTTCCTCATCCATGATGATGGAGCCGTCCTGGTCCCGCCTGACGTGCATGATGCCCGTGTGTTCCGCCTCCAGCCGTTCCAGCTCCTCACGCTGTGCGCGCACCTGATTGGCGAGACGCTGGTTTTCCATAAGCACGGCGTGGTGCATGAGTGCATGGGCCACTGTGGTGCGTAGTTCGTAGTTGTGCCAGGGTTTGGTGAGGAAGCGAAAGATGTGCGCTTCGTTGATGGCACCCAGCAACGCGTCCAGATCGGTGTAGCCACTCAATACCATGCGCAGGATGCCGGGCCGCAGCTGATTCAGAGTGGTTAGGAAAAACACGCCATCCATGCCAGGCATGCGGTAGTCCGAGATGGCGAGATCGAATTCACCGCCCGCCTTTATGCGCTTGAGTGCTTCGGTGCCGCTGTTGAAGGTCTCGATATGGTAGTGATCCTGCGCCAGCACGCGCTTCAGTGCGCGCAACACGTTTTCATCGTCATCCACCAGCATGATGTGCTGCATGATCGCTTCCTCAATCCGACTGGATATAAATGGTGTATCTGAGGCCCTCCCCTTTTTCGAAGGCCGTGACCTTGTGGATCACGGTGGAATTGAGTGTGCGGCCCTTGGTGAGCAGCATCACCCCGTCTTGGCTCTCGAGATCGCGCGACAACACCATGCCCTCGCGCAGGTCATCGGAGGATAGCCGCAACTCCGCGCGGAACTGGGAGTCCACGATGCGCAGATAAGGTATCGACCACTTTTGCGTCATAACGCTGGTTGCGATTGGTGATCAGAAACGAGCGCGCCTCCTGCGGGCTCATTTTCCCCTGCAACAGGCCCTCGGTCTGCATCGCATCATAATCGCTCGCCACCGCCAGAATGCGCCGGCCGAGCGGTATGCGCTCGCCCGCAAGCCGGTCGGGATAACCCTTGCCGTCGAAGCGTTCATGGTGACTGCGGATATAATACGACGCCTTGTGCAACATGTCCATGCTGAGCAGGGTGGCCTGTCACAGTATGGTATGTTTTTCAAAATGCGCGCACTCCTGCTTGGAGAGTGCGATGTAAGGCTTGTTGAGCACGACGTCGGGCAGCCCGATCTTGCCGATGTCGTGCAGCAGAGCGGCGTAGTAAATATCCTGAACGTCGCTTTCCGGTAACTGGAATTGTTCGGCGATGGCGCGCGCATGATCCGCCACGCGGTGCGTGTGGCCGGTGGTGGCGCCCTCGCGCAGTCCAACCAAATTGGCGAACACCATGATGATGGTGTCATACGTCTGCTTCAGTTGCTGGTAGGCGATATCCAGCATATCCGCAGTCTGCTCAATCTCCTGTGTTTGCGCCGCTACTTTCTTTTCCAGGTTGGTGTTCATGTCCTTGAGCTGCTCGTTCTGCTTGAGGACCATGGCTTCGAGCTGCTGCTTCTCGCGTTCCAGATATTTTGTCTCCAGCGCCTGCTGTACGCCCAGCCGGATGTAGGTGTCTTCCCACGGCTTGGAGATATAGCGGTAGATGCTGCCCTTGTTGATGGCATTGATGGTGGATCTGATGTCGGCGTAACCGGTGAGCAAGATACGTATCGTGTCGGGCGAGGTCTTGGTCACTCGCTCCATGAATGCGGCGCCGTCCATTTCCGGCATGCGCATGTCGGAGATCACGATGTCAATATTCTCACGTGCTATCACCTCCAGACTTTTGGCGCCGCTTTCGGCGGTGAAGATGCGGTAGCCTTCGGGGCGGAACAGCCGTTGAGCGCGACAGAATGTTGGGCTCGTCGTCGACGCACAGCGCAGTGGCGGAGGAGATGGTTTCGGGGTTGGCGCTCATGACATGACCTCTAGGCTTCTGCGGCAAGTTTGAGAACATGGCTTTGCTGCACCGGCAGCCACACCGTAAAGCGCGCGCCTTCGCCAGGCTTGCTGTCCACGTCGATTCTGCCGCCGTGTTTGCTGATGATGCTGTAGGCCAGCGACAGGCCCAGCCCGGTGCCCTTGCCCACCGGCTTGGTGGTGAAGAAGGGATCGAAAATGCGTTTCAGGTTTTCCGGCGCGATGCCCTTGCCGGTGTCGGCGACCGTTACCCACACCCAGTCGTCCCTGAAGCCGGTGCTGAGGGTGATGGTGCCGCGTTCTTCGATGGCGTGGGCGGCATTGACCAGCAGGTTCATGAATATCTGGTTAATCTGCGAGGCGACGCATTCGACCAGCGGTATCTCGCCGTATTGCTTGATGACATCGGCCTTGTATTTGACCTCGCTGCTGACGATGTTGAGTGTGCTGTTCAGCCCCTTGTGCAGGTCGGCGAACAGCCACTCGGCGCTGCTCACATGTGAAAAGTCCTTGAGGTCTTGCGCAATATGTTTCACACGTGTGATGCCTTCCTTGGATTCGTGCATCAGGCTCAGCGTGTCTTCACGCAGGAATTTGAGGTCAACCTTGTGTTTCAGGATCCTGATCGAGGCAAGCACCTGTGCGGCGTCAGGATAAGCGGCCAGTAGCGGCTCGGATTGTTCGTAGGCATCGAGCACGCTGAGTAAATCTCGCACGTATTTTTGCAGGCTGCCCAGATTCGAGTAGACATAGCCGATAGGATTGTTGATCTCGTGCGCCACGCCCGCCGCGAGCTGGCCGATGGAGGCCATTTTTTCAGATTGCAAAAGCTGGCTGTGCGCTTCTTCGAGTTTTTGATTGATGCTTTTCATTTCCGCACTCATGGCGGACAGCTCTTCGATGCGCTGTTGTTGCGATTCACGCAAACGCACCTCGGATTCGGCGAGCTTTTTGCGGGTGTTGATTTGCGCGAATATGCGCTCGACCGCCTGCGGCAGGTAACCGATCGACTCGACCGACTTGATGATGAAGTCATACACGCCGGCGCGCAGTGCCGCGATCACAGTACCCTCGTCGCTTATGCCCGTCGCCATAATCACCGGCAGGTCGTGGCCCTCGCTCTTGAGTTGCGCCAGAAGTTCGAGGCCCGTGACGCCTCCGGGCAGCATGTAATCCAGCACCATCAAGTCTATGCCGCCCTGCTGAATGGCGGCGCGCGCCTCGTCGGCGGACAGCGCGGTGATGACCTTGTAGCCTGCCTTTTCCAGGCTGCGACGCTCCAGTGTGACGATGCCGAGATCATCGTCCACGACCAGCACCGTTCCGCGTATCGTTTGTTCCATGGGCATTTTAAGACAGGTGGCGGTCGTTATGCCGCCGGCTGGCGTTCGTTGGGCACGGCCACTATCTGCAGAAACAGGCCGAGGCGCCGCACCACTTCGCAAAAGGCGTCGTACTCAACCGTCTTGGTAATGGAGGCCCCGCAGCCCAGTTCGTAGCAGTGCTCCACCTCGCACGGGTCATCGGTGGTGGTCAGCATTACGATGGGGATGGTCTTGGTGCGCTCATCCATTTTAATCTGGCGCAAGGTTTCGATCTCGCCCATGCGCGGCATGTTGATGTCGAGCAGGATCACCAGCGGGGCAATGCGCTCGCGCCCGGCATAGGCGCCCTGGCAATGTACATGGTCGAGCGCCCCCTGGCCGTCCCTGGCCCAGATCACCTCGTTGACGATGCCGGTGCGGCGCAGCTTGCGCTGCACCAGGGTGGCGTGCCCTTCATCATCTTCGACCAATAATATGGCGGTCGTTTCTGTGCCGGTCAT
>CAWUTX010000112.1:0-5369 GCA_963925015.1 uncultured Gammaproteobacteria bacterium
CTCACGAGGGGCTTTTCTTTTTCCGCAGTGGTGAATTGTTTGTATAATGAAGGCCACTGTAACCTCTCGTCACTCACTACAGGATTCAAAATGCACCGGGGCGCCCGTATCACATGAAAGTCCTGCTTGTTATTTCCGCCTTGGGTAAAGACCGGGCCGGCCTGCTCAAGGAGCTTGCGCAGGCGCTGATGGAGTGCGGCTGCACCATTGCCGACAGCCGCATGACGGTGCTGGGGAGCGAGTTCGCTGCCGTGCTCATGGTTACCGGCAACTGGAATGCGATTGCCAAGGTGGAGGGCGGCTTGCCCGCGTTGCAGGAGCGGCTGGGGCTCACGATCAGCGCCCGCCGCACCGAGACGCGCGCCACCGAGACGCCGCTGCTGCCTTATATTGCCGAGATTGTCACTGTGGACCGCCCCGGCATCATCTACCGCATGGCGGACTTTTTCACCGCGCGCAGCATCAACATCGAAGACCTTTACACCAGCGGCTACACCTCGGCGCATTCCGCCACGCCGATGTTTGCGCTCAACATGACGGTGAATATCCCCGCCTCGGTGCACATTGCGGCGTTGCGCGATGAATTCATGAATCTGTGCGAGGAGATGAATCTGGATGGTGTGCTGGAGCCGCTCAAGCGCTAGTGTTGCGTTATTGAAGGCTCAGGCATTTCACCCCCTCCCTAACCCTCCCCCATCAAGGGGAGGGGATATATTTTGTGGCTACGTTGATAATGTACGAGGTGCAGCATGAGCAAGGTGAGTGTCGGCAAGGCCGTGCCGGATTTTGAATTGCCCGCTACCGGCGGCAAGCGCATCGCGCTTGCCGGGCTCAAAGGGAAGAACGTCGTGCTCTATTTTTACCCTAAGGACAACACGCCGGGCTGCACGCTGGAGGGGCAGAATTTCCGCGATGCGTCGGCGCGTTTCGCCAAACTGAACACTGTGATTCTGGGTGTGTCGCGTGACAGTGTGAAATTGCACGAATCCTTCAAGGAGCAGGAAGGCTTCAGTTTCGATCTGCTTTCCGACGCGGATGAAAAGGTATGCAAGCTGTTTGATGTCATGCAGCCCAAGATGATGTACGGCAAGGAAGTGGTGGGCGTGCAGCGCAGCACCTTTCTCATCGACCAGGGCGGTGTGCTGCGCCGGGAATGGCGCAAGGTGAAGGTGGAGGGGCATGTGGATGAGGTGTTGGCGGCGGTGCAGGCGCTGGCAAAGTGAGAGAGCCATCACCCCCATCCCGGCCTTCCCCCGTCAAAGGGGGAAGGAGGTTTTAATGGTTGCTCAATTTCATGCGCGGGCACACCTTCCTCAATAAATTCATCATTCTCGACGAGGCGCAGAATCTTACCGCCAAGCAGATGAAGACGCTGGTCACGCGCGCCGGGCCGGGCAGCAAGGTGGTGTGTCTCGGCAACGTGGCGCAGATCGACACGCCGTACCTCACCGAGACCACCTCGGGCCTGACCTATGTGGTGGACCGCTTCAAGGCCTGGGAATACAGCCGCCATATCACGCTCATGCGCGGTGAGCGCTCACGGCTTGCAGACTACGCCTCCGAGGCGTTGTAGAATGGCCGCACACCTTGTCTGGAGATAATCGTATGCGGCGTGTACCCCACCTCGGCTGGTTGTTGCTTGTGACGGGTATCTTGCTGGTATGGATTGGGTTGTACGCCGCAGACTCGCTCCTGCTGCTGCAATCGTCGCTGCTGCACTTTGTTGAGCACATGCAGATGATGTGGGCTGACATGAGCCTGTTGCCCAAGGCGCTGATAGTGTCAGGTTTGCTGATTGTGCTCGCGTCTCTGGCCCTGTGCGTATACAACTACCGCAGGCGTGCCAGTACCGGCGAATGGTATTGAGGCCCTGCAAAGTCCCCGCATTTTTACTCCAGTGACAGAATGAATTTCCAGTGTGCCGCCGAGAGCGGCATGATGGACAGGCGGTTGCCACGCCGCAGCAGCGCAAGGTCGCGCAGTTCGGGGTGCGACTTGAGTTCGGCGAGACTGATGAGTCGTTTGAGTTTGCGCAGGTAGCGCACATCGACGCGGAACCAGCGCGGATGATCGGGCGTGCTCTTCGGATCATGGTATTTTCCGCGCGGGTCAAACGCGCTGGTGTCGGGATAACCCGCGCGGACAATTTTCATCACACCTACGATACCGGGCACGGTGCAGTTGGAGTGGTAGAAAAACGCCTGATCGCCCACCTGCATGTCATCACGCATCATATTGCGCGCCTGATAATTGCGCACGCCGTCCCACGGCTCGGTCTGCGCGGGGCGTTGTTTAAGGTCATCGATGCCGAACATGTCGGGCTCGGATTTCATCAGCCAGCAGTTCATCTTCCTGATCACTATACTATGTATAAGCCGGGTTGGTGATGTCGCATGATTCCTATACACTTAGCGCCATGAACCGTTCTTCCCAACCTGCCCACCGCCGCATGGATGACGCAATACTCCAGCGTATGGCGCGCGCCGTGATCGACACCGAGACCAAGGCGGTGGCCGCGCTCGCTGCGCGCATTGATGCGAACTTTGTGGGCGCCTGTCAGTACATGCTGGACTGTGAGGGGCGTATCGTGGTGATCGGCATGGGCAAGTCCGGCCACATCGGCGGCAAGATTGCGGCGACGCTCGCCAGCACCGGCAGCCCGGCGTTTTTTGTGCATCCCGGCGAGGCGAGTCACGGCGATCTCGGCATGATCACCGCCAAGGATGTGGTGCTCGCGCTCTCCAACTCCGGCGAGACCGACGAAATTCTCACCATAGTGCCGCTTATCAAGCGCCTTGGCGTGCCGCTCATCGCGCTCACCGGCAACCCGGCCTCCACGCTCGCGCGCATGGCCAGCGTACACATCGACGTGAGCGTGGCGCAGGAGGCGTGTCCGCTCGGGCTCGCGCCCACCGCGAGCACCACTGCGGCGCTGGTGATGGGCGATGCGCTTGCGGTTTCGCTGCTGGAGGCGCGCGGTTTCACCGCCGGGGATTTTGCACGCTCGCATCCCGCCGGGCGTCTGGGCCGCCGCTTGCTGTTGTTGATCGCCGACATCATGCACAGCGACGAGCGCATCCCGAAGGTGACGCAGCAGGCGTCGCTGAGGGACGCGCTGCTGGAGATGACGCGCAAAGGGCTGGGCATGACCGCTGTGGTGGATGCCGATGACCGCCTGCTCGGTATGTTCACCGACGGCGACCTGCGCCGCGCACTCGACCATGCGGTTGATGTCCACACGACACCCATCACCCAGGTGATGACACGCGGCGGCAAGACCGCTCGCGCCGAAATGCTCGCCGCCGAGGCGTTGCAACTGATGCAAAAACACAAGATTAACGCGCTGCCTGTGGTCGATGAAAAAGGCACGCTGGTCGGCGCACTCAACATGCACGATTTGTTACGCGCAGGTGTGATATGACTACAGTAGCAAGTAGCAAGTATCAAGTAGCAAGAAAAAGTCGGCTTGAGGTTTTTTTACACTTGCCACTTGCCACTTGCTACTTGCCACTGTAGTTATGAAAGACATCTTAGGCAAGGCCGCGCAGATCAAGCTCGTCGTGTTCGATGTCGACGGCGTGCTCACCGACGGCAGCCTCTATCTCGGCGACGACGGCCAGGAATACAAGGCCTTCCACTCGCGCGATGGGCATGGCATGAAGATGCTGCAGCGCACCGGCGTGCAGATCGCGGTGATTACCGGGCGCACCTCGCAGGTAGTGACGCATCGTATGACCAATCTGGGCGTGGAGCATGTGTATCAGGGTCATGCGGACAAGCTGCCGGCGTTCGAGGCGCTGCTCGCCAAGCTTGGCGTAGAGGCGCAGCAAACGGCATTTGTAGGCGATGACGTGGTGGATCTGCCGGTGATGCGCCGGGCCGGTCTCGCCATCGCGGTGCAGGACGCGCATCGGCTGGTGAAGGCGCATGCGCACTGGCAGACGCCGAGCCCGGGCGGGCGCGGGGCGGCGCGTGATGTGTGCGAGCTCATCATGGAGGCGCAGGGGCATCTCGATGCGGAATTGCAGCGCTACTTGGCAGGAGCAAAATAAGCGACATCGCTTATTTTGCTCCTGCCAAGTAAAATGCCGATCTTTACTCTACCCCCACCCTGTCCCGCCCCCTAGACAAGGAGCGGGGACGTAAAGGAGATGTCACCTTACCAATGAATCCTTGGTATTTATGATGCGCCGCCCGGCCAGATTTCGGCTCAGGCTTCCGGAGCGGCGCACACTGGTGTTGATCGCGCTGCTCGGCCTGCTGGCGCTGTTGAGCCAGTGGCTGCTTAACCTTAATGAGGCCGGGCAGCGCGCCCCTGAGAGCAAGCCGCGTCACGAGCCGGACTACACGATGGACAATTTTGTCATCACCGCCATGGATAGCGCAGGCAAGCCCGCCCATCGGCTCCAGGCCTCGCGCATGGTGCATTATGCGGACGACGGCAGCAGCGAGTTCACGCGACCTGATATTACTTTGTATCAGGAAGACGCAGCGCCGTGGGAGATGCATGCCGAACGCGGCTGGATGTCGAAAGACCACAAGCGCATCCTGCTGCAGGACGAGGTGCTGATCGAAAACCCGGCGGCGGCGCCGAGTGAGGTGTGGCACCTCAAGACACGTGACTTGACGTTATTGCCGGATGAGGACTATGCCGAGACCGCAGCACCGGTGACCATCACCGGGCGCACCAGTGTAACCAGCGGGGTGGGGATGCAGGTGTTCATCAAGCAAGGCCGATTGAAATTGTTGTCCCAGGTGCGAGGCAGATATGAAGCGAAGAGACGTTAGAGTTGTCCTATGTGTGCTTGGGCTCGGATGGGCGGGCGGCGCGCACGCGCTTTCCTCCGACAAGTATCAGCCACTCAACATCGAAGCCAATGCGGTCGAGATCGATGACAAGGCCGGGGTGAGTGTGTACAAGGGCAACGTCACCGCCACCCAGGGCACCTTGGTGCTCGATGCTGACATCGTCACCATCTACAGCCCAAAGCGCGAACTCGACAAGGTGGTCGCCGAGGGCAATCCGGCGCGTTACAAGCAGCGCCCAGACAACAAGGACGCGGACGTGCGCGCCAAGGCGCAGCGCATGGAGTATTACGCCGACAAGGAGAAGCTCATTCTGCTGGAGGGTGGGCATCTGTGGCAGGGGCAGGACGAATTCAGCGGCAACCGCATCGAGTACGACACGCGGCGCGACGTGGTCAACGCCAGCATGTCGAGCAGCGGCAAGGAGCGCGTACGTATTGTGATCCAGCCACGCAAGAAAGATCCCGCCGCTCCGGCGCCGGCCCCGGGCAAGCCTTGAGCGGCACGGCGGAAGTGAAGGGCGCCCTGGGGTGAGCCTGCTGTCAGCCCGCCACCTGGTCAAG
>CAWUTX010000113.1:0-9289 GCA_963925015.1 uncultured Gammaproteobacteria bacterium
CAGGGTCAGCGCCGCCGCCTGACGCCCACCCAGGCGCAGCACATTGGTCGCCCCCGGATTGCCGGAGCCGTTCGAGCGTGGATCGGGCAGGCCGAAGAGCTTGCTCACCAGAATCGCGCTGGAGAGCGACCCCGCAAGATAGGCCGCAATCAGGAGGGCGGCAGCGGTGATGATAAAGACGGTGTCCGTAGGCATACGTTAATTGGAACCGGTTCCATGCCCAAGGTCAAGCCCGGCGACGGCCTTCTATTGCTTGGACAGCGGCGGGAGCGAGCGGCACGCTGCACTTGCCGCTCATGGGAAGCAGGCATATAGTGCGGCGTAATAACCCTGAACAGCGGCGTTCGTTTTCCCCATGGCTGATATATCCAGTAAGAGTAGGATAGGTGGAGTGAAACGGAACTCATCATTCACTGGCCATCTGCGGGAAACAAGCCGATGGGTTTCACCCATCCTAAGCACTATTGCATAGCCTGCCGCATTATCCTCTACAAGTGATTTCATTCTGGCTCGTCCGCGTATAAACTCGCACGTTCCCGTTTTAAGCCGTACACAGGTAGTCACGCCCATGGATATTATTTACCTGCATGATCTGAAGATCGACGCGGTTATCGGCATTTTCGAGTGGGAGCGGCGCGTGCGGCAGACCATTACGCTCGATCTCGATATGGCGGCGGATATCCGCAAAGCGGCAGCGAGCGACAGCATCGCGGATACGCTGGATTACAAGGCGGTGTCGAAGCGGTTGATCGATTTTGTCGGCCACAGCGAGTTTCATCTGGTGGAGACGATAGCTGAGCGCGTGGCGGACATTGTGCTCACCGAGTTTAACGTCGCCTGGTTGCGTGTGCGCGTGAACAAAAAGGGCGCGGTGCGCGGCGCGATGGACGTGGGTGTGATTATTGAGCGCGGTGAGCGTCCATGACGCGCGTCTACGTCAGCATGGGCAGCAATATCGAGCGCGAGCATAATATCCGCGCTGGCCTCGCCGCGCTGCGCGAACACTATGGCGCGCTCACCGTGTCATCGGTGTACGACAGCAAGGCGGTGGGTTTTGCCGGTGATGATTTTTACAATCTGGTGGTGGGGTTTGATGCCACCGAGGACGTGTATGCGGTGGCACATACGCTGGAGCGCATTGAGCACGAGCAGGGTCGCGCCCGCGGTGCGGCGAGCTTCAATTCGCGCACGCTCGACCTTGATCTCCTACTCTATGATCACCTCGTGCTACACGAGCCGGGTCTGAAGCTGCCGCGCCCGGATATTTTGAAATACGCCTTTGTGTTGTGGCCGCTGGCGGAGATCGCCGGGCAATTGCGTCACCCGCAGGATGGGCGCA
The DNA here is from genome assembly GCA_963925015.1 of uncultured Gammaproteobacteria bacterium. Classification (GTDB taxonomy): domain Bacteria; phylum Pseudomonadota; class Gammaproteobacteria; order SURF-13; family SURF-13; genus JAQBXX01. The sequence goes on from CAWUTX010000113.1 coordinate 1,340, forward strand.
CGTATCAGGAGTTGTGGCAGCGCTTCGATAAAGACCAGCAAAAGCTCGTGCGGGTGAATTTCCCTGCTGATCTCTCGATGCTGCGGTAAGCAGCTAGGCGTTGATCGAGCGACCGCCGTCGACGGTGATCACCTGGCCGGTGACATAATCGGCATCGCGGATCAAATACAGCACCGCGCGCGCAATGTCGCTCGGATTGCCCTGACGTTTAAGCAGTGAACGTGAAATGATGCGCTGCTGTGTGACTTGGTCTATGGTCTCTGGCCATAAAATGGCGCCGGGAGCGACGGCGTTGACGCGTACCAGAGGCCCAAGCTCGCATGCCAGTGCCTTGGTCAGCATCACGAGGCCCGCCTTGGCCGTGCTGTACACAGGGTAGGTTTTAAGCGGGCGCTCGGCGTGGATGTCGACGATATTCACAATGCAGCCGCCACTTATTCCGAGCGCACGTGTGGCGGCCTGCGCAGCGAAGAAAGGCGCGCGCAGATTACTGCCCATAAGCTCACCCCACTGCGCCTCGGTTACTGAGCCTATGGGTGTTGGGTAAAAACTGGATGCGTTATTGATCAATACGTCGAGTTTGCCCCAGGCGCTGATCGCGTCCTGCACCATGTGCGTTACCTTGGCGCAGTCTAGCAAGTCGGCCTGCAACAGGACGACAGAGTTGGCGCGTACCGCGTTGAGTTTTTCCTGTAGCGCATGCGCCGCCTGCTTGGAGTTGCGGTAATGCAATGCCAGGTTCATGCCTTCCGCATGCAGTGTTTGGGCGAGCACTGTCCCGATGCGCCGCGCCGCGCCAGTGATGAGCACCACTTTCCCGTTCAGGCTGTTTGTATTATTCTGCATCGCACCCTCGTGTTTTCAGGCCGTTGTTCACGGTTAGCGTAACCTATCTATAATATTACCGCCGCATGAATATCACACGCATGGATTTGCCTGCACCGGGGCCGTTTGAGGCTGCGCACAGCGAGCGTCTGCAGGATATTATCCGGCGCGAGATCGCGGGTGCGGGCGGGCGCATTACCTTTGCGCGCTACATGGAGCTTGCGCTCTACGCCCCCGGCCTCGGCTACTACAGCGCGGGTTTGCAGAAGTTCGGCGCGGGCGGGGATTTCGTCACCGCCCCGGAAATCTCCCCCTTATTTGCACGCTGTATCGCGCGTCAGTGTCAGCAGGTGCTGGAGCAGATAGAGCAGGGGAATATTCTGGAGGTGGGTGCGGGCTCCGGCGCGCTGGCGTGTGATGTGCTGAGCGAGTGCGAGCACCTCGGCTGTCTGCCGCAGCATTATTTTATTCTCGAACTTAGCGCCGAATTACGCGCGCGGCAACGGGATGCGCTGACACAGCGCGTGCCGCACCTCGCGGAGCGCGTGTGCTGGCTCGACACGCTACCGGAGCGCGGCTTTCACGGTGTGGTGCTCGCCAACGAAGTGCTGGACGCGATGCCGCTGCACCGGGTTCGCATCGACGGCGACGCCGTTTATGAGTGTTACGTGGGATATGAGGGCGGGTATTTTGTGTGGCGTCACGGCCCCATAATCGATGCCGCGCTGGCCGGGCGTATCGCCGCCGTGCGCAGTCATGTGCACGATTTGCCGCAGGTGTTTGAGTCGGAGGTGAGTCTCGCTGCGTCCGCATGGATACGCAGCATCGCGGACGTGATGGAGCGCGGACTGGTGCTGTTGATCGACTACGGCCACGCACGTAACGAGTTGTATCACGCGCAGCGCGCGGACGGCACACTGTTGTGCCACTACCGTCACCGCACGCACGCTGACCCGCTGATACTCACCGGCTTGCAGGATATTACCGCGCAGGTCGATTTCACCGCCGTGGCCGAGGCCGCGCACGACGCCGGTCTCACCGTTGCGGGTTACACCACGCAGGCGCATTTTCTGCTCGCCTGCGGCCTGATGGAGATGGCGGCCGATGCCGATGCGAGTGATGCGGCCACGTATCTGCCGCTGATGCAGCAGGTCAAAAAACTCACCCAGCCGGATGAAATGGGTGAAACATTCAAGGTCATTGCGCTTACACGCGGCATCAATGCCCCGTTGCGTGGTTTTGCGCTGATGGACTATCGCGGCAGGTTGTAGGGCGCTAGCACCTGGCGTATGGCCAGGATGCGCAATTGGCGCAGTTCGCGCGCGATGGCCTCACCGTTGAAGCCCTGCTCCAGCAGCGGCCGCACGTCTACGACCGCGCAGGCCGTAAAGGCCTTGCGAAAAATATCTGCCTGCGGGTAGGGCCGGTCTTCATGGCCGGTGCGGCCGCGCGCGTCGGCCTCGCAGGCGAGCAGAAATTGTTCGAAACGCTGCGGACGGCGGAAGGCGTCCAGCTCCTCCAGTTTTTTCAGCAATGTGTCAGACCTCAGTTCGGCAGCGCGGTGAAAATCACCATGATATCGGGCGGCTAGAACGGCGAGGTCGCGGTAATCGTTGGGGATGCGAAATCGCGTGCAGATATTCCTGACCAGCTCCACGCTGCGCGCCTCGTGACCTATGTGTCGCGGCCATTGTTCTTGTGGCGTGACGCCCTTGCCCAGGTCATGCACCAGCGCGGCGAAGCGCACACAGGTGTCGGCGGACAGGCGCACGGCCTGTTCCAGCACCATCATGGTGTGCAGGCCGGTGTCGATTTCCGGATGATGCTTTTCCGGTTGCGGCACGCCGTAGAGGCGTTCGATCTCGGGGAATAATTTTTCCATCGCGCGGCAGGCGCGCAGCACTGCAAAAAAATGCACGGGGGTTTTCTCGGCGAGGGCGCGCTCCAGTTCCGCCCACACGCGTTCGGGTACGAGGGCGTCCACTTCGCCGCTTTCCGTCATGCGGCCCATCAGCGCGTTAGTTTCGTCGGCCACACGGAAGTCGGCGAAGCGCGCGGCGAAGCGCGCGACACGCAGGATGCGCACCGGATCTTCGGCAAATGCAGGCGAGACGTGGCGCAGGATTTTATTTTTAATATCCTGCGCGCCGTTGTAGGGGTCGGTGAGAGTGCCGTGCTCATCCATCGCGATGGCGTTGATGGTGAGGTCGCGCCGCTGGAGGTCTTGTTCCAGTGTCACGTCGGGCGCGGCGTGGACGGCAAAGCCTTTATAGCCGGGCGCGGTCTTGCGTTCGGTGCGCGCCAGCGCATATTCCTCGTGCGTGGCGGGATGCAGAAATACCGGGAAGTCCGCGCCGACCAGTTTGAAGCCGCGCGCCTCCATCTCGGCGGGCGTGGCGCCGACCACCACCCAGTCGTGATCCTGCACCGGCAGGCCCATGAGATTGTCGCGTACTGCGCCGCCCACCTGGTATATCTTCATGGCGCTCAGTTGCGGTCGGCGTGACTGCGATATGCGAAATAGCGCGCCTTGCTGCCGGGGTGCGCAAGATAACCCGGCACGACTGCTTCCAGCGCCGTCGGCGTGATGTGCAGCGCGGCGGGAAATCCATCGTGGCAAACGCTGTCCACCTGCAGAGACAGGTAGTTGTCGCGCGAAAAAGGTTTGCCCGGTAGATATTCGAACAGGCGCGCCTGCAGACGCGAGAGGCCGTCGCTTAATCGCAGCACGCGGCGCTTCACGCCCAGCACGCGTGCGGTGTATTCCACCAACTGTTGCAGTGTGTACACCTGCGGGCCGCACAGGTCATAACGCTGGCCGTAGGTGTGAAAGTCCTGCAACGCGCGCACGAAGGCCTCGACCACATCCTCCACGTAGACCGGCGCAAGGCGCGCATCGGGGCAGGCCAGCGGGAAGACGAGCGGCATGCGCCGCAGCAGCGCGGCGAAGCGGTTGATGAAGCTGTCGCCCGGGCCGAAGATGACGGAAGGCCGGAAGCTGGTGACGTGCAGGTCGGGTGCGGCGTGCAGCAGGTCTTCGCCCGCGCCCTTGGTGCGCAGATAGACGCTGGGCGCGGTGCGCGCGTTTGCGTTGAGTGCGCTCATGTGCAGCACGCGCTCAATGCCGCACGCGAGACAGGCGCGCACGATCTTGCCCGGCAGATCGACATGCGCGGCGCGAAAGCCGCTGCCGTCGCGGCCATTCTCGTTGAGTATACCCACCAGGTTGATGACCACATCGCAGCCGATGAATTGTTCGGCTAGCACGCGCAGATTGTGGATGTCGGCCTCGATGAGATCGAGTGTGTGCAGCACGAGCAGGTCGCGGTGACGCTCGCGGTGGCGTACCAGCAGACGCACGCGGTAGCCCAGTTCAACCAGGCGGCGAGAGAGGTGATGTCCGACAAAACCGGTGCCGCCCAGTATGCAAATTGTTTTCAGTTTCACACGGTTTTCCTGGTATTTGCTCATGAGTTCATTATTAATGGCTACATATCCTACACGTTCCCGCCTCCTGTTGAGGGGGCGGGACAGGGTGGGGGTAGTGTAAACAGGGTTTGCCTCAGGAGACACCCTGTCAGCAGTGTATTCTTACTTTGTGTCTCCTGAGGGCGGCGCGACATCCGGCATGCGCTCGCGCAGCGGCACGATGGTGCGTCCCAGGCGCTGGCCGAAAATCGCGCTGTAGGCCATCACGTTCTGCACATAGTTGCGCGTTTCCGTGAACGGAATATTTTCCACCCAGATATCGGCGCCCTGTGTGGCGTCAGGCCGCCATTGTTTGATGCGCTGCGGCCCGGCGTTGTAGGCGGCGGTGGCCATGGCCTGGTGGCCGTTGTTCACATCCAGCACGTGGCGCAGGTAGGCGCTGCCGACCTGAATGTTTTTGTTGATGCCCAGCAGCTCGTTGATGTGGTGTATGGGTGAGTCCAGCAGTTTGGCCGTGCTCTTGCCGGTGGCCGGCATGAGCTGCATGAGGCCGAGCGCGCCTGCGCTGGAGCGGGCGTCCGGCATGAAGGCGCTTTCCTGGCGGATTACGCTGTATATCCACGCCGGGTCGATGTCGTGCTGTTCCGCGCCGGAGAGCACCTGGTCGCGAAACGCCGTGGGAAAGCGCAGCTCCAGGTCGTTGTTGTGCTGGGTCTTGGCTAGCGTGAATATGCTGCGCTCATGCCAGCCCCAGCGGTTGGCAAGCACGGCGGCGAGCTGGCGCTCGCGTTCGCCCAGCCCGGCGATGACATAGTCCCACTCGCGCCGTGCCGCGCCGATCATGTCGAGCTGGTAAAGCTCGTAACAGCGCGCGATGCCGGGCAGTGCGTTCGCTGCGGCAAGCTCGCCTTCCGTGTAGAGGATAGGCTGGGATTTCATTTCGTAAGGTTTGGCGATCCGGTCGGCGGCCAGAAATCCGTAATAGCTGCGCTGTTGCGCGAGCTCGGAAAAAATCTGCTCCGGGCTGGAGTGTGGAGCAGCGCCGGTGGCCGTGGGGCGGAGCTGTTCGAGCGCGCGCGCACGCCAATAACGCCACTGTTCATTCTCGCGCTCGGCGGGCGCCATGGCATCGACCCAGGCCAGCACCGCAGGCCAGTCCTGTTGGGCGAGCGCGGTGCGCACCCGCCACTGACGTACGCGCTTGTCGACCTGTGCCGGATTGACCGCCGCCAGCCACCCCAGCGCCTGCGGCTGATGTTGCAGCGCGGCGGAGAGCGCTATCTCGCGCTCAGTGACGGCAATATCTTCCCGGCTGAAGGCATGCACGGCCTTGATCTTCTGCCAGCGTTCGGTGGCCAGCAGCGCATCGCCGCGTGCAAGTCGTTTGATGCCATGGCGCAGGATGTCGCGCGCCTTGGGATGATCGGCCTTGAAGTCGACGTGTCCCAGCATGTCTTCGGGGTTTTTGTGCATGCGCTGAAAACGCTGCATCCACTTGCGCCCGTCACCGTCCAGCTCCCTGGCAAGCCGGTCGGCGAACTCGGTCTGACGGTTGTCCATGGCAAGCCGGATGCGTTGCCACACCAGATCCTTGGTCAAATGGCCGGCCGCGCGCCACCGCGTGAACACGGTTTCGCACTGATCCGGCAATGGCTTGCCTGTAAGCCACAGGCCCCGCACCTCGGCAAGCCAGCCCTGCGGGATGGCTTGCCCTTCAGTCGCGCGATAAAGAGCAAACAACTTATAACAGTGCAGCGCCACGCCCTGTTCATCCGGATAGGGGCGATACTCCTGCAGGTAGGTGCGCCACTGTTTGGTGCTGATCAGGGTATGGAGCCAAGCCACACGCAGACGGCTGCTCACCACCGAGTCGTTGTAGCGCTCGAGAAAGTCGCGGATTTCGCTCTCCGGTGTATCCGGTACCCGGTCGATCAGCTCGCCATAGCGCAAGTAGGGAAACAGGGGATAGTCACGCAACTGGGCGGACAGACGCTGGTACGTTTTCATGTCACCTGCGTCCAGCGCCTTGCGCGCGGCCAGGAAATTTGCGCGCTGCTGCTCCAGTGTATTCACGCCATCGGCGTGGGTCGGCATCCATGCTGCCGAAGCAAAAACCAGTGACACGATCAGCCATACGCGATAGAAAAATCTCATAGCGCTATACTAGCGCTAACCACCGTCATGGGGAACCCGGCGATGCATCTAGTTTCTATTAATCCATCTTCCGGCAAGGTACTTAAAACACTGCCGGGGTGGGACGAGCGCGCGCTGGAGCAGTGTTTACAGCGTGTGGCGCGTGCCACGTCGGCATGGGCCGCGCAACCGCTGGCCGCGCGTGCCACCCTGTTGCGCCGCGCCGCCGCGCTGCTGCATGCACGCAAGGACACGCTGGCGCGCCTGATTACGCAGGAGATGGGCAAGCGGCTCGCGGAGGCGCACGCGGAAATCGAGAAATGCGCCTGGGGTTGCGAGTATTACGCCGAGCAGGGTGCGCGATTTCTCGCCGCTGAAAGCATCTCCACCGAGGCGGCAAAGAGCTACGTGTGTTACGAGCCCCTCGGCACCGTGCTTGCCGTGATGCCGTGGAATTTTCCGTTCTGGCAGGTGTTCCGCTGCGCCGTGCCTGCATTGATGGCGGGCAACACCGTGTTGCTGAAGCACGCCTCGAACGTGCCGCAATGCGCGCTCGCCATTGAGGAGTTGTTTTTCGGCGCCGGTTTTCCGGCGGACGTGTTTCGCACGCTGTTGATCGAGAGCGCGCAGGTGGGAAAGGTTATCGCCGATACACGCGTGCATGCCGTGAGCGTCACCGGCAGCGTCACTGTGGGACGCGCCGTGGCCGCGGCCGCAGGCGCGCATTTGAAAAAAACGGTATTGGAGCTGGGCGGTTCGGACGCCTTTATTGTGCTGGAGGACGCCGATCTTGAGTTCACCGTGACGCACGCTGTTACGTCACGCTTTTTGAATGCCGGGCAGAGTTGCATCGCCGCCAAGCGCATGATTGTGTTGGACGATGTCGCCGACGAATTCGTGCAGCGGCTGAAGACCGCGCTGGAGCGATTACGGCCCGGTGATCCACTCGCAGATAGGACCACGCTGGCCCCGCTAGCGCGCGCCGATCTGCGCGACGAACTGCATGTGCAGGTGCGTGAAAGCATCGCGCAAGGCGCGGAGCCTGTCACCGGTTGCGCGCCGCTGGAGGGTCGCGGGAATTATTACGCCGCCTCGCTGCTCGACCGGGTCGAGCCCGGCATGCGGGCCTATGACGAAGAACTGTTCGGGCCGGTGGCCTGCGTGATCCGAGCGCGCGACGAGCGGGACGCCGTGCGCAGCGCCAATGACACACGCTTCGGTCTGGGCGCGAGCGTGTGGACACAAGACAGTGCACGCGGCGAACGCATTGCACGGACACTGCAATGTGGCGCGGCATTTGTGAACGGCATCGTGAAGAGCGACCCGCGCCTGCCCTTCGGCGGCATCAAAGACTCCGGCTACGGGCGCGAGCTTGCACACCACGGCCTGCGCGAATTCGTAAACATCAAAACCGTGTGGATTAATCAGGAGTCACACTAATGACGTAGCGTCAGTAGTGTGACTCCTGATTAAATACTGTGTTTAACCTACCCCCACCCTGTCCCGCCCCCTGAACAAGGGGCGGGGACGTAGCCGGAAGTGTAATCTTACTTGTGAGCTTAT
>CAWUTX010000114.1:0-5147 GCA_963925015.1 uncultured Gammaproteobacteria bacterium
TTGGAATGCGCTCAATGAGGCCGAGCAGTTGGCGATCATCAGCGCGACCGACCCGACGCCCTCGGCAGAGGATACGATAGTGCTGACCAATGCGCTGGCGCGCGCGCGTGCGGGATTGCCAGCGATACGCCTGAGCCTCGGCGAAGGGGTCGCCTCTTATGTCCACACGCTCACGGCGTTGCTGGCGCAGGCGGGAATCATTCTGAGCCCGCGTCGCGCCGGCATGATCTACCGCACGGTGCTGGCGGTTAATGCGGCGGCGTTAGCACTCGACCCTGGCACAAGTGCATCGGATGCGGCGTTGCTGGCGGTTAGAAATGCGCTGCCGCAACGTGCGCAGGGAATCCCCGTGGCGGAGGTGAAACTGCTCGCGGCCCACCGCGATGCCTGGCGTTTTGCCAATATCAATCCAAACGACCCGTTGAAAGCGATCTTGTGTTCGGCGGATCCACTGGAGCGCTTCAGGCTGGCGGTGGTTACAACAGCGCTAAAGAAGCGTGAATTCTCGCAAGTGGCGGCTGATTCGCTCGCGCAATTACCGCAAGGTGCACAACATGTCGACGCCGCCGAAGACGGTACTCAAGTATTCGGGGTTGCCTAATCCGGCAAGCACTTCCGGGCCTGGCGGCTCCGGTGTGGCAGGTATTAGCTACCGGAGTGCCGGTGTTTTTGGGATTCCGATCCACTTTGTCCTGGCGCCATGCTTTGCGCAGAAAACGCCTGCGCAGATTCTGGAATTGCTCGGGGCAGATAGCGAGACGGATCCGGCACGCCAACTGGTGGCATTGATCAACCGACGCGCTGAGGAACTGCCGCTGCCAGACGGTTGTGCCGCGATCTATGGGTTTAAGGATGCGATCCGTATCTGGGAGGACCCGCTCACTGCGCTGGCGATCATGTCCAAGTGTTCTGAGAGCGTGTGGCTGCGCGCAAAGACGCCGGCTATTCATGCCGCCTTGGCCCAGGGGGCAGTGACTTTGCTGGTGCCTCCTAAATTCGCCGCGCGCATTCCGGAGTTGCAACAACACGGCGTAAGGGCGGTCGCTGCGCAAGTCTCTATACCGGACGACACTGTATCGGAAGGCCAGCCCCTCGGGCCGGCTGAGGCTGAGGTGAGCCCAGCGCCCAAGCCACATTTCATGCGTCGCGGTGGCACAGGGCTTAACCGGCGCTAAACCATTCAACTCTTTTGAAAAGACCACACACCATGCAAACCAATCTGGCTTTTGAGGGGAACTTCACCCCGAACACTACGCCCCTCGCGGAGCGCATCCTTGATGCGTTTCCGAGCGGTTCTTATGCGCTCTCGGCACTCCTGCGCCTGCTCGACATAGTCGAAACCACCAGCGTGCCGACGGCCGCTGTTGAATGCCGGGCGCAACCGCGGTTATTGATCAACCCTGAGTTTGTCGAGAAACATGCGCCGACCTCGGAGAAATTGTTGTCGCTCGTTATGCACGAGTTGCACCACGTGCTACTGGGGCATACCACCTTGTTTCCGCGGACCACGAAAGTGCAGAACTTTGTATTTGATGCGGTCATCAACGGCGTCGTCTGCCGGATGTTTCCGGAGACGGACTATACGTCGTTTTTTACGGACTTCTACGATGCTGATGCGTTCCCGGAGTGCTTGCTGCGACCGCCGAAAGGATGGCCGCATCGGCCTGAAGTGGACAAGCCGTCATCGACGCAGTTGGTTTTAGTCGATAAAACCCCAGTGGCTGGCACACTCGCCGCGCTACCAGATGACGCGCGCGCATTGGTTAACGAAGTGCATGCGGCGTTGTATTCGGATGGCGGTGCAACCTATCAGGAGGTGTATGACCTGCTGCCGAAGGTGATCGAGGAGAACGCGGTGGAGGGTATTCCGCTCATCGGTGGGCACGGCGAAGGCGAGGACGGTCAGCTCGAGGTGCGCTCGCCGGTGCTATTTGACATCGTCCGCGGGCTGGTTGAGCAATGGCCACAGCCACCAGACCCCATTCGCGGGCGCTCGCTGGCGGACGTAATCAATATAACCGCGGTTCAACCGACGCGTAAGCGTACCAATCGGAGCGTATTACGCAACCTGATCTGTTGCGGCCGAACGAATATTGACCACCTGTGCCGATTGAATATTGACCAGGGGCTTTTGCTGACCTGACCACGGCCAGCTGTGGATAACTATATCTGTTTTCGGTTTCGGTTACTCCTTTTTATGAATCTGCAAACCGCTTGCAGCGACGACCGAAGCGGTTTGCAGTGGTCATTGCCTCAGAATGGTTCTGCCGCTGCGATCTTGGTTTGCACATCTTCGGAGCCTGTCTTTCTGCTTTGTTCCCGGGCTTTAATCTGACTCTTGGCCTGTTTGGTGCTGTGCAGGAATCGATAGGATTGATTTCCCGTTTCGACGATGTGGCAATGGTGAGTCAGCCGATCGAGCAGCGCCGTAGTCATCTTGGCGTCGCCAAACACACTCGACCACTCGGCAAACGTCAGATTCGTGGTGATCATGACGCTGGTGTGTTCGTAGAGCTTTGATAACAAATGAAAGAGCAAGGCCCCACCGGCCTGGCTAAACGGCAGATAGCCCAATTCGTCGAGCACAACCAAGTCTAGCCGCGACAGACTGAAGGCGATGCGACCGGCCTTACCCATGAGCTTCTCGTGTTCCAGCGCGTTGACGAGGTCTACTGTTGAATAAAACCGCACCTTTTTACTTTGCTGCGTCACCCCCGACACACTCAGCGCGGTAGCCAGATGCGTCTTGCCCGTTCCGGGGCCGCCGATCAGCACCACGTTTTGCGCAGCTGCGGTGAAGGACAGGTCCGAGAGCTTGAGAATCAGCGCCTTATCAACAGGCGATGCCGCAAAGTCAAAGCCCGCCAGATCGCGGTGCAGCGGGAACCGTGCGGACTTCATCTGGTGTGAGATGGATCGCATCGCGCGATTGGTATCCTCCGCCTCCAGCAGATGTTCGAGTAACCATTGCGAGCTGTCGACGCGCGTCGTGACGCCGTTCTGCGTCAATTCTTCCCACGCGCTTGCCATGCCGTGCAAACGTAACGATTTCAGATTGGTTTTGATATCAGTGTGCATTTTAGATCTCCGTTTTCTGTTGCTGGATGTCGCGTAACTGGTCGTAGCGCGCGGTGTCGGCCCTTGGGGCTTCTTTAAGTTGCAGATCGGTTTCTGCCAGGGGCGGCACTGGTGGGCTATTTAGTCGCGCCAGCACGTTCTCGACGTGTTCAATGCTCACCTGCCCGCTGGGCGTGACGTCTTCGAGGGCAATGGCCACGGCCACCAGCACCGCCTCAAGCCCTGAGCGTGGCACCACCGCCAATATATCGGCCATCACGCGATCCCCGCCCGGATAACGCATCAGAGACTGTCGCAGTTGCAGCAGTACAGGAGGCATATCCAGAAACGGCGCTCCATTTCTCAGCGCGCCGGGCTTGCGCTGGATCAGCTCGATATAGTGTTGCCAGTCATACGCCGTCTTGCCCTGGCTCGACAGGCGATCATGACGCGCCACGATCTGGTTGCCGGCTGCCACCATCACCTGATTTGGATACAGGCGTGTGCTGACGCGCCGATTGGCCCATTCGCAAGGTACTGAGTAACGATTGCGCGCCACGCTCACCAAGCAGGTGCTGCTGACCCGTGAGGGCTTTTCCACATAGCCATCAAAGGGTTCGGGCATCGCCATCAGGTGGTCGCGCTCGATTTCCAACATCTCCGCTACCGTGAATCCGGTGTGCTCGGGGTGCATCGTTTCTGCCCACACGGCCCGGCAACGGTGCGCCAGCCACGTATTCAGTTCGATAAACGAGCCAAACCGCTGTTTGCCGGCCTCAATCCAAATCCGCCTGCGGCTGTCCTGCACATTCTTCTCGACAATGCCTTTCTCCCAGCCAGAGGCCACGTTGCAGAAGTCCGCATCGAACAGGTAATGGCTGCACATGGCCGTAAAGCGCGCATTAACCACGCGCTCTTTGCCCTTCTTGACCTTGTCGACAGCGGTCTTCATGTTGTCATAGATGCCGCGCCGGGCTACGCCCCCCAGTGCCGCGAAGGATCGCGTATGCGCATCAAACAGCATTTCGTGGCTTTGCGCCGGATACGCCACCAGCCAAAACGCGCGACTGGCGCACAGCTTCATATGCGCAACCTGCAACTTGTAAAACAATCCGCCTACCAGCAAGCCTTCCTCACTCCAGTCAAATTGGAAGGCTTCGCCGTTCTCGAAGACAAGCGGCACAAAGGCTTTGGGGGCCTTGCCAGCCTGCTCGCGCCAGGCACGAATGTAGTCGGTAATCGCGCTGTAGCCGCCCCGATATCCTTGGGCGGTAATCTGCACAAACAGGGCTCGTGCCGTGCGTCGGTTATCCTTGTGTCGCAACTGATCGGCCTTGAGCGCCTGCAACAATATCGGCTCAAATGACGAGCGTTTGCGAAGATCCTTGCCGCGCAGATACTTCGGCGTCACCGACCCCGGTGCGTGTAGCCATTTCTTGATGGTGTTGCGCGCCAAACCAGTGCGCTTTGCGATTTCGCTGATCGAAATCTTGTCGCGCATTTTCATGCGCCTTACCTTGCCCAACATGTCCATTGTGATCACCTCGGCTCCCTGCTTATAAAGTAAGCAGGTCGATTGAACACCCTGGTCAATTTTGGGTCGGCACAAACCTCAAATACTGGTCAATTTTCAGTCGGCCGCAACAGCGGCGCAACTTATCCGGATCGTTGCCATTTTTGTAAAATGCCAAGCGACCGTTACGCCTTGTGGGTATGGATGACTTGTCGAATCCAGGAGGGGGGAGGCCAACGATTGGCGTATGGCCACTGATCCCTGCGCTCAATGTCGGCCCGCGCAAGTGACGCTCAAAGAAATCCAGGTGATCTGGATATGCGTACAAATTCACATGTGCCGGTGATGTCTGCTTGTGTCGGTCAGGAAAGTAGGCCGGATGATCGCCGAGTGCTTTTACAAAGGGTATGCCCGCCATAGCCCAAGGACATCCTGTCCCGACCTTGAATAACCGAACACCAGCTCCACCAGGCGCCAAAACACAGCGCACACCCTCCTGCAATGCCCCGAGCAACCGCGATTGCCAATTGGCCGCTCCAAAATCCACAAGGCAAAATAGGTATCCATTCCTAACAAA
>CAWUTX010000115.1:0-7934 GCA_963925015.1 uncultured Gammaproteobacteria bacterium
TGCAGGTGACGGTAATCGCCTGGTAGGCGGGATGGATATCCGGTTTCATGGTGTAAGGCCTCATTGCTCTGCCGAGCCGGGAATACCCAGCTTGCGGCCACATTCGAACCGAGAATTTTACTGGAGTTCGTCTTGGGCAGCAAGCCAGCGGCTGCTATTTGTCACGTTCCACACTAGAAAAGAGCAGTACAGAGGCCAAATTACGCGGTTTTGGCGCAGTTACCGGTTTCTGCTTTGTGGTAAAGGGGTTGGCGCCGCGCAGAGCTTGCAGGTTGTCGACCAGGCCGCCGTTGCCGAGTACGGCATCCCACATCATGCCGGAGATGCGGATGCAGGCCGCGAGCGGAGTGCCTGACATTTCCTGCGCCTTGTCGATGCGCCATTGCAGGCTGCGCAGACGCTGTTGCTGCCCTGCCGGGGCTCCTGCGATGGCCTGGTTGACGATGCCCTGACGCTGTTTTTCAAATGCCTCCGGATCGGAGCTCGCGAGGGCCGACCAGGTATCGAAGTCAAAGTCCCAATCAAACGCAGCTTGCATCAGGCCCGCCTGTAAATTACTGATGATCTCATTATTAAGGCTGCACTCTCCGCCACGTTCCCGCCCCTTGTTGAGGGGCGGGACAGAGCCTGCCCCCGGCTTGAACGGGGGGTGGGGGTAGAGTAAACCAAGGTTTTTACTCAGGAGACATCCAGCCAGCAGTGTATCCTTGCTTTAATGTCTACTGAGTAATGTGAGAACATGGCTCCAATGGCCTAGTTTGTGCGCGCCACAGGTTTGAACCTCTTCCTATCGAGACCGGCATGTTGACCAAAAGCAAGCTCCAGTCACTTAAATATGAATGCCTCGGCATGGATGTTGAGGCCATCCGCCAGACGCTCGCCAACCGGCTCGAATACTCGGCGGGCAAGGATTTGTACACCGCCACTCCGCGCGACTGGTTCTCCGTGGTCAGCTATACCGTGCGCGACCGTCTGATCGAGCGCTGGATGGAGACCATGCGCACCTATTACCGCGAAGATTCCAAGCGCGTGTATTACCTGTCGCTCGAGTTTCTCACCGGACGCGCGCTCATCAACAGCCTGCTCAACCTCGGCGTGCTCAAGGAATACCGCGAGGCGCTGGACGAGATCGGCCTCGAACTCGACGAGATCGTCGAACTCGAGCCGGAGGCCGCACTCGGCAACGGCGGGTTGGGGCGGCTTGCGGCGTGTTTTCTCGACTCCATGGCTACGCTGGGGCTGCCCGGTTACGGCTACGGTATCCGTTACGAATACGGCATGTTCAACCAGCGCATCGAGAACGGCCATCAGGTCGAACATCCGGACAACTGGCTGCGCTACGGCAATCCGTGGGAGTTCGCTCGCCCCGAGATGCTCTACCCGGTGCGCTTTTACGGGCGCGTGGTGGACTACGTGGATGAGCACGGCAAATCGCACTTTCAGTGGGTAGACGGCGAAGAGGTGCTGGCCATGGCCTACGACACCCCGGTGCCCGGCTACGGCACCAACACCGTGAACAACATGCGCCTGTGGGCGAGCAAGTCTTCGCGCGATTTCGATCTCAAATATTTCAACGACGGCGATTACATCGGTGCGGTGCAGGACAAGAGCGCCTCGGAGAGCATCTCCAAGGTGCTCTACCCCGACGACACCACCAGCACCGGTCGTGGCCTGCGTTTGAAGCAGGAATATTTCTTCGTATCGGCCTCGTTGCAGGATATCCTCGCGCGTTTTCACAAAAAACACGATGACATCGGCAAGCTGCCCGACAAGGTGGCGATCCAGTTGAACGACACCCATCCGGCGATTGCCATTCCGGAGCTGATGCGGCTACTGGTCGACAAATACGATGTGCCGTGGGAGCGCGCGTGGGACATCACCCAGCGCACCTTCTCCTACACCAACCACACACTGTTGCCGGAGGCGCTGGAGACCTGGCCGGCCGCCCTGTTTGAGGTCATGCTGCCGCGCCATTTACAGATCATCTTCGAGATCAATCATAATTTTCTCAAGCAGGTGATCCACCGGCACCCGGGTGATTTCGACCTGTTGCGCCGCATGTCGATTATCCATGAGGACGGCGAGCAGCGCGTGCGCATGGCGCACCTCGCCATCGTCGGCAGTCACAAGGTCAATGGCGTGGCGGCGTTGCACACGCATCTGCTCAAGACCACGCTGTTCTCTGATTTCGAGCGCATCTTCCCGGGCCGCATCGTCAACAAGACCAACGGCATCACGCCGCGTCTGTGGCTCAACCAGGCTAACCCGCCGCTCACGCAACTTATCAACGCGCACATCGGCAGTGGCTGGCTCACGAATCTGGATGAGCTTAAAAAAATCGCGCCGCTGGCTGCTGATGGCGCATTCCGCACGGCATTCCGCACCGCCAAGCGCGCCAACAAGGAGCGGCTGGCGCGGCGGATCCAGCAGCGTCTCGGCATCGTGGTCAACATCGACTCGCTGTTCGATGTGCATGTCAAACGCATCCATGAGTACAAGCGCCAGTTGCTCAACGTGCTGCATGTGATCACGCTCTACAATCGCATCCGCGCCAACGGCGGGGAGGGCATCGTGCCGCGCACCGTGGTTTTCGGCGGCAAGGCCGCGCCCGCTTATACGATGGCAAAGCTGATTATCAAGCTGATTAATGACGTGGCCGAGGTCGTCAATAACGACCCCAACGTCCGTGACCAGCTCAAGGTGGTGTTCATCCCGAACTACAACGTCTCCACCGCGCTCGATATTATTCCTGCGGCAGATTTGTCGGAGCAGATTTCCACCGCCGGTACCGAGGCCTCCGGCACCGGCAACATGAAATTCGCGTTGAATGGGGCGCTCACGATCGGCACGCTGGACGGCGCCAATGTCGAGATACGTGAAGAAGTGGGAGCGGACAATATTTTCATCTTCGGCCTCACCACCGAAGAAGTGCGGCGGCTACGTAGCGAAGGCTACCGGCCCCATGATTACTATCACGCCAACAGCGAGCTCAGGCAAGCGCTCGACATGATCGGCTCGGGATTTTTTTCAGCCGACGCGCCCGCCTTGTATCACCCCATCATTCACAGCCTGCTCGACGGTGGCGATCATTATCTGTTGCTCGCCGATTATGCGTCCTATGTCGCGTGTCAGGAGCAGGTGGCGCAGCTTTACGGCGATCAGGAAGAGTGGACGCGCAAGGCGATACTGAATACGGCGGGGATGGGAAAATTCTCCAGCGACCGCACCATCCGCGAATATGCCGCAGAGATATGGAATGTCGCGCCGGTGGAAGTGACGCTACAGTGCCCGATTTAGGCAGAGAAAAGAGGCAAGAGACAAGAGAAAAGTTAAAGCCTTGAAATGTTTGCACTAGGGCGGCTGTGAAAAAATTCAATCCTTTACTCTTTTCTCTTGCCTCTTTTCTCTGTCGTTCAACGTTTCATCGAGTCGAAAAATTCGGAGTTGACCTTGGTGGTCTTGAGTTTTTCCAGCAGAAATTCCATCGCCGCAAGTTCATCCATCGGATGCAGCAGCTTGCGCAGTATCCACATCTTCTGCAATTCATCCGGCTTGGTGAGTAGTTCTTCGCGCCGCGTGCCGGAGCGGTTGATGTTGATCGAGGGATAAACGCGCTTTTCCGCCATCTTGCGGTCGAGGTGCACTTCCATGTTGCCGGTGCCCTTGAACTCTTCGTAAATCACATCATCCATCTTGGAGCCGGTGTCCACCAGCGCGGTGGCGATGATGGTGAGCGAGCCGCCTTCCTCGATGTTGCGCGCAGCGCCGAAAAAGCGCTTGGGGCGTTGCAGGGCGTTGGCGTCCACGCCGCCGGTGAGCACCTTGCCCGAGGCTGGCACCACGGTGTTATAGGCGCGGCCCAGGCGGGTGATGGAGTCGAGCAGGATGATCACGTCACGCTTGTGTTCCACCAGGCGCTTGGCCTTCTCGATCACCATCTCCGCCACCTGCACGTGACGGGTCGCCGGCTCATCGAAGGTGCTCGAAACCACCTCGCCCCTCACCGAACGCTGCATCTCGGTGACCTCCTCCGGACGCTCGTCGATGAGCAGCACGATCAGATAACATTCCGGATGTTTGGCGGCGATGGAGTGCGCGATGTTCTGCAGCATCATGGTCTTGCCCGCCTTGGGCGGCGAGACGATCAACCCGCGCTGGCCCTTGCCGATGGGCGAGATGAGGTCGATCACGCGCGCGGTGAGGTCTTCGGTGGTGCCGTTGCCGATCTCGAGGCTGAGACGTTCGTTGGGGAACAGTGGCGTCAGATTTTCAAACAGCACCTTGTTCTTGGAGTTTTCCGGCGCCTCGAAGTTGATTTCGTTGACCTTGAGCAGCGCGAAGTAGCGTTCGCCCTCCTTGGGCGGACGGATCTTGCCGGAGACGGTGTCGCCGGTGCGTAAATTAAAGCGTCGCACCTGGCTGGGCGAGACGTAGATGTCGTCGGGGCCGGCGAGATAGGAGCTGTCCGCCGAGCGCAGAAAGCCGTAGCCGTCCTGCAGGATTTCCAGCACGCCGTCACCGGAGATGTCTTCGCCCTTGTGCGCGTGCGCCTTGAGGATGGCGAAGATGACGTCCTGCTTGCGCGAGCGCGCCATGCCTTCGATGCCCATGGACTGGGCAAGGTCGATCAGATCAGAGGGTGATTTTTGCTTGAGTTCAGTGAGGTTCATGCGTGTATTTCTGGATGACGGGTGGGTGATGCGATACGGACGCTTAAGCGCCCGAGGTAAAAAATGGTTGTGGTCTGGGGAGAACTGCCGAAGGGCAGGTCAACAGGCTGTACAGTTGAGACAACACTATCACGCCATCAATCTTGCGTCCAGTGGCATGTGTTTTTAAAGGGCGCCCTAAAAATGATGGATTTTGCTTCAAGACAAGGCGCAGCGTAGGCGAGCAGCGCAGCATACGCGTTAGTATGTGAGCAGCGGAGATAAGCTGTAACGCAGTATTGGAGCAAAAGACGCATTTTTAGAGGTGCCCTAAAGGTTGGTGTCGATAAAGGCCGTCAGTTGCGACTTCGAAAGCGCCCCCACTTTAGTGGCCGCAACGCTACCACCCTTGAATAACATCAAGGTGGGTATGCCGCGGACGCCGAACTTCGGCGGCGTGGCTGGATTCTGGTCGATGTTGAGTTTAACGATCTTGACCTTGCCGCTGTATTCGGTGGAGATCTCATCCAGGATTGGGGCAATCATCTTGCACGGTCCGCACCAGTCGGCCCAGTAGTCCACCAGCACGGGGCCAGTGGCCTTGAGCACTTCATTTTCAAAACTTGCGTCAGTGATATGAACGATATTTCCGCTCACGGGTATGCCTCTGCTTGGAGTAATCGGGTGGCGCGGAGATGGGCCTCTAGTGCGGGGGCGTCACGCTTCAGGTTTTGCCCTGCTGTTGCTATTTCACCGCACTTGGGGAAGTTTTACAAGCCCCGGTTTTTTCCAACAGGGCAAGCCTGAAGCCGTCAATTCTGCTATCGTGTAGCACTATGACTGAACAAGCAAGCGAAAAACATCTGACCACCATCGCGTTTTCAAGCCTCGGGCTTCCTGCGCCGCTGCTACAAGGCGTTGAAGAGGCTGGGTTTTCATGGTGTACCCCGATCCAGGCCGAGACCTTGCCGCTGGCCTTGGCCGGCCACGATGTCGCTGGTCAGGCGCAGACCGGCACCGGTAAGACGGCGGCGTTTCTGCTCGCGTTGATGAATCACCTGCTCAAGCATCCTGTGCCTGCGGGGCGCAAAGCCAATCAGCCACGCGCACTGGTGCTCGCGCCCACGCGCGAGCTGGCGATTCAAATTCACAAGGACGCCGAGGTGCTGGGGAAGCACAGCGGCCTCAGCCTTGGCCTCGTTTATGGCGGCACCGGCTACGACACCCAGCGCGCCATGATGGAGGCGGGCGTGGATATCCTGATCGGCACGCCGGGGCGCGTGATCGATTATTTCAAGCAGCACGTGTTCGATTTGAAGGCGGCGCAGGTGATGGTGCTGGACGAGGCGGACCGCATGTTCGATCTCGGCTTCATCAACGACGTGCGCTTTTTGCTGCGCCGCCTGCCGCCGCCGGAGCAGCGCCTCAACATGCTGTTTTCCGCCACGCTGTCGTGGCGCGTGACCGAGCTTGCCTACGAGCACATGAACAGCCCGCGCCTGATTGCAGTCGAGCCCGACAAGGTGACGGCGGACAAGGTGACGCAGGCGGTGTATCACGTGGGCAACGAGGAAAAGATCGCGCTGCTGATCGGCCTGCTCAGGCGCACCGATGCGAAGCGCAGCATTGTGTTTGTGAACACCAAGGCGGTGGCGCACAAGGTGCTCGGCTATCTGCTCGGCAACGGCTTCGGCACGGCGCTGTTGTCGGGGGATGTGCCGCAGAAAAAGCGTCAGCAGTTGCTGGCGGAATTCCAGGAAGGCAAGCTGGCCATCCTGGTAGCCACCGACGTCGCGGCGCGTGGACTGCATATCCCAGAGGTGAGCCACGTATTCAATTACGACCTGCCGCAATCGGGCGAAGACTACGTGCACCGCATCGGACGCACTGCGCGCGTCGGCGCCTCCGGCGACTCCATCAGCTTCGCGTGCGAGGAATACGCCTTTACGCTGCCCGAAATAGAAGAATATACCGGTCACAAAATTTCTGTAGTGCGCGTCACCGACGAACTGTTGGCTACGCTGCTGCCGCCGCACAAGTCCGAGTTTGCGCCTGCGGGCTTCGGTGCCGCGCGGCATGGCAAGGCGGGTGGTCGGCCGACCGGGCGTGGCGCGCCGCCCAAAAGCCACAGTCACGGCTCGTCGCGTTCGCGCGGACGCGGCTGACGGATAAACAGTTAAATCTAAAGAGCATATTTATGGCGCGCATGATTTTCCCCGACGAGCGTGAGACGCGCGATTTCCCCGCCATACAAGGCAAACTTTCCGAGATCGGCATCACGCTGCGCGAGTGGCCCGCCCCTGCGGACGCCCGCGCGCAGACGCTGCTGGCCAAGGCGGCGTTGAGTGATGCTGAGAAGGAAGAGTTGTTGCGTGCAGTGGATAACCGGTTTGAAACGCTGAAGCAGGAAGCGGGCTATGCCACGCGCGACATGATCGTGCTGCACGAGGATGTGCCCGGCCTGGCCGCGATGCTCGGCAAGTTCGACAAGGTGCACTACCACACTGACGATGAAGTGCGTTACATCCTCGCGGGCAAAGGCTACTTCGGCTTCGTCGACAAGGGCGGGTCGCAGTTTATGCTGGAGGTCAGTGCTGGCGATTACATCAACGTGCCGGCCAACACCGAACACTGGTTTACGCTAGGGGACTCGACGCGCATCAAGGCGGTGCGCTACTTCATCGACACCAGTGGCTGGACGCCGGTGTATACGGAAAGGACAGTAGCGAGTTTCGAGTAGCGAGTGGCAAGATAAAAATCATCATACGATTTTCTTTTGCTGGCTACTTGTAACTTTCAACTTGGTTTCTAATCAATGTCCCAATCGCTTGACGATCTTCCATTACGCGCCGCTTTAGTCGAGATCGCGCGCGATTTTCACGCGCGCGGCTGGATGGCGGGCACGGCGGGCAATCTCAGCGCGCGCGACGATGCAGGCTTCTGGATCACCGCCAGCGGGCGCCCCAAGGGCCGCCTCAACGAAACCGATTTTCTGCTGGTCAATGTGGCCGACGGCGGCGTGATCGAACGTGCGCGCGCGGACGGCAAACCCTCCGCCGAAACCGCCATCCATCGAGTCATCTACCAGTGTTTTCCGGCGGCACGCGCGTGCTTGCATGTGCATACGGTGGACGCCTGTCTCGCCGCCGCGCGCGTAGCCGAAGATGCGCGCGCATTGCCTTTGCCCGCGCTGGAAATGATCAAGGGCCTCGGCCTCTGGGAGCAGCATCCGCGCGTGGGCCTGCCGCTGTTTGAGAACACCCTTGATGTGAGCAAGATCGCAGC
>CAWUTX010000116.1:0-30726 GCA_963925015.1 uncultured Gammaproteobacteria bacterium
GTAGAACCCTTCGCTGCCGCTCTTCCCTGTACAGCGCGCCACCTGCACCCAGGCATGGTGACACGCCCCTCACATAGTCCGAAGTTTTGCGGCGATTTCCTTATAATAACACCATGCACTCCCCCACCCGCATCTTCGGCCCGGACGGCCCGCTCGCGCGCGCTATCGAGGGCTTTGCTGCGCGCACATCGCAGCAGGAAATGGCCGAGGCCGTCGCAGAAGCGCTGGACAACCAGGACATGCTCATCACCGAGGCCGGCACCGGCACCGGCAAGACCTTCGCCTATCTGGTGCCCGCGTTGCTGTCCGGCAAAAAAATCATTGTCTCCACCGCCACCAAGACCCTGCAAGATCAGTTGTACCAGCGTGATCTCCCCGCCGTGCGTGCGGCGCTCGCCGCACCGGGTCGTGTGGCACTGCTCAAGGGACGCGCGAATTATCTGTGCCTGCACCGGCTGGAGTTGACGGAACAGCAGCAGCGCTATCACGCGCTTGCACAGGCTGCGGAGCTGGCGCGCATCCGCACCTGGGCCGGGCAGACGCAGAGCGGCGACATCGCCGAGCTGTCCGGCATACGCGAAGACTCCTTGCTCTGGCCGCAGGTGACCAGCACCGCCGACAACTGCCTCGGCCAGCAGTGCCCGTCATTCAAGGACTGTCATGTGTTTCGCGCGCGCAGCGAGGCACAGGCGGCGGACGTGCTAGTCATCAATCATCATCTGTTTTTCGCCGACATGGCGCTGCGCGCAGAGGGTTTCGGCGATCTGCTCCCCGGTGTACAAGGCGTCATCTTCGACGAAGCACATCAGCTGGCGGAGATCGCCGCCGGATTTTTCGGCGTCGCCCTGGGCAGCCGCCAGCTCATCGACCTTGCCCAGGACACGGTGGCGGAATACCTCAAAGAAGCGGGTGACATGCGTGAACTTGCCGCCGCCGCAGAGCAGGTAGAAAAAACGACGCGCGATCTGCGTCTGGCGTTCGGTGTGGACGAGCGCCGTGGCGCATGGCGCGAGGTACAACAGCAACCCGCGTTTACGGCCGCACTGGGAGCGCTGCAACAGGCGCTCAACACCTTGCACGATCTGCTGGAAGCCGCAGCGGTACGCGGCAAAGGGCTGGAAAATTGCTGGCGGCGCTGCATCGCGATGCAGGAGCGCCTCGAACTCTTCACCACAGCGGCGCCGGAGAATCACGTCGCCTGGTTTGAAACTTACACCCGCGCCTTCACCCTCAACCTCACGCCGGTGGACATCGCGCAGCAATTTCACGCACGCATCCAGGCACAAAAGTGCGCATGGGTCTTCACCTCGGCAACGCTGGCGGTCGGCGACAGCTTCGCGCACTTCACTGCCCGCCTCGGCCTGGAGGACGCCGTCACTCGGCGCTGGGACAGCCCGTTTGATTTTGCCCGCCTCGCCCTGCTGTATGTGCCGCGCAACCTGCCCGACCCCGCCGAGGCGCACTACACCGCCCGCGTGATCGAGGCCGCTCTGCCGGTGCTCAACGCCAGCGGCGGGCGCGCCTTTCTGCTGTTCACCAGCCACCGTGCCTTGCGTGAAGCGGCGGAGTTGCTCAAGGACAGGCTCGGCTTCCCCCTGCTGGTGCAAGGCAGCGCGCCGCGCGCAGAATTGCTCGACCGCTTTCGCACACTCGGCAACGCCGTGCTGCTCGGCAGCGCAAGTTTCTGGGAGGGTGTCGATGTGCGCGGCCCGGCGCTGTCGTGCGTCATCATCGACAAGCTGCCCTTCGCCTCGCCTGGCGATCCGCTGATGCAGGCCCGCCTTGAAGCACTGCGCGCGGCGGGCGGCAACCCGTTCATCGACTATCAACTGCCGCAGGCGGCGCTCGCCCTCAAGCAGGGCGTCGGACGCCTGATCCGCGACACGCACGACCGTGGCGTGTTGATGCTGTGCGACCCGCGTTTGTTCAGCAAATCCTACGGCAAGATTTTTATTAACAGCCTGCCGCCCGTGCCACTCACGCGCAGCGTGAGCGATGTCGAAGAATTTTTCGCCGCCGAAGGCATGACATGAGGACGTGACATGAATATCCTCGCTATCGACACCTCCACCGACGCCTGCTCCGCCGCCCTGTCGCTCGCGGGTGCGGTGCGCGAGCGCTTCGAGCTTGCACCGCGCGCGCATACGCAGTTGATTTTGCCAATGGTGGAGTCGCTGCTGGCGGAGGCCGGGCTTGCGCTCACCCAGCTTGACGCCATCGCCTTCAGTTGCGGGCCAGGCTCGTTCACCGGCGTACGCATCGCGGCAGGCGTCACGCAGGGCATTGCCTTTGGCGCCGACCTTCCCGTGGTGCCGGTGTCCACGCTGGCAGCTCTCGCGCAGGGCGCGTGTGATGAGATCGCCGCCACGCACGTGCTCGCGGCACTCGATGCACGTATGCACGAAGTGTATTGGGGTGCTTACCAGCGTGGCGACGATGGCGTCGTGCAGCTTCAAGGTGATGAAGGCGTGTACGCGCCGGATCGCGTGCCTGTTCCTGAATCCGATCAGTGGCAAGGTGTCGGCAGCGGCTGGGCCAGCTACGGCGCTGCATTGCATACTCGTCTTGCAGGGCTGGTTACCGCCACGCACGCACAACATCACCCGCGCGCACGCGATGTGGCACGCTTGGGTGTGCACGGCCTTCAGCACGGACTGGCGGTGGATGCGGAACAAGCGCTGCCGGTATACCTTAGAAACGAGGTAACATGGAAAAAAATATCCGAAAAAATACTATGATGACAATCTGCGAGCGAGCCAAGCCATGACCAAAAAATCCATCACGCTGACCGATTCCCTGTACGACTACATCACGCGGGTCTCCTTACGTGAGCCACCGCTGCTCAAGCGCCTGCGCGAGGAAACCGCGAGCAATCTGCTCGCCAACATGCAGATCGCGCCGGAGCAAGGTCAGTTCATGGCGCTGCTGATACCGCTCATGGGTGCGCGCAAGGCATTGGAGATCGGCGTGTTCACCGGCTACAGCTCTTTGTGTGTGGCGATGGCACTGCAGCCCGACGGCAAGCTCGTCGCCTGTGACGTAAGCGATGAATGGACGCAGATCGCGCGGCGTTACTGGAAAGAAGCAGGCGTCGAGCACAAGATCGAGCTGCACCTTGCGCCGGCGCGCGACACCCTCGACCGTTTATTGCGCAACGGCGAGGCCGGTACGTTTGACTTTGTCTTCATCGATGCGGACAAGACCGGCTACGACGATTACTACGAGCGCACGCTGCAACTTTTACGCCCCGGCGGGCTGATCATGTTCGACAACATGCTGCGTAATGGCGACGTGGCCGACCCCACAGTGCTCACCGATAGCACAGTAGCCATCCGTGTGCTCAATGAAAAACTTCTGCACGATGAACGCATTACCTTGAGCCTGCTTCCAGTCGCAGACGGCATCACCTTCGCACTGAAGCGTAGCGACGCATAAAGGGCGCCCTTACGTGCCAAAGATGCAGCGCCACCTAAGCCTGATCTTTCCGGCGCAGTTATATCCGGCGCTGGAGGCAGCACCAAAATCCGGCACCAAGGCACTGCGTACCCTGCTCGCGCGTGCGAAAATTTCTGCGTGCGCATCGAACCATACATGCCTTTTGTTCGACGTGTTTGCGGCAGAGTACGATAAAACCCTGCCGCCGCCCGTGGCCGCTGTCACTCACGCCCATGATGTCGGCATCGCCAACACGGGCTGGTGGCTGCGAGCCGATCCGGTCTCGCTGCGGCCGGCGGGTGACCGCCTGCTGATGCTGGGCAATCATGCACTTTCCATGCAGGCCGATGAATCCGCCGCCTTGGGCAGCGAACTCCATGACCTGTTTGCCGCGCGCGGCTTCGAGTTCAGCACACCGCATCCAAAGCGCTGGTACCTGCGGCTGACGCAGAATCCACTTGTGACAATGGCCGCACTTGACGACGTGGTGGGGCACGACATCATGCACCACCTACCACAGACGCAGGACGCGCGCGAGGCGGCGCGTTGGCGCAATCTGTTGAACGAAGTACAGATGCAGTTACACAACAGCCCGATCAATCAGGCCCGCGCTGCACGGGGTGAGATGCCTATCAACAGCGTATGGTTCTGGGGCGGTGGCCTTGTACCCACCGTGGCGCCGTTTCGCTTTACTGAGGTGTGGAGTCAGGAACCGATAAGTCTCGGCCTCGCGCACTTAAGTAATGCGGCATCCGCCGCAGTGCCTGCGAGCGGCGCTGAGTGGTTGCAACGAGCGACATTGGCCGGAAATCATTTGGTAGTCATAGCCCAACCCGCTGCAACAGACGAAGGGCAGTACATCGAAAATTTCAGCACGGCCTGGTGTGCGCCGTTGACCGAAGCCCTCAAGTCGGGCGCCATCGAGACATTTGATCTGTACACTGACTGCGGCGACGCACAGGGAAGAGCGGTAGCGAAGGGTTCTGCTAGTGTCGTGGAAAGCAGGATGCCGGGAATGACCAAACTATTTCACAACACGCGACGGACACTGCGCCCGTGGTTTTGCAGGTTTATATGAAGATCATCCGACGTACTGCTATCACTGAAACGTCCACTCTGCCGGATGCGATGCACCCGGTGTTGAAGCGCATTTATGCCGCGCGCAATATTGGCTCCGCACGCGAACTTAACTATTCCCTGGAGCACCTGCACACCGCAGCAGCGTTTGGCAATGGCATGAACCGCGCGGTAGAGCTGCTGGCTGACGCACTGGCCGAAAATAAACGCATCGTCATCGTGGCGGATTTTGACGCCGACGGCGCCACCAGTTGCGCACTCGCGCTACGAGCGCTGCGTCTCATGGGCGCGCGTGATGTGTGCTACGTGGTACCCGACCGCTTCAAATACGGTTACGGCCTCACGCCTGAAATCGTGGCGGTCACGGCACAGTTGTCGCCCGACCTGCTCATCACTGTGGACAACGGTATCTCCAGCGTGGAAGGCGTACTGGCGGCCAAACAAAACGGCATGCAGGTCATCATCACCGACCATCACCTGCCGGGTGCGCGGCTGCCGGAGGCCGACGCCATTGTCAATCCCAATCAGCCCGGAGAGAATTTCCCGAGCAAATCTCTTGCGGGCGTCGGTGTGATTTTTTACGTAATGCTGGCGCTACGCGCACACCTGCGTGCGACACACTGGTTTCAGGAAAGAAACATACCAGACCCCAATCTCGCGCAACTGCTCGACCTGGTGGCGCTCGGCACGGTGGCAGACTTGGTGACACTCGACGGCAACAACCGCATCCTGGTCGCACAGGGCCTGCAGCGTATCCGCAGCGAGCGTTCCAACGCGGGCATCCGGGCGTTGCTCGCCGTAGCGGGCAGACAGCCGGAGCGCATCGGCGCCTCCGATCTCGCATTTGCCGTAGCGCCCCGCCTCAACGCCGCAGGTCGGCTGGAAGACATGGCGCTCGGCATCGAATGCCTGTTGTGCGATGACTACGCTGCCGCACTGGGCATGGCGCAGCGTCTCGATGAGCTGAACCGTGAGCGACGCGCCATCGAGAGCGACATGCAGGAGCAGGCTTTGAGCGCGCTTGCGGCGATGCAGCTTGATGATGAATCCGCATTGCCCTACGGACTTTGTTTGTTTGATCCCGCCTGGCATCAAGGCGTCATCGGCATACTCGCGGCGCGCATCAAGGAACGCACGCATCGTCCGGTGATTGCCTTTGCGGCCAGTAGTGAAAATGAAATAAAAGGTTCGGCACGTTCTGTTCCCGGGGTACACATCCGTGATGCTTTGGACAATGTAGCGGCTCAGCATCCCGGCCTGCTGAGTAAATTCGGCGGTCATGCCATGGCGGCGGGTCTTACCCTCAAGCGTACGCAGCTCGATGACTTCAGTCGCGCCTTCGATCTTGAAGTACGGCGTCACCTCGCGCCCGAACAGATGCAGCGCATTATTCTGAGTGACGGTGAACTCGACGCCGATGCCATGGACGTGGCGCTGGCGCAAACGCTACGTGACGCCGGACCTTGGGGCCAGGGCTTTCCGGAGCCGGTATTCGATGGGGAGTTTGAAATACTCAAACAGCGGCGGGTGGGTGAGAAACACCTCAAGCTGACAGTGCGGCATCCTCAGGGCGGGGCGGCGCTGGATGCCATCGCGTTCAACATTGCGGCGGACGATCTCTCAAGGCTGGAGGGCGTCTCACTGGCGCATCTGGTCTACAAGCTGGATATCAACGACTACCGTGGCGTACGCAGCGCGCAGCTCGTCATCGAGCACATCAGCGAGGCGGGGTTGCCGCAAAGCGCTACGGGATAGCTACTGAGAAAAGTCTTCCGGTTCTGCGCCGCCCTCAATGGCCTCGTCTTGCAGGTTCGGCATAGACTCATCAACATCCAGGGTGTTGACCGCGACCGATCTTTCAATCCAGTTCTTGATACGATTTGAGTCGACAATAATGGAGTGGCGTGCGGCGGCGTCAAGCAGGACGATGATCAGCGGGCGGTCTCCAATCTGCGCCTGCATGGCGACACAATGGCCGGCGGGTTTGATATAGCCGGTTTTGCTGAGACCGATCTGCCAGTTCTGGTTGCGCACCAAGGGGTTGCTATTACGGTATTTGAGTACGCGCTTCTGCCGAATCTCGTAGTTCGTCATGGTGGTGATTTCACGCATCAGCGGATAGGTCAGACCGGCGCTCACCAGCTTCACCAGATCCTCGGCAGTAGAGACGTTATCACTATCCAGTCCGGTGGCTTCAACAAAGTGCGTGCGTCTCATGCCCAGCAAACGCGCCTTCTTGTTCATGGCGGTATAAAAGGCGTGGCGGCCTTTCGGATAGGTACGCGCCAAGGCAGAGGCAGCCCGATTCTCGGACGACATGAGGGCTAGCTGTAGCAACTCGCGCCGTGTATGCACCGTGCCCACACGCAGCCGGGAATGCGATTTACGCATCGTATCGATGTCATCCTGGGTAATGCGTATCTTTGTCTGCATCGGGAGTTTCGCATCGAGCGTGACCATGGCCGTCATCAGCTTGGTGAGCGAAG
This sequence comes from uncultured Gammaproteobacteria bacterium, assembly GCA_963925015.1. Classification (GTDB taxonomy): domain Bacteria; phylum Pseudomonadota; class Gammaproteobacteria; order SURF-13; family SURF-13; genus JAQBXX01. The sequence goes on from CAWUTX010000116.1 coordinate 6,999, forward strand.
CGATGGGGCGCTCCACGCCGGCGTTCTTGGAATACAGCACCTGACCGCTGGCGACATCCACCACGATAACGCCGTCGGAGAGCAGCTCGGGCCCCTTGCCGGTTTCGGAAAACGCGAGCGCAGCCGCGCTGTAGGCGAGTCCCAGCGTGCCTACGGCGACGTAGATGGACATCGTCCTGAACAGCCTTTTGATCTTTGCGGTCATTTTGCTAATTCAACAGGTTATTGGCGATTAGTTAATCCATTACACGAACAATACTGTAACAACACGCTGAATACAACACAACAACGGTGCCATTGGCCTGCCGACGCTAGCCGTAATGGCAGACGTAATCGAGCAACTCGTCCACTTCGATCTCGAAGTGCGCATTGGCCGGCACAAAAAAGCTCGCGCCGGCCTGATAATCCTCCCAGCCCTGCTTGTCGGCCAGCTTGACGCGGCAGTGCCCCTGCGTGATTTCCATGCGCTCCGGGGCCTGGGTGGAAAACCGGTAAACGCCCGGCAGTATCACACCCAGCGTCTTCATCTCGCCATCGGCGGTGATGATGGAGCGGCTCGTCACCTTGCCGTCAAAATAGACGTTGGCCTTGCGGTGGATTTCCGCATTCTTGAAACTCATTGCCTATCTCTCAAACGGCGCGCAATCCGCATGCGCAGCGCGTTCAGCTTGATAAACCCCGCAGCATCGGCTTGATTATACGCACCGGCATCCTCCTCGAAGGTAGCAATACCGGGATCAAACAGACTGTCGGTAGCGGATTTCCGACCGACGGCGCTGACATTGCCCTTGTAGAGCTTCACACGCACCACGCCGTTGACGGTGGCCTGCGAGGCATCGATCATCTGCTGCAAAAGCGCACGCTCCGGGCTCCACCAGTAGCCGTTGTAGATTAGGCTCGCGTAGCGCGGCATCATCTCGTCCTTGAGGTGCGCGACCTCGCGGTCGAGGGTGATGGACTCGATGGCGCGGTGCGCCTTGAGCATGATGGTACCGCCCGGCGTTTCATAACAGCCGCGCGACTTCATGCCGACGTAGCGGTTCTCGACAATATCCAGCCGACCGATACCGTTCGCACCGCCGATACGGTTCAGCGTCTCCAGCACGCCGGCCGGAGTCATCACCTCACCATCAATAGCGGAAATATCTCCCCTGACATAAGTCAATTCGAGATAAATCGCCTTGTCGGGCGCCTTTTCCGGCGCCACCGTCCAGCGCCACATGTCTTCCTCGGCCTCGGCCCACGGGTCTTCCAGCACGCCGCCTTCATAAGAGATGTGCAGCAGATTGGCATCCATCGAATACGGCGATTTTTTTCCGCGCTTCATCTCGACGGGAATGGCATGCTTCTCAGCGTAGCTGAGCAGCTTCTCACGCGACGTCAGATCCCACTCACGCCACGGCGCGATCACATGCACGTCGGGCTTTAATGCGTAGTAGCCCAGTTCAAACCGCACCTGGTCGTTACCCTTCCCCGTCGCGCCGTGCGACACCGCATCCGCACCGGTTTGATTGGCGATTTCGATCTGACGCTTGGCAATCAGGGGCCGCGCGATGGAGGTGCCGAGCAGGTACTCGCCCTCGTAAATCGCATTGGCGCGGAACATGGGAAACACGAAATCACGCGCAAACTCCTCGCGCAGATCGTCGATGTAGATTTCCTTCACCCCCGCCGCCTTGGCCTTGGCACGCGCGGGCTCGACCTCGTCACCCTGGCCGATGTCGGCGGTGAAGGTCACCACCTCGCAGTGATAATTTTCTTGCAGCCATTTGAGGATGACGGAGGTATCGAGACCACCGGAGTAGGCGAGTACGACTTTTTTAATGTCTGACATGTTAAGTCCTGATGAAAATGGTGGGTTACGGCGCTGCGCGCCTAACCCACCCTACTTACTTGCTACTTTTTCTGTGCGCCGCAGGCGCGACAACAGACGCCGCGCCATGTCGCCGAACAGTTCGGTCTGGGTGGGATGCGGATGAATCGCATGCGCCACCTGCTCAAGCGTCATGTCGCCCGCCACCATAATCACTGCTTCGCCGATTAAAGTGTCGGCGTGGTCAGCGAGAAAATGCACGCCGATGATGCGGTGCGTTTTCTTGTCGGCAACGAGTTTAATCAGGCCCAAGGTTTCGTCGGTGATCATGGCCTTGGCATCGATGCTCATGGGCACTTTGACTTCTACGGCGTCTATGTTTTTGGCCTTGGCCTGCTCCACCGATAAGCCGACAAACGCGGCCTGCGGGCGGGTGAATATGACACCGCAGTCCTTGTCTTGGTTGTATCTGGCGTCTGCGCCGATGATGTTCGCTGCGACGACGCGGCCCTGCGTGGCTGAGGTGTGTGCGAGCATGTAGCCGCCGATCACGTCGCCCGCCGCGAAGATGTGCGGCACATTGGTGCGGCAGTGCGCATCGGCCTTGATCACGCCCTTCTCGACCGCGACAGCGGCCTTATCCAGCTTGAGCGGCTCCAGCAGCGGGCGCTTGCCGGTCGCCATCAGCACATAGTCGCAGCTCAGCGTGTGTGTTTTATTTTCCGCATCGACGAAACTCAGCGTCATCGCGCCGGGTTTGCCTTTGATGTCCTGCACCTTGGCCGAGACGTGTACGGTAAGATGCGGGTCTTTGTTCAGAATCTCGGCGAGATTTTTGGCGATCTCCGGCTCGACTTCGGCCAGCAGACGCGACTGGCCTTCAAGCAGCGTAACCTCGCTACCGAAATCCTGAAAAATCTGCGCCATCTCGACACCAATGGCGCCACCGCCAACGATGGCGAGTTTTTTCGGCGCTTGTTTGAGCGTCCACACCGTGTCGGAGGTCAGCACACCGCCGTTTTTCAGGCCTTCCTGCGCACCGGGTATCGGCGGCACAAACGGCGGCGCACCGGCGGCAATTACCGCGCAACCGAAGGTGATGTGCTCGCCTTTGGATCCGTCGCCTAACGGCGCACGCGGATGCGGATCGCTGCCGTTGGCGGAGGTGTCCACAAATAAACGATGCTCGGTTTCAAAACTGGCGAAACCTTGGATGAGTTTGATCTTGACGCCGGTGTCGGCTTTTTTCGCCATCTCGCCGCGCGTCTCCAGCACCTTGCGCCGCGTCTTTTCCAGCAGCTCGAAATTCAATTTGCCGCCGGTGGTGCCTTCCACGCCGAGGTGCGTATCGTGCGCGCGATCACGCAGGCGATCCGCCGCCGCGCGCCAGGCCTTCGACGGAATGCAGCCGCGCCACAAGCATTCGCCGCCGGGCAGCGGCGCGTCGTTCACCATCGCCACCTTGATGCCATGTTCGGCAAGTTCGCGTGCGCAGTCTTCGCCACCCGGGCCACCGCCGATGACGACGACATCATAATCCCACTTGCCTTCGGGTATTGCAGGGCCGAGCGTTCCCATCCACCTCTCCGGTTGTTCGATATAACCTTTCAAGGTGTTAAGAAACAGCGCCACCTCGGCACCATTCACCACGCGATGATCGGCGGTGACGGTGAGCGGCATGCCCTGCTCCTGCGTGGTGGCGATGGCGAGTATGGCCGCCGTGCCGGGGGTGGGGATGGCATCGAAATAACTCACGCCGAGCATACCCATATTGGAAATCATGAAGGTGGGGTTGGCATACTCCTCCGGTTTCAAACGTCGCACCCGCGCACGCTCGACCAGATCCTTCCATGACGTGTTTAATTCATCAAGGCCGCGCGATTCGCAGTGTCTGAGCACCGGCACCACAAGACCGCCGCCATCCGCCGAGACTGCGATGCCGATATCCACACCATCGCGCTCGACCAGTTTGTCCACCGGCTGATAGGCCCAGTTGACGGTTGGATGTTTTTTGATCGCCTCCGCGCAGGCCTTGGCGATGAGCACGGTGAGCGAGACACCTTTGCGCTTCGCCGCCTTGATGAGATTTTCCGGCCTGGCGTGCAGCATGACACGGAACGTCGGCATGGTGAGCGCCGCCGTCATGGAGTGAGTCACTGCACGTTCCATCGCGGTCATGGCGCGGCCATGGCCCGGCACCTGGACTTCCGGCATCACGTGTGCGGCGATTTGCGGCGCGACCTCGCTCGGACGCTCCAGCGGTTGCGCGCGGCGGACATCCTGCGCGGTGATCGCGCCGCCCGGGCCGCTGCCTTTGAGTGTGTTCAGATTGACGTGCAATTCTGCCGCGAGTTTGCGCGCCTGCGGACTCGCCTGTTTGTTATCGGGGCGCGCCAACGGCACACTCAGCTCGGCACCCATGAGCGGCGCTTTGTGCCCCGGCGCGGGATGCGCGGCGGCAAGGCGATGGCGCTCATCCTGTTCCGACGGGCTGGTGACATTGTCCACCGCACCTTTGCCTATCACGGCGAGACTGGTGTGCACCACGTCTGCTGATTTATCCATGAGATAGGCGAGCGCGCCGCCCACCGCCACCACGCTGTCCACCGGCGCGATGGGGCCGGACAGGAAACCGGCGCGGAATACTTCCACATCCATGATCGCCTTGTCGGTCTCGACCTGCGCGACGACATCGCCGCGCTCAATCTTGTCACCCACCTTTTTAGCCCAGCCGACCACCACACCTTCCGTCATGGTGTCGGAGAGTTGTGGCATTTTGATGATATGGGTGGCGGCGTGCGGTGCTTGCGTTGCAACAGATTGGGCGGGGGTTACAGGTGCAGGTTTTGCTTCAGCGCGAGGCGCGGACGACTGAGGCGCACCAGCTTTGTCGGACTGCACCTCGGCGGCACTCGCCACTAGGAAGGCGATCGGCGCCCCCACCGCCACCACACTGTTTAGTGCCTCGCGCGGGCCGGACAGAAAACCGTCGCGGAACACCTCGACATCCATGATGGCCTTGTCGGTTTCCACCGTCGCCACCACGTCGCCGCGCGAAATTTTATCACCGATATTCTTTTCCCAGCTCACCACGACACCTTCGGTCATGGTGTCGGAGAGTTGCGGCATTTTTATGGGATGGGGTGCGGACATAAGCGCCTGTTAAAAATTTTCGTTTACTTATTCAATCAATGTTCCAAAATAAAATCCCCTCCTGCGACAGGAGGGGATTTCAGTTTCCATCTTTCATCTTAGACCTTGCCGAACAATTTAAGCACGGCGTTGACTACGTCCTGCGCGTTCGGGATCGCGGCCTTTTCCAGCGTGTGATTGTAAGGTATTGGCACGCTGACGGCGGACACACGCACCGGTGCGGCGTCCAGTTCGAAGAAGCACTCCTCGTTGATGATCGCCATCACCTCAGCGCCCACGCCCACCGCTGGTTCCGCCTCCTCCACAATCACCGCCTTGTGGGTTTTGGAAACGGATGCCTTGATACCGGCGCGATCGAGCGGTGAGAGTGCATAGAGGTCAATGATCTCGGCGTCGATGCCGTGCTGCCGGGATAAAATCTCGGCGGCCTTCAAGCACCAATGCACGGAGATGTTATAGCACAACAGCGTGACATCGCGTCCGGCGCGCGTGACCTCGGAGCCTTCCAGCGGGTGGAAGTATTCGCCGTCCGGCACCTCGCCCTTCATGTTGTACATGAGTTCGTGTTCGTTGATGAACACCGGGTCGTTGCAGCGCAGCGCGGACTTGAGCAGGCCATAGGCCTGTCTTGGGCTCGACGGCGTCACCACGCGCAGGCCCGCGATGCCCATGAACACCTTTTCCATGCGCGCCGAGTGCTGCGCACCCAACTGGTGCGCGGTGCCGCCCGGCGAGCGGATTACCACCGGCGCGGTGAGCTGTCCGCCCGACATGTAACGCACCTTGGCGGCGGAATTGGCGATCTGGTCGAGTGCAAGCCAGGCGAAATTCACCGACATGATCTCGATGATGGGGCGCACACCAGCAAACGACGCACCGATACCGAGACCGGTATAACCGTTTTCCGAAATCGGCGTGTCCATCACACGCTCGGCGCCGAATTTGTCGTACAGCCCCTTCGTGGCTAGATAGGTGCCGCCCACCACGCCGATGTCCTCGCCCATGGCGATCACCAGCGGGTCGCACGTCATCTCTTCATCATGCGCGCGGCGGATCGCCTCCCAGTACATGATTTCTTTACTGCCACCTTTCGGCGCGGGCTTGCCCTTCACCCACGGATCGTTTTCCGCGAACACATATTTTTCCAGCTCGCTCGCCTTGGGCTCCGGCGACTCTTCGGCGAATTTGATGATGTCGTCTTCGATGTGCTTGATGATCTCGTCATCCAGCGCCTGATATTCTTTTTCAGTGTATTGCTTGGCCGCGATCAGACGGTCGCGCAGCATGATGATCGGGTCGCGCTTGTTCCAGGTGCGCTCCTCGTCCTTCACGCGGTAGGCATTGGAGTCAGACATTGAGTGACCGCGATAGCGGTAGGTCATTAACTCCAGAAAATACGGGCCGTTGCCGCCGCGCACATGATCTACGGCCTGCTTGGCCGCCGCGTAGACCACCTCGATGTCCTGACCGTCTACCTGCTGCGCGGTAATGTCATACGCCGCCGCACGTTTGTACTGGTCGAGCACCGCCGTAGAACGGTCGATGCGCGTGCCGATACCGTACAGATTATTTTCACACACGAACAACACGGGGAGATTCCACACCTTCGCCATGTTGAGTGTTTCGTGGAAGGTGCCTTGATTGTTGGCGGCATCGCCGAGGAAGCAAATCGCGATCTCGTCGCCGCCCTTGAGCTTGATCGCCTTCGCCATGCCCGCCGCGAGCGGGAACGGGCCGCCTACCAAGGCGTAGCCGCCCATGAAGCGGTGCTCGACGTCGAAGATGTGCATGGAGCCGCCGCGCCCTTTGCACACGCCGGTTTCCTTGCCGTACAGTTCCGCCATCACCGCTTTGGGGTCGGCGCCGCATTTGATGGCATGTATGTGATCGCGGTAACCGGTAATGACATAATCCTTGCCGGGGCGCGCGGCCTCCAGCACACCGTGCGCGCACGCCTCCTGACCCGGATAGAGGTGCAAAAATCCGCCGATCTTGCGTTCGACATACGCCTCGTAGCAGCGCTCCTCGAAACGGCGCGCAAACAGCATCTCGCGCAACAGGCGTTTTTTATCGGCGACACTCAATGCGTGCGGCGCGTCTGCGGTACTCATGGCTTTCGTGATATACATGGCGCAGCGATACCCCCGGGGATGGCAACCGCGTTATGATCGGTGTTTTAAATCGGGAGGTCAAGGAAAACCCCACTCCCAACCCTTTGATTGAGAACCATAATGAACAGTAAAGTCAAGCTAAAACAACACGCTAAGCCCCTACCCCGCGTGGATGGCACAGATGCGCTCATCATCGTGCTCCCCAAGGCGTGCATCAAAGGCACGTGGCCCACATTTCCCTTCAGTGATGTGCTGAAAAAGCGCCTCACAGCGCGTGCGGCACAAGATTGCTCCAGTGACAGCGCCGGCACACCCTTCGTCACCGATCTCCCCAACGATGCCGGCACACCGCTGGCGCTGGGTGCGGTGGATGAAACGATGGGTAGCTTTGAACTGCTCACGCTCGCGCGCAAGCTGACAGCGGCGGCGCTGGCGCACAACCCGCGCACCCTCACGCTGGGCATGACAGGCCTGAGCCCTGCGCTCGCGGCACGCATGGCCGAGGCCCTGGTCGCTGCGTTGCTGGCCGCAAGCTACCGCCTGCCTCACTTCAAAACCAAAAAGGAAAAACCCGGCAAACTTGCGACGATTGAAATCTATGGATTACAGAAAACCGTGGATTTCAGCCGCACCTTCGCGGAGGCCGCAGGCAATAATCTCGCACGCCACCTCACCGTGCTGCCGCCGAACGAATTGACACCCGGCCTGTATCGCCAACGCATCGCCGCACTTGCCAAAGAGCATGGCTGGCGCATGGAGTTTCTGGATATCAAAAAACTCAAGCGCCTCAAGGCCGGTGCGTTTCTCGCCGTCGCGCAAGGCAGCAGCGTGCCGGACGCCGGCATCGTGCATCTGCGTTACCAGCCTGCACGCACGCGCAAACCGTCCGTCGCATTGGTCGGCAAAGGCGTCTGCTTCGACACCGGCGGCACCAACCTCAAACCCGCCAAACACATGTACGGCATGCACGAAGACATGGAAGGCAGCGCGGTCGCACTCGGCACATTGCTCGCCCTCACCGAGCTTAAAGTTGATTTCCCGGTGGACTGCTGGCTCGCGCTGGTGCAAAACCACATCGGCCCCAACGCCTACAAACAAAACGACGTAGTGCGCGCCTGCAACGGCACCAGCATCGAAGTCGTACACACCGACGCCGAAGGCCGCATGATACTCGCCGACACACTCGCCCTCGCCTGCAAACGCAAACCCGCGCTCATGCTCGACTACGCCACCCTCACCGGCACCTGCGTCTATGCGCTGGGCACGGCGTACAGCGGCGCATTCACCAATCGCCCGCAATGGAACTCCACCCTCATCGAAGCCGGACGCGCAAGCGGCGAACGCGTGTGGCCCTTCCCTATGGACGCAGACTACGACACCCAACTCGAAAGCAAGATCGCCGACATAAAACAGTGCAGCACAGAAGGCGAAGCCGACCAAATTTTGGCCGCGCGCTTTCTGAATCGCTTTGTGGATAAAACCATACCGTGGATACACGTGGATTTATCGAGCGGCAACCACAAGGGCGGCCTCGCGCATATCCCGACCGACATCACCGGTGTCGGCGTGCGCCTTACGCTTAATTTATTACTGGAGCAAAAAGCGTTGACTCGCCCACGTAGCGGGTCATAATGATTAATATATGAAGAAGGTGAAAGCGTTACGTCAAGATTCTATAACCGCAAGGCAGTAAGTGCAGTGAAGAAGAACTACGTTCTCATCGACTACGAAAATGTTCAGCCTGAAGAGGTGGAGGCTCTTGATAAGGAGCACTTCAGCGTCATTGTATTTGTTGGCGCAACCCAGGCTAAGGTTACGTTCGAGGTTGCCTCAGTCCTGCAGCGCATGGGCGACCGAGCCTCATACATAAAGATTTCCGGGTCTGGGAAGAACGCGCTCGACTTCCATATTGCCTACTACCTCGGCAAACTCTCAGAAAAGGAGCCGGATGCCTACTTTCATATCTTGTCCAAAGACACTGGGTTTGATCTTCTAGTTGAGCATCTGAAGAGCAAGAAGGTCGCGGTGGGTCGAGTGAAGAGCGTTACGGACCTTCCCTTGGTTAAGGCTGCTATACCCAAGTCTTCTGCGGATCGTGTCTCGGTGGTGGTTGGAATTCTTGCAAAGTATGGTGCCGCTCGGCCCCGGACGGTTAAGACTCTTGGTATCACAATTAACTCAATGTTTCAGAAGTCGCTTTCCGAGTCTGAGATCGCGGGCATCATTTCAGAACTCACGAAGAAGGGCGTGGTCGTGGTTAACCAAATCAAGGTTTCATATGTCATTCCGGGTGGGCTCTAACAATTTATAACAATTCGCTGCAAACAAAAAAATGGGGTCAAGTCTGTGCATTAACACTTATGTCTGTCAAAAACTATTAATACATAGACGGATGCCGTGCTGGTGGGCTATCACTAAAAGGAGAATCAACAATGGCACGCATGTTTAATCCGCCGCACTCCGGTCTCACCCTGCGCGATGACGTATTGCCCGCGCCGGGGCTGTCTGTGACCGAAGCCGCACAACAATTGGACGTTGCCCGCGTGACGCTTTCCCGTGTGCTGAATGGCCGCGCCGCAATCTCGCCTGAAATGGCCTTGCGTATTGAGGCATGGCTGGGCGTGGAGCGTGGCGGCGAAGCCCGTCTATGGCTAGCCGAACAAAGTGCCTATGACGTGTGGCAAGCCGCACAGCGATTCAAGGCCGCGCCCTTGCATGTACAACCTGCACCGACCGAACTGATAGCCGCATAACGAGTTTACCCCCATAAATCAATGGGGACAGCATAAGGGCGCAATAACTAAAGGGCATTGCGCCGCATGTGTACCGGCCAATCATCCGGTGCAATGCGCCACGCTTCGCACCCTACGGGCTGACCCCATTAGTGCAACATCGTTAAGTTTTTGAGTCGCCACGAAGCCCCGTCACGCCCAGAAAAATTGGCTTAAATATTACCTTGCACCGAGTGGTTGATGTATCTACAATAACCACATGCGCATTACTTTCGACCCAACCAAGCGCGACAAGGCGTTATCTGAACGCGGGCTGGATTTTAATGATGCTGCATTGATCTTTGCGGGTGTCACTTTGGAGGTCGAAGATGCGCGAAAATCCTACGGCGAAACGCGTGTTATCTGCTACGGAATGTTAGAAGGGCGGATGGTCGTTGTAGGCCACACACCGCGTGGCGCGGATCGCCACGTTTTCAGCATGAGGAAAGCCAATGAACGCGAACAAAAACGCATCGCGCCACTCCTTAAAGTCTGACATGGCTCGGGTCGATGCCCACACTTTGCAGCAAGAGGAGTATGAAGACCTGCCGGAACTTACCGAGGAAATGCTTGCGCGCGCAAAGGTAAATAAAGGCGGCAGGCCACTTTCGACCAATCCACGCAAGTTGATTTCCCTGCGCTTACCGGCTGACGTAATCGAACGCTGGAAGGCGACAGGGGCAGGTTGGCAAACCCGAATGGCCGAACGGCTCAGCAAGGTTCGGTAAAAAAACCTAGCCCTACGGGCTGACCCCGGATGGGCTTGTTTAAAAAGAGAGACCCCCCATGCTCAACCCGTATGCGATCATTCTCGGCCTCTTCATCAGCGCCGGCTTTATTGTTACCCTGTGGGGCTGGTTCATTATCGCCACTGCGCGAAAAACTCGGCGCTGGCCCATGGTTGAAGGCACCATTGAGCAATCCGCGCCCACGTCAGAAGCCGACGGCCTGCCACCGCACATCCTGTTCAGCTACACGGTGGCCGCGCACACTTATCAGCGCGCATTGGAGTTGCCAAGCGGCGCCAACTCCTCGCCGGAGCTCGCTGTCGGCTATGCCGGGAAATACCCCGTCGGCACCAAAGTTCCCGTGTATTACAACCCCGATCAGCCTGATCAGGCCACACTTGAACCTGGTTTGGCCCGTGGCGACTGGATGATACTCGCCCTGGGAATCACCGCAATGGCCTTTGGGATATTCGCCCTGTTTTTCGGCAACTAAATAAGGAGATGAAAGATGCCGTCGAAAAAGCCTCTGTCTGACGCCAAGCTGCAAGCGTGGGAGTCATCTCGCGATATTGCCGCCGAGCTTGAGCAGTCTGTGCGCGAAATGGGCGCCGGAAAGGGAGCGGTTGTCTCCGCCTCGCCTGTGGTTGCGGTACGTATGAAATCCGGGCTCTCACAGTCACAGTTCGCTGCGCTGCTGGGTGTGTCGGTACGCACACTCCAGGAGTGGGAACAGGGCCGCCGCCAGCCTTCCGGTGCAGCCAAGACACTTATCGCCATCGCCCAGAAACGGCCAGAGGTGCTGGCGGAACTCGCGGCGTGACAAGCCAAAGAGGGTGGGCAAGAGTATCAGGAGAGCGCTCGCTCGCCCGCCAGCCATGCCTTCCATTCCTGAAACAGCCGTTCATCCAGCGCCGCCACTACCGAGGACGGCTGCAAGTCTGCGCAGCCTACCGGCGCAACGTTTAACGTAAGCGCAAAGCCGCCCGTCTCACTCAGGATCAGGCTGCCTGCGGCGTAGTCCCACAGCCTCTGGCCGCCGTGCAGATAGACATGGAAGCGCCCTGCGGCGAGCCAGCACCACTCCAGCACCACGGAACCGAAGTTACGCTGCGACAGATACGGCGGCTGGCGCGCGAGGCTTGTCGCCAGCGGTGCGGAGAGGCGCTTGAAATCCACCACGGCGACACACTGCCGGAGACTGCGCTGCTCAGGTCGAGCGCTCAGGCGCTCGCCGTTCAGCCACGCGCCCTGGCCTTTGCACGCGCTGAAGATTTCATCCCGTATCGGGTCGTAGACGATGGCGGCGCGCGCCTCGCCTGCCACCAGCAGGGCGAGAGATACTCCAAAAAAGGGAATGCCAGCGGCGAAATTTGTGGTGCCGTCCAGCGGGTCGAGGCACCACAATCCGGTTTCTGCATGCTGCATCAGTTGCTGCTGCTGCTCAGTCGTCATCTCCTCGCTGAGAAAGGCATAACCGGGCCAGTGCTGCGCAAGCTCGTGTTGCAGGCGGTGTTGCAGGGCAAAATCCGCCTCCGTCACGGTACTGCCGTCCGCTTTTTCATGGCGCAGGCATACGTTAAAACGGGGCAGCAATTCCTCGCGCGCGGCGCGGCGCACGATATCGCGCAGTTGCGCCAGCTCGGACAGCGTGAGATTTATTTCATTTTTCACAGGCATGCACCTTGTCTGCTTCGTCACTCATAAGGCTATAAGTAAGGCTCCACTTTCCGCTACGTCCCAGTCTCCCTATGTAGGGGGCGGGACAGGGTGGGGGTAAGTAAAACAGTGTATTTACACAGGAGTCACATCATAAGCATGGTAGCCTTACCTTGTGACTCCTGTGTAAACTAAACGCATGCTGATATGGCGTAGCATAAAGTGCCCCTATTGCGGAGAACGGTTTAAGGCCGAGATTGATCTCTCAGCCGGAGATCAGGAAACCATCGAAGATTGCCAAGTGTGTTGTCGCCCGATAAGCTTTCACATCAAAGTGGATTATGCGGGAAATCTGCTGAGCATGGAAACACTGCGCGATGACGACTAAAATCACACTCACCCGCCCCGACGACTGGCACCTGCACCTGCGCGATGGTGCCGCATTGGCGTCAGCCCTGCCGCATACTGCACAGCGTTTTGCGCGCGCCATCGTAATGCCCAACCTCAAGCCGCCGGTGACGACCACCGCGCTGGCGCTAGCTTACCGCAAGCGCATCCTGGCCGCACTCCCCCAGGGGCTGCGCTTCGAGCCGCTGATGACGCTGTATCTCACGGATAACACCACAGCGGAGGAAATTGCGCACGCAAAGGCCGGGCAGATCACAGCGGTAAAATATTATCCTGCGGGGGCGACAACGAATTCCGAGTCGGGTGTGACTGCATTACCCAAAACCTACGCCGCACTCGCCGCCATGGAGGAGCACGATCTCCCGCTGCTACTACACGGTGAAGTGACTGGCAGCGGCGTCGATGTGTTCGACCGTGAAAAGGTATTCATCGAGTGTCACCTGAGTGAAATTTTAAAGCGCTTCCCGAGCTTGCGTATCGTGCTGGAGCACATCACGACGCAGGATGCCGTCGAGTTTGTCCAATCCGCGCCGCGCACTGTCGCCGCGACGATCACGGCGCATCACGTGCTGCTCAATCGCAACGCGATGTTTGAGGGCGGCATGCGCCCGCACCACTATTGCCTGCCCGTGCTGAAGCGCGAACAGCACCGTGCAGCGGTTCTGTTCGCTGCCATCAGCGGCAATCCCAAATTCTTTCTCGGCACGGACAGCGCGCCGCACCCGAAAAGCGCGAAGGAATCGGCCTGCGGCTGCGCCGGCATCTACTCCGCGCACGCAGGCATCGAACTGTACGCCGAGGCCTTCGAACAGGCGGGGGCGCTGGATAAACTGGAGGGTTTCGCGAGCTTTTACGGCGCGGACTTCTATCGCCTGCCGCGTAACGAAGAAAAAATCACGCTGACTAAAGAGGCCTGGACGGTGCCGCAGGAATACGGTGCCGGTGATGAGGCCGTGGTACCTCTGCGCGCAGGACAAACCGTGGCGTGGCGACTACTCACCTAAGGAAACTCTGCAGTGGAACAGCGCGGGCGCGGCGAACGGCGCCCACAGCCGTAGTGGGGCAAGAAGGCGGCGGAAGGTTTGCATGTGCGAGAAAGCTACGGGCAGATGCAGTCTGCCCGTAGTTTGCAGAAGACAGGGCTAGTGGGTGTTGGCCTTGGTCGGCTGATTCTGCACCTCGGCGACCATCTTCTGCAGCTCGCCGCTCTCAAACAGCTCTACGGTGATGTCACAACCGCCGATCAGCTCGCCCCCGATGTACACCTGCGGGAAGGTGGGCCAGTTGGCGTAGAGTGGCAGGCTCTGGAAAATCTCCTGGTCCGCCAGCACGTTCACATGCGCGAATTCCGCGCCCGCCGCCTTGAGCGCCTGCGCGGTACGCGCTGAGAAGCCGCATTGCGGCATCTGCGGCGTGCCTTTCATGAAAAGCACAATCGGGCTGCCTTCCACCTGCTGCTTGATTCTTTCCATAACATCCATGGCATTACCTCTGTCTATGTTGCGCTGGCGGAAATTATACCAGAACTGGCGCGCCCGCTCTCGTGTCTCATGGCATAATCCACCACGGTTGTTATGGTCTTTCAGTACGGCGCGTGTACTCCTATAATGCTGGCTATGGCGCTTAAAGACATTCCCGTGACCACTGCACCCAGGCGCACCCCGCCGCCCACGCGGATAGATCTCATCAAAAACAGCTTTGATGTCGAAGATGCGGTATTTCACGGCCTGATGGCGCTCGGCGTGCTGAAGGAGATCGGGATCAAATCGGGCGGCGCGCAGCATAAGCGCTGGTCCCAATTCATGCAGCGCACCGGACGCTTTGGCGAGTCGCCCGACTACCCGGCTTGGACGCGGGACGAGTTTCTGGAATATGCTGACATTATTGTGGCGATGAGTGACCCGGCGCATCCGCTCCATGACTATGCCGTCACGGGCGTGGCGGCGATTCAGGAATTCTCCGAACAGTCACTGCACGACTACGAACACTTGATCAACGTCGGCGCCAGCATCAACCGTCCGCCTTACGCAATAATAAGGATATAAAAACATGTCCGGCAACAGCTTCGGAAAATTATTTGTAGTGACCAGCTTTGGCGAGAGTCACGGCCCGGCGCTGGGTTGCATCGTGGACGGCTGTCCGCCCGGCATGGAATTATCGGAGGCCGATATTCAGCCCGACCTCGACCGCCGCAAACCGGGACAGTCGCGTTACGTGAGCCAACGGCGCGAAGAGGATCAGGTGCAAATTCTGTCCGGCGTGTTCGAAGGCAGGACCACCGGCGCGCCGATTGGCTTGTTGATTCATAACACCGATCAGCGCGCCAAGGATTACTCCAACATCGGCCAGACCTTCCGCCCCGGTCACGCCGATTACACCTACACGCAAAAATACGGCTTCCGCGATTATCGCGGCGGCGGGCGCTCTTCCGCACGCGAAACCGCGATGCGCGTTGCGGCCGGTGCCATCGCCAAAAAATATCTGCGTGAACGCTATGGCGTGATGATACGGGGCTATCTTGCCCAATTGGGGCCGGTCAAGATCGAACACTTCGACTGGAACGAAGTCGGGAACAATCCGTTTTTCTGCCCGGACAAAAACAAAGTCGCCGCGATGGAAGAGTTCATGGCTCGCCTGAGCAAGGAAGGCGACTCCATCGGTGCACGCATCAACATCGTGGCGAGCCACATGCCGGTGGGTCTGGGCGAACCGGTATTCGACAAGCTCGACGCCGACATCGCGCACGCCATGATGGGCATCAACGCCGTCAAAGGCGTCGAGATCGGCGCGGGCTTTGCCAGCATCGAGCAGAAAGGCACCGAGCACCGCGACGAGATCACACCCGCAGGTTTCCTGAGCAACAACGCGGGCGGCATGCTGGGCGGCATTTCATCCGGCCAGGATATTCTGGTGAGCATCGCCCTCAAGCCGACCTCCAGCCTCCGCCTGCCTGGGAAGAGCATCAATTTAAAAGGCGAGCCGATGGAGATGGTCACCCACGGCCGTCACGACCCCTGCGTCGGTATCCGCGCTACCCCCATCGCCGAGGCCATGCTGGCGCTGGTGTTGATGGATCACGCCTTGCGTGATCGGGCACAAAATATGGACGTCACACGCAGCACGCCGATTATCCCTGGAAGTGCATAAACACGACATAAAGCGCACCGATTCAGGCTATTTCAGCGTCGTTTAACCCCGGCTACTGCCCGCTCCTTAAATCATATATTTGTTTGCAGCTGAGTCGCATGCCCTACTGGCGCCTGTCCGGTTTTTATCTGTTTTATTTTGCCGTGCTGGGCGCGCTGGTGCCGTATTGGGGGCTGTATCTCAAGTCAGTCGGCTACAGCGCGGTGGACATCGGGCATTTGATGGCGCTGCTGATGATCTCGCGTATCGTCGCGCCCAATATCTGGGCCTGGATCGCCGATCACCGCGAGAGCCGTATGCGCATGGTGCGGCTCACCACGTTTCTCACCATTGCCACCTTCGCTGGCGTGTTCTTCGGTACCAGCTTCTGGTGGCTCGGTCTGGTGATGCTGGTGTTCAGCTTTTTCTGGAACGCCTCGCTGCCGCTGCTGGAAGTCACCACCATGCGCCATCTGGGCGGGAGTGCGGGTGCTTACGGGCGCGTGCGGCTGTGGGGCTCCATCGGTTTTATCTTGAGCGTGTCGGCGCTGGGGCCGGTGATAGACGCCTACGGGCCGTGGTGGGTGCTGCCGAGTTTGCTGGTACTCATGGGCGGCATCTGGGTGTTCAGCCTGGTGTTGCCGGAATCCGAGGTGCGCGGCCCGGCGGAACACCCATCGCCTTTTTGGAAAACGATCATGCGGCCGGAGGTCGCGCTGTTTTTGTTCGCCTGCTTTCTGATGCAGGCCAGCCACGGCCCCTACTACACCTTTTATTCGATTTATCTGGTAGACCACGGCTACAGCAAAACGGTGATCGGCCTGCTGTGGGCGTTCGCCGTGTTGTGCGAGATCGGTGTCTTTTTACTGATGCAGCGGCTCATGGCGCACATACCGCTGCGCCGGATACTGATGGCGAGTTTCGCGTTCGCCACCGTGCGCTGGCTGTTGATCGGGCAATTCTCCGACAGTCTGCTTATGCTCATCATTGCGCAAAGCCTGCACGCGGCCACCTTCGGCACGTTTCACGCCGCCGGCATGCAGGTGGTGTACCGCTTCTTCACCGGCCACCACCAGTTCCGCGGCCAGGCGATCTACAGCAGCGTAAGCTTCGGTGGCGGCGGCGCGGTGGGGAGCCTCTACAGTGGCTATATGTGGGCCAGCGCCGGGCCCATACTCACCTTCGCCGTCGCCGCGCTGCTGAGTCTGGGTTCGTTTTTGATCGCGTGGCGACTGCTGCGCGAGCACGTTTAAGAGCGCCTATTTCACGCCGGGCGCAATCGGCGTAAAATATGAAATTCTCTTGAAACTATTCTGACAACTATCATGGCTGGCAAAGCGCTCTACGACAAACTCTGGGACGCGCATGTGGTGCGTGTCGATCCCGATGGCACGACGCTGATCTACATCGACCGTCACCTGGTGCACGAAGTCACCTCGCCGCAGGCGTTTGAAGGGTTGCGTCTTGCGGGGCGCAAGCCGTGGCGCAGGGACGCCAATCTCGCCGTAGCCGACCACAATGTTCCCACCACCGACCGTGACCAGCCGGTGGCCGATCCCGTTTCGCGCCTGCAAATAGAAACGCTGGATGACAACTGCGCGGAGTTCGGCATTACCGAATTCAAGATGAACGACGTGCGCCAGGGCATCGTGCACATCATCGGCCCGGAACAGGGTGCGACATTGCCGGGCATGACGGTGGTGTGTGGCGACTCGCACACCTCCACGCACGGTGCGTTCGGCGCGCTTGCGCAAGGCATTGGCACATCGGAAGTGGAGCACGTGCTTGCCACACAATGTCTGATTCAGAAAAAGGCCCGCAACATGCGTATCACTGTGGACGGCACGCTCGCGCCGGGCGTCACCGCCAAGGACATCGTGCTCGCCATCATCGGCAAGATCGGCACGGCGGGCGGCACCGGCTACGCCATCGAATATACGGGCAGTGCGATCCGCGCCCTCTCCATGGCCGGGCGCATGACAGTGTGCAATATGAGCATCGAGGCCGGCGCGCGCTGCGGCATGATCGCAGTGGATGACACCACCATCGCGTACCTGAAAGATCGCCCCTATGCGCCGAAAGGAAAATTGTGGGAGCAGGCCGTCGCCGCGTGGCACGAACTGAAGAGCAGCGACGACGCGGTGTTTGACAAGGAAGTACATCTCAACGCCGCCGAGATCAAACCGCAAGTCACCTGGGGTACGTCGCCGGAGATGGTGACGACCATAGACGGCCGCGTGCCCGATCCGGCACAGGAAAAAGACAGCGTAAAGCGCGGCGGTATGGAGCGCGCGTTGACGTATATGGGATTAAAGCCCGGCACGGCTATCACCGATATCGCGCTCGACATAATCTTCATTGGCTCGTGCACTAACGCACGCATCGAAGATTTGCGCGCAGCCGCCCATGTCGTGCGTGGGCGCAAAGTGGCGCAGAACATCAAGCTCGCCATGGTGGTGCCGGGCTCCGGTCTGGTGAAGCTGCAAGCGGAAAAAGAGGGTCTGGACAAAATATTTCTCGACGCCGGCTTCGAGTGGCGCGCGCCGGGCTGCTCCATGTGTCTCGCCATGAATGCGGATCGGTTGGAGCCGGGCGAGCGTTGCGCCTCGACTTCCAACCGCAACTTTGAAGGCCGCCAGGGTCAGGGTGGGCGCACGCATCTAGTAAGCCCTGCGATGGCAGCTGCGGCAGCGATAGCCGGGCATTTTGTGGATGTGAGACAACTACCGTAATGCAAAAATTTGAAAAACACGCCGGTATTGTGGCGCCGCTGGATCGCGCCAACGTGGACACCGACGCCATCATCCCCAAGCAGTTCCTGAAATCCATCAAGCGCACGGGGTTCGGGCCGAACCTGTTTGACGAGTGGCGTTACCTCGATCACGGCGAACCGGGCCAGGACAACAGCGGGCGTCCGCTCAACCCGGATTTTGTGTTCAACCAGCCGCGTTACCAAGGCGCCAGAATTTTGCTTGCGCGCGACAACTTCGGCTGCGGCTCGTCGCGCGAGCACGCGCCGTGGGCCTTGGAAGATTACGGCTTTCGCGCGCTGATTGCACCGAGCTACGCCGAGATCTTTTACAACAACTGCTTTAAAAACGGTTTGTTGCCCATAGCTCTCGACGGCAAGATCGTGGATCGCTTATTTAAAGCAGTAGAGGCCACACCGGGCTATTCACTTGTCATTGATTTGCCCGCGCAACTCATCACCACACCCCAAGGCGAAACCTTTTCGTTTGAGGTGGACGCCTTCCGCAAACACTGCTTGCTCAACGGCCTCGATGACATCGGCCTCACCTTGCAGCACACGGGCGACATCAAGAGCTACGAAGCGCACCGCAAAACAGAAACCCCGTGGCTGTTCGGCTAAACCCATGACAAAAAAAATCGCAGTCTTGTCCGGCGACGGGATAGGTGTGGAAATCGTCGCCGAGGCAGTGAAAATGTTGGAATGCCTGCGCCGTGACTTCGGGCTCAAGATCGAAATGGAGCCGGCCTTGGTCGGCGGCGCGGCGATAGATGCGACGGGCCAGCCACTGCCGGACAAAACCCTCGCACTCGCCCAACAGGCCGACGCGGTATTGCTCGGCGCGGTGGGCGGGCCGAAGTGGGAAACACTCGACATTTCCATACGCCCCGAAAAGGGTTTGCTTGGTTTGCGCAAGGAATTAAATCTGTTCGCCAATTTGCGTCCGGCCATTCTGTACCCTCAGCTCGCCTCCGCCTCGACGCTCAGGCCCGAAGTGGTCGCGGGGCTCGACATCATGATTGTGCGCGAATTGACCGGCGACATTTACTTCGGCAAGCCGCGCGGCGTGCGCACATTGCCGAGTGGCGAGCGCGAAGGGTTCAATACGATGGTGTACAGCGAGTCCGAGATCGAGCGCATCGGATGTGTTGCATTTGATATTGCTCGCAAGCGCAACAAGAAACTCTGTTCGGTGGACAAGGCCAACGTGCTGGAATGCACTGAACTCTGGCGCGAAGTGATGACGCGCATTGCAAAAGATTACCCCGACGTTACGCTCACGCACATGTATGTGGACAACGCCGCGATGCAACTGGTGCGCGCGCCCAGGCAGTTCGACGTGATGGTGACCGGCAATATATTCGGCGATATTCTTTCCGATGAAGCCTCCATGCTCACCGGCTCCATCGGCATGCTGCCCTCCGCCTCGCTGGACGCCAACGGCAAAGGCATGTACGAGCCGATACACGGTTCGGCACCGGACATCGCAGGTAAAAACATCGCCAACCCGCTCGCCACATTGCTGTCGGTGGCAATGATGTTGCGTTACACTTTGCGCGAGGCTGAGCTTGCTGCGCGCGTCGATCGTGCTGTGAGCCACGTGCTGGATGCAGGCTGTCGCACCGCCGATATTTACACCGATGGCATGCGCAGGGTGGGTACAAAAGAGATGGGTGATGCGGTGATTGCCGCATTGCATTAAATTCTATTTTTCAGGATAGCAGAGAATGAGTAAGTTATTTGATGTTGCCGTGGTCGGCGCCACCGGCGCGGTGGGCGAGGCCATGATTGAGATACTGGAAGAGCGCGACTTTCCGGTGGGCAATCTTTACCTCTTGGCGAGCAGCCGCTCGGCGGGCAGCACCGTGCAGTTCAAGGGCAAGAATTTAAAGGTGCAGGATCTCGCCGCCTTCGATTTCTCCAAGGTGCAGATTGGATTATTTTCAGCGGGCGCCGAGGTATCGAAAATTTATGCGCCCAAGGCCGCAGCGGCGGGCTGCATCGTGATCGATAACACCTCGCAGTTCCGCTATTACGATGATATCCCGCTGGTGGTGCCGGAAGTAAACCCGCACGCGATCGCGCAGTACAAGAAGCGCGGCATCATCGCCAACCCGAACTGCTCGACCATTCAAATGCTGGTCGCACTGAAGCCTATCCACGACAAAGTAGGTATCGAACGCATCAACGTGTGCACCTATCAAGCGGTGTCGGGCACCGGTAAGGAGGCGATAGAAGAACTCGCGGGCCAGACGGCCGCGCTGCTGAACGGCCAGCAGTCGCCGCCGCACGTATATCCCAAGCAGATCGCCTTCAATGTGCTGCCGCAGATTGACGTATTCCAGGACAACGGCTACACCAAGGAAGAAATGAAGATGGTGTGGGAGACGCACAAGATCATGGAAGACGACAGCATCCAGGTGAACCCCACCGCAGTACGCGTGCCGGTATTTTACGGCCACTCCGAGGCACTGCATATCGAGACCCGTGAAAAGATCAGCGCGAAAGAGGCGCGCGATCTTCTGGAGCACGCCCCCGGTGTGGTGGTGTACGACACCCGCAAACCGGGCGGCTACCCAACCGCCGTCACCGAATCCGCGGGGCACGACCCCGTGTTTGTCGGGCGCATCCGCGAAGACATCTCCCACCCGCGCGGCCTCGACCTCTGGGTGGTGTCGGACAACGTGCGCAAGGGCGCGGCATTGAACAGTATCCAGATTGCGGAAATTCTGGTCAAAAAATATCTGATGGACTAATCTGGGCCTGATTTGTAAAAGTTATTCGAAGTTTGATAGCCTATGTCCATGTATATGTGGTAAAAATACCTGTCGATTCGGCGGCCTAGGTGAGTTAAAGGCGTAACGCCGCCGCTATACGTGAGGAAACATGGCACACAATCTGGCCTGGATATTCATACTGCTCGCACTGTGGTCGCCACTTGCCGCCCATGCCCTCGGGCTCGGCGAGATCGATACGCATTCGGCGCTCAACCAGCCCCTGCAATCCGAGATCGAGATGTTCTCGTTGCGCCCGGGCGAGGCCGACAGCCTCGGTGTCAGACTGGCCCCCAACTCGATCTTCGAGCAGGCCGGGGTGGAGCGCACCTCCATGCTCTCCGATCTGCGCTTCAAGGTAGCGCAAAGACCCAACGGCAACTATTACATCCGCGTCTATACGCAGGAGTCCGTCACGGAGCCGTTTCTCAACTTCCTGATTGAGGTGAACTGGTCCGCCGGTCATCTGGTGCGTGAATACACCGTGCTGCTCGACCCGCCCGTGCTGACGAACGCCAGTTCGCCAAGCATCCAGACACCCATCGCCAAGGTCACGCCTGCTCCGCAGCCTGATGCTGTCACCGTCACAGCGCAATCGACACCGGACGTGGTGCCGCCGCCGTCCGCCTCGCCTGACACTACAACAACGTCGACGCCGCGCGAAAGCGACGCTGAGTTGGTTCGAGTCAATGACACTCTCTGGTCTGTGGCACAGCGTCTACGACCGAATGCCGCCATCAGTCCGCAACAAATGATGCTCGCGTTGCTCAAGGCCAATCCAGAAGCCTTTGTCGGCAACAACGTAAACAATCTCAAGGCGGGCTATCGTCTACACGTCCCCGAATCAGATGAGATCACCCTCATCAGCCAGGACGATGCCTTGCGCGAAATCAAGCGCCAGCACGCGTTGTGGGCCGGCGCCAAGGAAAAACCAAAACCGGCGGCTGAAGCGCATACCGGGGTGAGTGACTCCACCGGCACGGCACAGCTCAAGCTCGTCGCCGCCAGTGACACAAAAATCTCTGCGGCGAGCGGGTCTGCCAGCGGCGGGTCTGCCTCATCAGGCACAGGCGCATCCATCGAAAATCTGCAAAAGGATCTCACGCTCGCCCACGAAGCCGTAGAGGCGCGGCGCCAGGAAAACGAAGAGCTGAGCTCGCGCATGGCGGAGCTTGAAAAGCAGGTCGAGTCCATGCAGCGCCTTATCACGCTCAAGGATGAAAATCTTGCGGCCCTGCAAAACAAGGCGGGTGCGCCGCAGAACGCCGCGCCGTCGGCACCAGCCAGCACACCCGCGACTCCGCCGGATACAAAACCAGCCGGAGAGATCACCGACCTGCTTACACTGGCAACGCTACAGGCCCTGTGGAACGATCTCCAGAGCAACCCGATGACACAGGCCATGGCGGGCGGCGCGGCACTGTTGCTGCTCGCCCTGTTGTGGATCATCAACCGCAGACGGCAGATGAATGCCACCACCATCACCGAGGCGGATATCTACAGCATGACGGGCCCCCTCGACGATACCCACGCCGAGACCGCTGTGGATCAAGCGGCCATGGAAATGCCGGAGCCTGCCCAGGCGACCGCCAAGGATCCGCTCGCCGAAATCGACGTCTATCTTGCCTACGAACAATATCCGCAGGCCGAGGCGCTGCTCAGACATCTCATCGCCAAGGAACCCTACCGGCACGAACTCAAACTGCGCCTGCTGGAATTGTTCCATCTCACCAAAAACAAGAGCACGTTTGGCACGCAGGCGGAAGACCTGCACACCGCACTTGCGGGCCAGCCAGATCCGCTGTGGGACAAAGCAGTGCTCATGGGCCAGCAGCTATACCCTGAACACCCGCTCTTCGCAGCACCCTCGCCCAATATCGATTTCACGCTCGATATAGCCACAGAGAAAGAACAACCGTCACCCGCAACTCAACATGCGCCCATCAATTTCGATTTCGACATTTCTCCGCAGAGCCAGGGTGAGTTCGCCACCACAACAAGTGACAGCGCTGACATCGACCTCAGTCTCGAAACCCTCAAGCAGGAACTGGACACCCTCGCCGGGACGCTCGCCATTCCAGAGCCAGCACCCGTAGTCCACGAGCTGGCTGTCCTCGACTTCAACGTCGGCGACCTGGCACTGGAGCCACCGCCAGCCACTGCAGCGAACCACCAACCGCTCATCAACTTCGACTTTGATCTGGAAAAAGAAGCCGAGGCGCTGGCAGACACGGACATGGCCACACTGGAACATGAGCCAGAAGAAGACGCCACACCGTTTGCTACAGGCGATGAAGTCAACACCAAGCTTGACCTCGCGCGTGCCTACCTCGACATGGGTGACGAGGAAGGCGCCACCAGCATCATCGCCGAGATACTGGAGGAAGGAACCGACGCGCAGAAAAATGAGGCGCGTGAATTAATGTCGCATATCAAAAA
>CAWUTX010000117.1:0-11749 GCA_963925015.1 uncultured Gammaproteobacteria bacterium
AGACCGGGGTGGAAAAGGCCTATGAAGATGCCCTGCACGGCACGGTCGGTTTCGAACAGATAGAGACCAACGCACAGGGGCGTTTGCTGCGAGTGCTGGAGCGCAACCCGCCGGTGGCGGGGAAAAATCTGCACCTCAGCATCGACATTCAACTGCAATCCATCGCCGCAGTCGCGCTCGGCGATCACCGTGGCGCGGTGGTAGCGATCGATCCCGCCAACGGCGCCGTGCTCGCGCTGGTGAGCCAGCCCGCATACGATCCGAACCTGTTCGTGAACGGCATCGACAGCAAGGACTACGACGCGCTCCGCAACTCGCCCGATCAGCCGCTTTACAACCGCGCACTGCGCGGCCAGTACCCGCCCGGCTCGACCATCAAACCGTTCATCGGCCTGGGCGGACTCGAACTCGGCGTGATCAACGAAACGCAGGCTACCTTCTGCCCCGGCTGGTTCAGCCTCAAGGGCCACAGCCACCGCTATCGCGACTGGAATCCAAAAGGCCACGGATCGGTCGATCTTGATCGCGCCATCGTGGAATCATGCGACGTGTATTTCTATACCCTCGCCACTATACTCGGCATCGACCGTTTGCACGATTTCCTGGGCCAGTTCGGCTTCGGCCAGAAGACCGGCATCGACATCGGCGGCGAGCTCGCCGGACTGGTGCCGTCCGCGAGCTGGAAACGCCGCGTGCATCGTCAGCCGTGGTATCCCGGTGAAACCGTCATCACCGGCATCGGCCAGGGCTACAACCTCGCCACGCCACTGCAGCTGGCCGTCGCCACGGGCGCACTCGCAACCTCCGGCACCCGCATCGCGCCCAGAGTGGTCGCGGAGATCAAGCACCCGGTCACGCAGCAACTGTATCCACAGGCGGCGCCTGTAACTTACACCATACCGGTCAAGGACAAGCGGCACTGGGACAGCGTCATCACCGCCATGATGCGCGTGGTGAGCAGCGAACGCGGCACCGCACGCGCCATCGGCCTGAACGCGCCGTACACCATCGCCGGCAAGACCGGCACCGCGCAGGTATTTAGCATCAAACAGGGTGAAAAATACATACAGAGCGAGGTCGATCTGCGCCTGCGCGACCACGCCCTGTTCATCGCCTTCGCGCCCGTCGAGCATCCGCGCATCGCGCTGGCGGTGCTGGTGGAAAACGGCGGCCACGGCGGCAGCGTCGCCGCGCCCATCGCGCGCAAGGTGATGGATCAGTACCTGCTGTCGCAGCCCCCGGCGCAGCCGGTTGATCTCAGCAATGTAATACCGGAGCTGGACGAGTAACATGAGGACCCATGAATAGCTTGGGGCAAAGACTGCATCTCGACATGCCGCTGCTGGTGGGCCTGCTGCTGCTGGCCACCATCAGTCTTGTGGTGCTCTATAGCGCCGGCGGACAAGACGTGCAGTTGCTGGTGCGGCAACTGCTGCGCTTTGGTCTCGCCTTCAGCCTGATGCTCGCGCTGGCACAGGTGCCACCGCACTACTTTCAGCAGATCGCGCCGTGGCTGTTCGGCGCTGGACTGCTGCTGCTCATCGCGGTATTCCTGTTCGGCGCGCACGCCAAGGGCGCGCAACGCTGGTTACAGATCGGCGGCCTGCGCTTCCAGCCCTCGGAGATCATGAAGCTTGCGGTGCCGCTCATGGTGGCGTGGTATCTGGGCGACAGACCGCTGCCGCCGAACCTGCTGCGCGCGACGGTGACGCTGATATTGATCGTGGTGCCGGCCGCGTTCATCGCCAAACAGCCGGACATGGGCACCGCACTGCTGGTGGCGAGCGCCGGCCTGTTTGTGCTGCTGTTGTCGGGCCTGCGCTGGCGCGTAATCGGTGGCGCGGCGCTGCTGCTCGGCGCCGCCGCGCCGCTGCTGTGGCGCATGATGCATGACTATCAGCGCCAGCGTGTACTCACCTTCCTCGATCCGGAGCAAGACCCACTCGGCGCAGGCTATCATATTTTGCAATCCACCATCGCCATCGGCTCCGGCGGCGTGTTCGGCAAGGGCTGGCTGAACGGCACCCAGTCCTATCTCGACTTCATTCCGGAGCGCACCACCGACTTCATCTTCGCAGTCTATGGCGAGGAGTTTGGCCTGATCGGCGCACTGCTGCTGCTGGCGTTGTTCCTGTTCGTCATCGCGCGCGGCCTCATCATCGCCTACGAGGCACCCACCAACTTCGGCCGCTTGCTTGCGGGCGGGCTCACGCTCAGCTTCTTCACGTACATCCTGATCAACATCGGCATGGTCACCGGACTGGCGCCTGTGGTGGGTGTGCCGCTGCCGCTCATCAGTTACGGCGGCACTTCGCTCGTGACACTGATGGCATCTTTCGGTATCCTCATGTCCATTCATACACACCGCAAGCCATCACCCTCCTGAGACTCACCGTGCAAAAAATCACATTGTTATGCCTGTTGCTGTGCGCCCTGTACATGTCCAGCGCCAACGCCGTGGATGTCGAGCAGCGCCCGGAGCTGCGCAGCTTCATCGACGAGATGGTCAAACAACATGCCTTCGATCGCGCCGAATTGACGCGTTTGTTTACGCAAACCGAGGTGAAGCCCGCCATCATCGAAGCGATCAGCTCCCCGGCGGAAAAAAAATCGTGGCGTGACTACCGGCCCATCTTCGTGAATCCGGCGCGCATCCTCGGCGGCGTGGAGTTCTGGAACACGCACGCGCAAGTCCTCGCACGCGCGGAGAGCGTCTACGGTGTAGCCCCGGAAATTATCGTCGCGATCATCGGCGTTGAGACACGTTACGGTAAAAACACTGGCAGCTACCGTGTGCTCGATGCGCTCACCACGCTCGCCTTCGACTATCCGGAGCGCAGCACATTTTTTCGCAGCGAGCTCGAACACTTTCTGCTGCTCGCGCGCGAAGAGCATCTGGATCCTACCGTTCCCAAAGGCTCCTACGCCGGCGCGATGGGTGTGCCACAGTTCATCTCCAGCAGTTACCGGCGCTACGCGGTGGATTTCGACAATGACGGCCGGCGCGATCTATGGGGCGATATCGACGATGTGATCGGAAGCGTGGCCAACTACCTCAGCGTGTTCGGCTGGCAACCCGGCGCACCCGTTGCGGGTCGCGCGCGCGTGAGCGGCGAAAAATTCAACCTGCTGATTGATGAAGGTCTCAAGCCTGAGCTGAGCCTCGACCAGCTTCAGCACTTCGGCGTGAGTCTCGATGAAACAGAGCCGCTGCCTGCCTCCAGGGCCGGGGGTGCACGCGGTGCGCTGATTGCTCTGGAAGGAGATGACGGCACTGAATATTGGGTGGGCATGCAGAATTTTTATGCCATTACCCGCTATAATCACAGTGCTCTGTATGCCATGGCGGTGTATCAGTTGAGCCAGGAGATTCGTGCGCAAAAACAGTCACCAGCTGCAAGCGGCCAGTAGCAGGCAAAGGCAAGACTTACCTCACGCTTGCCGCTTGCCACTTGCTACTTGCTACTTGCTACTTATTGCTGTTCTAGTAACCGCCTGCGGCACGGCGCCGAAACCCGGAGCAAAGCCGCCGTCGTCGGCATCGTCAAGGGACGGTGCGCCCGTCAACCCGCCTGACCTCTCATCGTTACCCGAACCGATACCGCGCGCTGAACCCCGCAGCAAATATGGCAATCCGCCGTCCTACACCGTTTACGGCCAAACCTACACTCTCATGGAGAGTAGCGCGGGCTACGTCGAGCGCGGCATCGCCTCCTGGTACGGCACCAAGTTTCACGGTCAGTACACCTCCAGCCGCGAGCCGTACGACATGTACGCCTTCACCGCTGCGCACAAGACACTGCCCATCCCGTGTTATGCGCAGGTCACCAACCTGCGCAACGGGCGCATGCTGATCGTGCGCGTCAATGATCGCGGGCCGTTTGTGGACAACAGGCTGATCGACCTGTCCTATGCCGCTGCGGATCGGCTCGGCATCCTCGGCACCGGCACCGGGCTGGTCGAAGTGCGCGTCATTGACCCGCACGCGATGTCCGCAGCACCGGCGCAGATCGCCGCTGACAACAGCGCAACACCCGTCACGGCGGAAACCGCGCGGCCCCCAACCCCGGCTTCGCCCGGCCTTTATCTTCAGGTGGGCGCCTTCCAGAGCCGTGACAACGCCGAGCGCCTGCGCGAAAAATTGCTGAACAAGGCAAGCGTGGCGGTGGACATAATCAAGGCCACACTCAACGACGGCGCGCTCTACCGCGTGCGCCTCGGGCCGATGGAAAATGTGGAGCAGGCCGACAGCCTGAGCACGCTGATCCATCAACTGGGGCTGGGTGAACCGCACGTCATCATCAATTAAAACCACACTATCACTGAAAGGCACATTTATCATGACCATGATTCGTTTACTGGGCGGGCTGGTATTGCTGGCCCTGCTGGGCGCGGCACAGGCCGCACCTTCCCCCACCGCAGCCGTCGCGGCCGTGCAGCCTGTCGCGGCCGCACCTGCGCTTGCAGCGCGCGCCTACGTCCTGATAGATTTCAGTAGCATGCGTGTACTGGCGGAAAATCGCGCCGACGAGCGCATGGAGCCCGCAAGTCTCACCAAGCTCATGACGGCCTATGCCGTGTTCAAGGAGATCGCGACAGGCAAGCTCAAACTCACCGACTCGGTCACCATCAGCGACCAGGCGTGGCGCTCGGAAGGTTCGCGCATGTTCGTGAAGGTGGGCACCAAGGTTATGCTGGAAGACCTGCTCAAGGGCATGATTATCCAGTCCGGCAATGACGCGAGCGTGGCGCTCGCGGAGCATGTCGGCGGCAGCGAGAAAGGCTTCGCGACGCTCATGAACCAGTATGCACAGGCACTGGGCATGAGCCGCAGTCACTTCACCAACAGCACCGGCCTGCCGGATACGGAGCTTTACATCACGGCGCGTGACATCGCACTGCTCTCGCGCGCCCTCATCAGCGAGTTCCCCGAGCACTACAAGTACTACTCCATCAAGGAATTCACCTACAACAGCATCACCCAGTACAACCGCAACCTGCTGCTGTGGCGCGATCAGGGCGTCGATGGCCTGAAGACGGGGCATACCGACAGCGCTGGCTTTTGCTTGGTAACCTCGGCACTGCGCGACGACATGCGCCTGATCGCAGTCGTGCTCGGCACCAAGGATGAAAAATCGCGGGCACAGGAAAGCCTGGAGTTGCTGAACTACGGTTATCGCTTCTATGAGACACACCGCCTCTATGCCGCCGGTCAGCCGCTCTACACACTGCCGATCTGGAAGGGCGCCGAAAAAACCCTGCGCCTGGGTCTGCGTGATGACCTCTATGTCACCGTACCACGCGGCCAGTATAAAAATCTGGCGGCGGCCATGAAGGTGGACGCGCGCATCATTGCCCCCGTTGCCAAAGGCCAGACCTTCGGCGCGGTGAAGATCACGCTCGGCGGTGACGTGATCGCAAAACCGGCGCTGGTGGCGCTGCACGATGTGGCCAAGGGCGGTCTATGGCGGCGCATGATCGACAGCATCAGGTTGTGGTGGCATTAAAAACAGTGACAAGTGACAAGAAAAATACCCGGTCGCCTGCAAATTACTTATGACAAATACCTCTCCCATTGTTTATCTGAACGGAAAATTTCTTCCGCTTGAGCAGGCCTTTGTGCCGGTGCTGGATCGCGGTTTCATTTTCGGCGACGGCGTGTACGAAGTTATTCCGGCCTACGGTGGAAGATTGTTCCGGCTTGCCGAGCATCTGGCGCGCCTCGATCACAGCTTGAGCGGCATCCGCCTTGCCAATCCGTTCTCGCATGAGCAGTGGGGCACGATGCTGGGTGAGTTGATCCGGCAAAATACAGTGCGCGACAACGCCGATCAGTATGTCTATCTACAGATCACACGCGGTGTCGCCAAGCGTGACCACGCCTTCCCCAAGGATACGGCGCCGACGGTGTTAGCCACCAGCAATCCGCTGCTTCCAATTCCGGAGACCTTTGCCACACAGGGCATCACCGCCATCACGCTCGAAGACATCCGCTGGAAATATTGTCACATCAAGGCCATCGCCCTGCTGCCGAATATCCTGCTGCGTCAGGAAGCGATAGACCGGGGCGCGACGGAGGCGATTTTGATACGCGAGGGCGCGGTCACCGAGGGCGCGGCGAGCAACCTGTTTATTATAAAAAATAATACCGTCATCACGCCGCCCAAGGGCCAGTTACTGTTGCCGGGCATTACCCGTGATTTGATTCTGGAACTCGCGCAAGCCAACGGTATTACAAGCCGCGAGGCGGGCATCAGCGAGGGTGAACTGCGCGCGGCGGATGAAATCTGGCTCACCAGTTCCACCAAAGAGATCATGCCGGTAACCACGCTCGATGACGCCAGCGTGGGCAGCGGCAAGCCCGGCCCGGTGTGGGTGCGCATGACCGCGCTGTTTCAGGATTACAAACACAAACTGCGCAGCGGCACCCATGTCTGACCGCAGCCCGAATGTGGTGGTGCGCCAGCTCGGCGTGTGCGACTACACGCCGGTGTGGGAGGCGATGCGCGAGTTTACTGCCACGCGCACATCCTCCACGCCCGATGAAATCTGGCTGCTGGAACATGCGCCGGTGTACACGCTCGGCCTCAACGCCAGGCGTGAACACGTGCCCGCGCCGCGCGACATCCCCGTGATTCATACCGATCGCGGCGGGCAAGTCACCTATCACGCGCCGGGACAAATCGTGGCGTATGTGTTGCTCGATCTGCGCCGTCGTGCCCTCGGTGTGCGGCAGCTGGTTAGCGCACTGGAGCAGTCCGTGATGGATGTACTCGCAGACAACGGTATCAGCGCACAAACCCGCCGTGATGCACCGGGCGTCTACGTCAACGGCGCGAAGATCGCGGCCCTCGGCCTGCGCGTGCGGCAGGGCCGTTGTTACCATGGCCTCAGCCTTAACGTGGCGATGGATGTCGCGCCCTACTCGCGCATCCACCCGTGCGGCTACCCTGATTTGCCGGTGACCGATATGCGCACCTTGGGCGTCGTGGCCGAGACGTCACTGGTGGCTGACCGGCTTATTGCGCAGCTGGCGCAACATCTGGGCTACACCGTGCATCCGGCGGCAAACGAAACATCACTCACCATGCCCAGAGTGCTGCCTGTCACTCATAACGTACTATCCGAACATGCTCACCCTCGGCCAATACCAGCAACCGAGCCGTCACCACCTACCGGTGGCGCGCTTCGTCGCGCCGGAAGAATTTGACCGTCTGGCCGAAGTGGGTAAAGACATGGGCTTCAGCAATGTGGCGAGCGGCCCGATGGTGCGCTCTTCCTACCACGCCGATCTGCAAGCGGCGGGGCGCGAAGTCGGCTGAGCCCGATATTTGCCGCTACGAACACCGGTACCGGTTTGATGCGCGCGCCGTAATCGCAGCGTCGTGGGTCGCCCGCCGTTTAGCTGCGCCACCGTGACCGTCGTCGTCGAACCTGCGACGCGGCGTGAAATCTTCGCTTGGGCGATGTACGACTTCGCCAACTCCGGCTACACCACGGTGGTGCTGACAGCAATCTACAGCGCCTATTTCGTCGGCGTGGTAGCGCACACGAACGGCGCCGACAACGGCACGGCCACGTTCCTCTGGACGCTGGCCATGGCTATCACCAATTTCCTGGTGCTCGCGAGCGCGCCGGTACTCGGCGCCGTCGCCGATCGCCGCGCGTGGAAAAAGCGCTTCCTGCTCGTGACCACGGTTGGCTGCGTCGTCTTCACCGCGCTGCTTGGCGGCGTCGGCCCCAGCGACATCGGTCTTGCCATGTTGCTGGTGATTCTCGCGAGCTTCATGTTCGCGAGCGGTGAGAATCTCATCGCGTCGTTTCTGCCCGAAATCGCGCGCCCAGACGACATGGGGCGAATCTCGGGTTATGGCTGGGCGCTCGGCTACCTCGGCGGCCTGCTGGTGCTGGGGCTTTGTCTGGCGTGGATTGCATGGGCGGAAGGACAGGGGCAGAGCGCGGCTCAGTTCGTGCCGGTGACGCTGTGGATTACCGCCGGCGCTTTCGCGCTCGCCGCCCTCCCCACGTTTCTATGGCTGCGCGAGCGCGCCGTGCCGGCGCCTTTGTTGCCGCCAGGCGAGAGCTACGTGCAAGTGGGCCTGGCGCGCGTACGCCACACGCTTGCCGAGGCGCGCCGCTTCCCCGACCTGTTCCGGTTCCTGGCAACACTCGCCGTCTATTCCTGCGGCATCAGCACCGTCGTGGTGCTCGCTGCGGTGTACGCGCAGCAGGCGATGGGCTTCAGCACGCAGGAGAGCATCCTGCTCATCCTGGTGGTGAACGTGACCGCCGCTGCCGGCGCGTTCCTCTTCGGCCGGTTCCAAGACCGGCTGGGCTCGGTACGCACGCTCGCGCTCGCGCTGCTGCTGTGGATTGCCGCGCTCGTACTCGCCTACGTGACCGAAAGCCGCGCCGGTTTCTGGCTGGTGGCCAACCTCATCGGGTTCGCGCTCGGCTCGAGCCAGTCGGCGGGGCGAGCGCTGATCGGGCAGTTTTCGCCGCCCGCGCGCTCTGCCGAGTTCTTCGGCCTGTGGGGCCTGGCCAGCAAGCTCGCGGCCATCATCGGACCCATGAGCTACGGCATCATCGCCTGGCTCTCGCACGGCGACCACCGCCTCGCGCTGCTCGCCACCGCAGCGTTCTTCGTCGCCGGGCTGATTCTGCTCCTGACCGTGGACGAGCAGCGCGGTCGGCACGCGGTCTTGGCCGGAGGCTGAGGTAGTCGCGGAGATGCTTACTTAAAGAGGCGTAATGAGCGTGTAAAATAGCCGCTTCTCATATGAATAGCCAGGAAGCGATGGATGCGCCGCCAGACGGCGGCTGCTTAGCGGTTGCTTTTTGCAACGCGCATACTACTTCTTGTTCTAGTTCCGCCCCGCCATCACGCCACCGTCCACATTCCAGATCGCACCGGTCACCCAAGCCGCCTTGTCCGAGAGCAGGAAACAGATCACCTCCGCAACATCGTCCGGTGTGCCGATGCGCCCGATGGGATGGAACTTGTCAAAACTTTTAAGTGTCGCCTTGACCTTGCCCGGCTCGATGAACGCTTCGTAGACCGGCGTCTCGACCACGGCGGGAGCGACGGCATTCACGCGAATCCGGTGTTCGGCCAATTCCATGGCGAGGTGCTGGGTAAGGCTGTGCAGACCGGCCTTGGCCATCGAATAAGCGGATGACGGCGTGGCGAGCACCGCCTGGTGCGCCCACATGGAGCCGATATTGACAATGCTCCCGCCCTGCCCGCGCTCAATCATCTTGCGCACCACCGCCTGCGTGATAAAGAAATGGCCCTTGTTGATGGAGAGATATTTTTCATAATCCGCCGCGGTGTGTTCGACAAACTTCTTCGGCACAAACACCCCTGCGGCATTCACCAGATAGTCATAGACCGGCGCCTTGTTAACGGCCTCCAGCACCCGCTGCACGTCGTTCGAGGTAATGTCGGCCTGAAGGGTGGCCGCTGCCCTGAGCAGTTTATGCGCCGCGCTGAGCTTGTGCGGACTCTTGCCGAGGATAGTCACGGCGATATCCTGTTTGGTAAGAATCTGGGCCACTGCGAACCCGATGCCGCTGCCGCCGCCGACAATCAATGCTGTTTTCTGTGACATAAGATCTCCTGTGTACTGAGACGAAACGTAGCTTATGCTACACCATCATGTTTTACGAGAATAGCAACATCCGCAGACTGAGGAACGCCTAGTCTGGCAGCGGCGCATTATCGCCGTCACCATCCTGCTTGGCACTGTTACTGTGGAGATTTATTGTTCATGTTTTTCACCATGATGGCAGTAACCACTGTTACGCCTTGTTTCTATACTGTTCGTACTGCTCTATCACTTCACTTTCCTCCTTGGCGGCGGCCAGCCACTCCTGCATCGCAGGAAGGTCTTGCAGTGTGCGCACATACGTTTCCGCGACGGGTGACAGCGTTACAGCGTAGGAGATGAAGCGAAAGGAGGCCGGCGCGTACATGGCGTCGGCGATGCTGAAGGCACCAAACAGAAATGGCCCGCCATCGCCGAAACGGCTGCGGCAATCCTGCCAAATCTGCTGAATACGTTGAATGTCCTTGGCCACTTCAGGCGTCATGCCTTTGCCGGGAAAATGGCTGCGGCAATTCATGTTCATGTGGGTGCGCAAGTGGGTAAATCCGGAGTGCATCTCAGCACTCACCGAGCGCGCCATGGCACGCGCCTCGACATCGCGTGGCCATAATTCTTTTTCGGGAAATTGTTCAGCGAGATACTCCGCAATGGCGAGCGAATCCCATATCGCCAGCGCGCCGTGCTTCAAGACAGGCACCAACCCGGACGGTGAATATTTCGAGAGATCATCCCGGCCAAGGGCCAAACGAATTTCCTCAAAGGGGGTACCGGCCTGCCTGAGCAACAACCATGGCCGCAGCGACCAGGAGGAATAATTCTTGTTGCCGATGACGAGTGTGAGCGGGTTCATATCAACTCCTATGAGCTATCTGATTTCTGGCGGCTTACCTATCCTGCGATCAACATGCGTATACCCAGGATGGCCAATAGAATTGCAAAGTAGCGTTTCAATTTATCAGCAGGCAGTGTGTGCGCAAGTCGCGCGCCGAATGGAGCGCAAAATACACTGGCGAGCGCGATGCCGGCAAACGCGGGCCAGTAG
Source organism: uncultured Gammaproteobacteria bacterium (assembly GCA_963925015.1). Lineage (GTDB taxonomy): Bacteria > Pseudomonadota > Gammaproteobacteria > SURF-13 > SURF-13 > JAQBXX01. Next base: position 10,651 of record CAWUTX010000117.1, read on the forward strand.
ATATAACCCGTACTCCAGGCGGGCAGCGCCGATGCATTCCAGCCGGTGATGATAAATCCTATGGTACCGGCGACGGCAATCGGCAGTCCGCACGCGGCGGAGGTCGCCACCGCCTGACGTATGCCGATATTGCACCACACCAGCAACGGCACGGTGAGCGTGCCGCCGCCGATGCCGATGATGGCGGAGACCTTGCCGATAATAATGCCTGCGAGACTCATGCCCCGCCACCCCGGCAACTGTCGATGCGGCGCCGCCTTGATGCCGAAACCCATCTGCGCGGCGACTAGCAATTCGAACACGCCGAAAATCACGCGCAGCGTGGCACTGGGCAATTGATCCACGATGTAAGCGCCGAGCCAGGCTCCCGCGACGATACCCGGCGCGAGCTTTATAAATACCCGCCACAGCACGGCCCCGTGCAGATGATGTGCGCGCACCGAGGACAGCGACGTGACCATGATGGTGGCGAGCGAGGTGCCGATGGCGAGATGCATGATGACATCAGGTGAGATGCCGCTGGCGTGAAAAATAAAAAGCAGCGCCGGTACGATGATCAACCCGCCACCGACACCGAACAACCCGGCGACGACACCGACGCATGCGCCCAGCAGGAGATACAGCGCCAAGGTTTCCACGGTTGTTATTTACTCATAAGCTCACAAGTAAGATTACACTTCCGGCTACGTCCCCGCCCCTTGTTCAGGGGGCGGGACAGGGTGGGGGTAGGTTAAACACAGTATTTAATCAGGGGTCACACTAATGACCCCACGTCATTAGTGTGACCCCTGATTAATCCACACGGTTTTGATGTTTACGAATTCGCGCAGGCCGTGGTGTGCAAGCTCGCGCCCGTAGCCGGAGTCTTTGATACCGCCGAAGGGCAGGCGCGGGTCGCTCTTCACGATGCCATTCACAAATGCCGCGCCACATTGCAGTGTCCGCGCAATCCGTTCGCCGCGCGCACTGTCTTGTGTCCACACGCTCGCGCCGAGACCAAAGCGTGTGTCATTGGCGATGCGCACGGCGTCGTGTTCGTCACGCGCGCGTATCACGCAGGCCACCGGCCCGAACAGTTCTTCGTCATAGGCCCGCATGC